>NZ_LOTA01000034.1:0-327394 GCF_001521935.1 Burkholderia sp. RF7-non_BP4 | reverse complement strand
TTGCGCTGTTCGATGACGGACGGCTACGACTGCTACCAGAATGCGCTGGCCGAGCGGGTCAACGGTATCCTCAAGGGGGAGTTCTTGCTGCAGCGTCCTGCTGATCTCGAGCAGGCCGCCAAGATGGTCGAACAGTCCGTGCACATCTACAACCATGAGCGGCCACACGCCGCCCTGGAATACAAAACGCCCGATGCGGTGCATCGGGCGTTCTAGCGTCTGGATACTGTCAACCTATTCCAGGACTTGACACTCGGCAAGCGCGGCCGAACCGGCTTGGGCCGCATGTGCGGCCCGCGTGCCGGTCAGATTTCGATCTTGGTGCCGAGCTCGACCACGCGGTTCGCCGGGATCGAGAAGAAGTCGGTGGGCTTCGCCGCGTTCTGATGCATCCATGCGAACACGCGTTCGCGCCAGATCGACATGCCGGGCAGATGCGTCGGCACGACCGTTTCGCGCGCGAGGAAAAACGACGTATCCATCAGTTCGAACGTCATGTCATGGGTGCGGCCGAATTCCTCGAGCACTGCCTTCACGTCCGGCGTCTCGTTGAAGCCGTATTCGGCCTTGACGATGTACAGGCCGCCGCCCGCGTCGCGCGCACTCAGGCGCTTGTCGTCGCGCACATACGGGATGTCACGCGTGACGAACGTCAGGAAAATGGTCCGCTCGTGCAGCACCTTGTTGTGCTTCAGGTTGTGCAGCAGGCTGACGGGCACGAGCTTGTCGTTACCGGTCAGGTAGATCGCGGTGCCCGACACACGGTGCGGCGGATGCGCGAGCAGCCCCTGCAGGAACGGCTCGAGCGGGATACCGTCGGCAGCCGTACGCTCCTTGACGATGTGGCGGCCCGTGTACCAGGTCATCAGCAGGAAGAACAACAGCGCGCCGATGCCGAGCGGCAGCCAGCCGCCCTGCGCGACCTTGAGCAGGTTCGCGCCGAAAAAGCCCAGGTCGACCGCGAGGAACACCGCGATGATCGCGCCGACGAGCAGCCGGTTCCACTTCCACACCTTCACCATCACGACGGCCGCGAGCACGGTCGTGATCACCATCGTCGCCGTCACCGCGATACCGTATGCTGCGGCGAGGTTGTCGGAGCTCTTGAAGCCTATCACGATGCAGAGGATCACGAACAGCAGCAGCCAGTTCACGACCGGCACGTAGATCTGGCCGATCGCCAATTCGGACGTATGCAGCACCTTCATGCGCGGCACGTAGCCGAGCTGGATCGCCTGCGACGTCAGCGAATACGCGCCCGAAATCACGGCCTGCGAAGCAATCACGGTCGCAACCGTCGACAGCACGACGAGCGGCAGCAGCGCCCATTCCGGCGCCAACAGGAAGAACGGGTTCTCGATCGCCTTCGGGTTCTGGATCAGCAGCGCGCCCTGGCCGAAGTAGTTCAGCACGAGCGACGGCATCACGAGCCCGTATGCGGCGAGGCGAATCGGCTTCGCACCGAAGTGGCCCATGTCCGCGTAGAGCGCTTCCGCGCCGGTCAGCACCAGCACGACCGAACCGAGCACGACATAGGCCTGCAGCACATGCTCCGACATGAACGACGCCGCGTAATACGGGTTGATCGCCGCGATGATGCCCGGCACGCGCACGATGTGATACACGCCGAGCGCCGCGATCGCGATGAACCACAGCACCATGATCGGCCCGAACAGCTTGCCGACCATCGCGGTGCCGTGACGCTGGATCCAGAACAGCGCGATCAGAATCACGATCGTGATCGGCATCACGAGATGGGACAGGTGCGGCGTCGCGATCTCCAGACCTTCGACCGCCGACATCACGGAAATCGCCGGCGTGATCACAGCGTCGCCGTAGAACATGCACGCGCCGAAGATCCCGAGCGCCATCAGCGCGCCCGCGACGCGGGTTTTCGAGTCGAGCGGCCGCAGCGACAGCGCCATCAGCGCGAGCACGCCACCCTCGCCGTTGTTGTCGGCCCGCATCACGAACAGCAGATACTTGATGCCGACCACCAGGATGATCGCCCAGAACAGCAGCGAGATCACCCCGAGAATCGAGCCTTCGGTGAGCGGAATGCCGTGTGCGGGGCTGAACGCCTCCTTCAGCGCATACAGCGGGCTCGTGCCGATGTCGCCGAACACGACGCCGATGGCCGCTATCGCAAGCGCCCGCATCGAGTGTTGGTGCGTCGAATGCGCATGGGCTGCGTCGGTCGCCTGGATCGTGTCGTTCATATGAAGCTTAATAATCGGGTCCGGTTCGGACAAAACGAGCGCTATTCTACTCGCGCCCCCCTGAAAAACCGTCCTGCCCTGTTGCCCTGAAGCCACGTGATCCACGCCGCGCATGCAATCCCGCGCAAGCTGTGGCAGGGCTGCCATCATAGCCGGGGCCGCGCCGTCTGCCTACCGCGAACACCGATTGTGGCGCTCACCGGCCCGCTGCTGCAATAAAAAACGGCGCCGCAAGCGGCGCCGTACAAGGCTTTCCTTCGATCGACCGGCCGCTCACGCGCCCGAGCCGTCGCGCTGCGCGCGACCGCGCTTGATCCACGCCTCGAGATTGTGAGGACGAACCGTGTCCCACTCTTCGAACGGCTGATGAATCCACGGATTCGTCGGCAGATACTGCGTGTGATAGTCAGGCTTGACCTTCGAGCAACCCTTGTACCAGAGCACCGCCGAGCGCACGGCCTTGACCGCCGGATAGCGCTCCTTCAGGTGCTCCTGCACGCGCGCGAGCGTAACGCCCGAATCGACGAGATCGTCGACCAGCAGCACGTTGCCCTCGAGGTTGCCACGGGTCATCGTGATGTACTGCGCGATGTCGAGCTCGCCCTGCTCGGTGCCGGCCGCTTCGCGATACGAACTCGTCGCGAGGATCGCGAGCGGGACGTCGTAGATGCGCGACAGTTGATCGCCGACGCGCAGACCGCCGCGCGCGAGGCACAGGATCTGGTCGAACTTCCAGCCCGATGCATGCACCTGGAGCGCAAGCAGCTCGATCAGACGATGGTATTCGTCCCAGCCTACCCACAGGTTCTTGTCGTCGTTGCGCGGATCGGTCATCAAGTCTGCCGCCGTCATCGTGATTTGCTGCGTCATGCTGAGAATTACACCTTGAACGGATGGCGAAGCAGGATCGTCTCGTCGCGATCCGGCCCCGTCGAAACCATGTCGACCGGCACGCCGGCCACTTCCTGGACATGGGTCAGGTATGCCTGAGCATTCGCCGGCAGCGCGTCCCACGTCTTGATGCCGACGGTGCTTTCCTTCCAGCCGGCGAACGTTTCGTACACGGGCTCGCAGCGCGCGACGTCGGCCGCACCGCGCGGCAGGATGTCCACATCCTTGCCGTCGATCTTGTAGCCGACGCACAGCTTGACTTCATCGAGGCCGTCGAGCACGTCGAGCTTCGTCATGCACAGGCCCGACACGCCGTTGATCTGGATCGAGCGGCGCAGTGCCGCTGCGTCGAGCCAGCCGGTGCGGCGCGGACGGCCGGTGACCGAGCCGAATTCCTTGCCGACGTTCGCCAGCGTAACGCCGATCTGGTCCTGGCGTTGCGGATTGTCCGCGTCGTACAACTCGCTCGGGAACGGGCCCGAGCCGACACGCGTGCAATACGCCTTCGTGATGCCGAGGATGTAGTTCAGCTTCTGCGGACCGACGCCGGCGCCCGCCGATGCCGCACCCGCGACGCAGTTGCTCGACGTGACGAACGGATAGGTGCCGTGGTCGATGTCGAGCAGCGTGCCTTGCGCGCCTTCGAACAGCAGGTTCTGACCGGCGTTGTTCGCGTCGTACAGGCGGCGCGACACGTCGGCCACCATCGGCTTCAGGCGATCGGCATAGCCGAGCATCGTGTCGAGCGTGGCCTGGAAATCGACGGCCGCGCCACCCAGGTACTGGGTCAGCACGAAGTTGTGGAAATCGAGGTTTTCGCGCAGGCGGTCGGCGAAGGTCTTCGCGTCGAACAGGTCCTGCACGCGCAGCGCGCGGCGGCCGACCTTGTCTTCGTACGCGGGGCCGATGCCGCGGCCGGTCGTACCGATCTTGCCGGCGCCCTTGCGCGCTTCGCGCGCCTGGTCGATTGCGATGTGGTACGGCAGGATCAGCGTCGTGGCTTCGGAGATGAACAGGCGATCGCGCACGTTCACGCCGGCCTCTTCCAGCTCGCCGATTTCCTTGAACAGTGCCTCGGGGGACAGGACGACGCCGTTGCCGATGTAGCAGGCGACGCCTTCACGCATGATGCCCGACGGAATGAGGCGCAAGATGGTTTTCTTGCCGCCGATGATGAGGGTGTGGCCGGCGTTGTGACCGCCCTGGAAACGCACGACGCCCTGAGCGTGGTCCGTCAGCCAGTCGACGATCTTGCCCTTGCCTTCATCACCCCATTGCGTTCCCACGACGACGACATTGCGCCCGGGAGTCACGTTCACTGCGCTGGCAGACATGTTGATTCGTTAGCTGGTTAAAAACGTATTCTACCTATGTTCGCGGGCGATTCCGAATTTTTCCGTTTCGCTTCAACGATATGCACGTCGAACGACGGCCCGCGAACCTCTGTTTAACGGGGTTCGACCACCCATGCGCCGTTACGCTCGACAAGCGAACGGTCGCAGGCGAACTCGTCGAGCACGTGGTCATGCCCCGGCAACGCCTGGATCACGACCTCGCCCGCATCGCGCAGCGCCGCAACGGCCGCGCTCAGCGCGTCGTCCTGTGCCCACGGCGCGAGAATCGCGGTACCGCGCGCCTCGATCGGCGAAATCCGCGCAAGCTCGCGCAGATCGAGCGAGAAGCCCGTCGCCGGGCGGGCGCGACCGTAGGCTTGGCCCACGTGGTCGTAACGGCCGCCGCGCGCGATCGCGTTCGGCACGCCGTCGATGTACGCCGTAAACATCGCGCCGCTGTGGTACGCGTAGCCACGCAGATCGGCGAGATCGATCGCCACCTCGACACCCTTCGCCTGCGCCGCGAGCTGCGCGAGATCGTCGAGCGCGCGCGTGATCTCGGGCAGCACCGGCAGGCGTGCACGTGCCTCGTCGAGCACGCTCGCGTCGCCGTACAGATGCGGCAGCGTCCGCAGCGCCGCGCGCGTATCGGCGCCGAGATCGTCGGTGAGTTCGTTCAGCATCGGCACGTCCTTGCCCGACAGCGCGTCGTACAGCGCCTCGCCGCGCTCGGCGGCCTGCGCGTCGCGTGCGAGCAGCGCCGCGAGCACGCCCGCGTGACACAGATCCAGACGGATCCGCGACAGCCCCGCGAGGTGCAGCGCGTCGAGCATCAGCTGCTGGATCTCGAGATCGGCTTCCAGTCCGGCATGTCCGTAGATTTCGGCGCCGATCTGGATCTGCTCGCGCGTCGCATGCAGGCCGCGCGGACGCGTATGCATCACGTGGCCCGCATAACAGAGACGCGTCACGCCCTGGCGGTTCAGCAGGTGCGCGTCGATACGCGCAACCTGCGGCGTGATGTCCGCGCGCAGGCCGAGCGTGCGGCCCGACAGCTGATCGACCAGCTTGAAAGTACGCAAGCGCAGGTCGGCGCCGCCGCTCGTCAGCAGCGACTCGAGATATTCGAGCAGCGGCGGCATCACCATTTCGTAGCCGTACGAACGGAAGCGATCGAGCAGCCTGCGGCGCAGCTCCTCGATCTTGCGCGCTTCCGACGGCAGTACGTCGGCGATATTCTCGGGAAGTAACCAGGTCGACATCGTTACGGTCCTACGACAGGAAACAGGGCGCGACACGCGCGCCGCGAGATGAATCGGAAATCGGAAATCGGGCGGAACGAACGGCGGGTGCGCCGTCCGGATCAGGTGGCGAGCAGCAGCAGGACGAGCCCGAGCGCCATCACGATGAGCCCGCCGATCCGGATATGATGCGGCGGCCGCTCCGCTATTCTACGAAACGTGTCGCGCCAGGCGACGGGAAACACGAAGGGGAACGCCCCCTCGATGATCAGCATCAGTGCTACCGCGAGCAACAACGAGCCAGCCAAATCCATGCGAGCGACGGCGCCGCTCGACGCGGCGCCCCAAGGTCAGTGTTTGCGGGGAGCGGGTGCCGCCGGTGCGGCACCGCCCGTCGGGCTGCGCATGAAACGGAAAAACTCGCTGTCGGGGTCGACGACGATGATGTCGTTGCGCTTGAAGGTATTCCGGTAAGCCTGCAGGCTCGCGTAGAACTGGTAGAACTGCGGATCGCGGCCGAACGCATCGGCGGCGATCGACGCGGCCTTCGCGTCGCCCTCGCCCTTGATCGTCTGCGCGGACTTGTACGCATTCGCGAGCACCGCCTGCTGTTCGCGTTCCGCGTCGGCCTTGATCTGCTCGACATCGGCGGCGCCATCCGCGCGCACCCGTGCGGCCTGGTCGCGCAGCGCGGCAATCATCCGCTGATAGACGGCATCCGTCTGCGCAGCCGGCAAGTCGACGCGCGTCAACTGCACGTCGACCACATCGACGCCAAAGCCCGACGCCTTCGCGCGCACCGCGTCGCGCGCCGCATTGGCGATGTCGCGCTGGCCGCCGAGCGCGTCGTCGAGCGCACGCTTGCCGAACGCGTCGCCGAGTGCGCTCTTCAGCGCGCCGGCCAGACGCTCGGTGGCGGCCGCCGGGTCGCCGCCCGTCGCCGTGAAATACTTCATCGGATCGCTGATCCGGTACTTGACCGCATACGCGACGAGCAGGTCGTGCTTGTCTTCGGTCGCCAGTTGCAGCGGATCCGACGACTCGAGCGATTGCAGGCGCGTGTCGATCAGCGTCGCCGTTTGCAGCGGCGGCGGCAGCTTGAAATGGATGCCGGGGCCCGCGAGTTCGGGTTGCGCGCCGTCGCGGCCCGACAGCACGGCAGTGTGGCGCGGGTCGACGGTCAGGACGGTCGACGACGCCGCGAAAGCGGCGATCACGATTGCGACGACGAGCGCAATGATTCGGTTCATGTTCTGCGCTCTCCGTTACTTCGTATCGTCTTCACGCGAGCGGCTGCGGAACGCTTCGCGCGACCGCAGCACGTCGCTGCCCGGTGCGGGCGCCGCTGCGCCCGAAGCCGCGCTCGCGGGTGCGCTCGACGCAGCGGCGGCCGGAGCCGAAGCCGTGACGGGCGCGGACGCACCGGCAGGCGTCGTGGCATTCGCGGCGTCTTGTCGCCCCTGCTCGACGAGCTTGTCGAGCGGCAGATACACGACGCTGTTGCCACCCTTGTTGCCGACGAACACTTTCGTCGCGTTCGAATAGATTTCCTGCATCGTCTCGAGGTACATCCGCTCGCGGATCACCGCGGGCGCCTTCGAATACTGTGCATAGACCTGCTTGAACCGGTCGGCGTCGCCCTCTGCCTCCGTGACCACGCGATCGGCATACGCCTTCGCTTCGTCGGCGAGTTTCGCGGCATTGCCCTGCGCCTTCGGCAGCAGGTCGTTCGCATAGGCCTGCGCGGCACGCTTCGCGGCCTCGCGATCTTCGCGCGCCTTCGCGACTTCGGCGTACGCGGCCTGCGTCTGCTCGGGCGCCGCGACGCTCTGCATCGTGACGGCCGTGATCTCGAGGCCCGACTGGTAGCGATCGAGATCGCGCTGGATCGCGGCGGACAATTGCTCGCGCAGTGCATCGCGATCCTGGTTCAGCATGTCGGCCGCGCTGCGCGTGCCGACGATCGCGCGCACCGCGGCCTGGGCGGCCTGCGACACACTGCGCTCCGGATCGACGCTGCGGAACAGGTAGTCGGTTGCGGAACGAATCCGATACTGGACGATGAAACGCACGTCGACGATGTCGGCGTCGCGCGTCAGCATCGCCGCTTCCTTCACGTTCGCGAGACGCACGACGTTGTTGCGGCCGATCTCGATCGAACGGACCTGCGACGTGTCGACGATCTCGTGCGACGCGAACGGATACGGCGCGCGCCAGTGCACGCCCTGGCCAACCGTGCCGGACAGCTTGCCGAACTGCAGCACGACGCCCGTCTGGCCGTCCTGCACGACGAACAGCCCGCTGCCCGCGTAGACCGCGACCAGCACGCCGATCACGATGCCGACGCCGACGCGCGCGGCCCGGCCATTGTCGGGCCGGAAGCCGTTGCCGCCCTTGCCGCCGAACAGGCCGCTCAGACGCCGGTTGAAGTTGCGCCACATCTCGTCGAGATCGGGCGGACCGTCACCGTCGCCACCGGGCGGACGCTTCGATTCATTCGCACGCGGACGGGATCCGTCGTTGCCCTTGCCTTCGCCGCGCCCCCAGCGGGGATCGTTGATCGACAGCAAGGCGCGTATCCGCCGCCAGGTACTCCGCTCGTTGTATTCGTTCACCAGAGTTTGTTCACCAGATTAGACGCCGGCGAACCGGCCGGGACCGGTTAGCGCCCGTGTTCGGAAATCGTGTGGTCTTCGTGTGGTTCAGCGGGTGCGCCGTCGAGCGCGCCGTTGGGTAACGTCGCGCCGGAAAGGTGTTCCGCGGAGGCGATCTCGGCGATGGCGGCACGCAACGCATCAAGACCCTGACCGGTGCGTGCGCTCAAAAAGACGCGCGAAATATTACCATACTCGTCCCGCTCGACCGCGTCGCCGCGGGCCGCCAGCTCGGGCACGGCGTCGATCTTGTTGAACACCAGCACCTGCCGGATCGTGTCCGCACCGATCTCGTGCAGCACGCCGTTCACCTGCTCGATCTGTTCGAGCCGCACCACGCTCGACGCGTCGACGACGTGCAGCAGCAGATCCGCATGGATTGTTTCCTCGAGGGTCGCGCGAAACGCGGCAACCAATTGGTGAGGCAGTTCGCGAATGAACCCGACCGTATCGGATACGACAATCTGACCTGCCTCGTCGCCGAGGTACACGCGCCGCGACGTCGTATCGAGGGTGGCGAACAGCTGGTCGGCCGCATAGGCCTGCGCCTTCGTCAGCGCATTGAACAGCGTCGACTTGCCCGCGTTCGTATAGCCGACGAGCGACACCGACATCGTGCCGCTGCGCGCGCGCTGACGACGCTGCGTGCTGTGCTGCCTGCGCAGCCGGTCGAGCCGCGACTTCAGCATCTTGATGCGCTCGCCGATCAACCGGCGGTCGGTTTCGAGCTGGGTTTCCCCGGGGCCGCGCAGGCCGATACCGCCCTTTTGCCGCTCCAGGTGGGTCCACGCGCGAATCAGGCGGGTCGACAGGTATTGCAGCTGCGCGAGCTCGACCTGCAGCTTGCCTTCGTGGCTGCGGGCACGCTGCGCGAAGATATCGAGGATGAGGCTCGTGCGATCGACCACCCGCCTGTTAAGCGCCTGCTCCAGATTGCGTTGCTGGGCCGGTGCCAGTGCGTGGTTGAAGATGACGATTTCGACGTTGTGCGCGTCGCAGGCAAGCCGCAATTCTTCGGCTTTGCCGCTGCCGATGAACATCTTGGCATCGGGACTGGCGCGACGACCTGTGAGGGTGACGGCGGGACGGGCCCCCGCACTGGAGGCGAGAAGACTGAGTTCTTCGAGGCTGGCTTCGAAATCGGTCTTGCCGAAGTCGATGCCGACGAGCGCTGCGTTGATCAAATTATCGGGTGTCAAGATAAGGCGGCTGGCATCGGTCGCTCGCGGCGACCGGACGCCGGCCGCTGCGATGGGTTAGGACGAGGCTTCCGCGTCCGGGTGGAAATTCACCGGGCGCGCCGGCACGACCGTCGAGATGGCGTGCTTGTAGACCATCTGGGTCACCGTATTACGGAGCAACACGACGTACTGGTCGAACGATTCAATGTTCCCTTGCAGCTTGATGCCGTTGACGAGATAGATCGAAACGGGAACGTGCTCTTTGCGCAGTGCGTTCAAAAACGGGTCTTGTAACAATTGCCCTTTGTTGCTCATGGCGTACTCCATCTTTTTTTGCAGGTTGATCTGGATTGGCGACGAAGAAAAAGAGATCCGGCGCCAATCGCTACACTATAGCCGATTTTGCATGCCCCGCCCGGGCGTAGGCCATGCGGCCTATCCCTTGCAGGACATGCTTCAGCCCTTGTCCGCGTACGGGTTGTTCGACGAACGGAACTCTATGCGCAATGGAGTCCCGGTCAGTGAGAAAGTTTCGCGGAATCGGTTTTCGAGGTAACGCTTGTAGGTTTCCGTCACGGCGTCGAGCGCGTTGCCGTGGATGACGATCAGCGGCGGATTCTGGCCGCCCTGGTGCGCGTAGCGCAGCTTCGGACGCACCGGACCGCGACGCCGCGGCTGCTGGAACTCGACCGCCTCGATCAGCGCGCGCGTGAGCTTCGGCGTCGGCAGTTTCGCCATCGCCGCCGCGTACGCGTCGTCGACCGAGCGCATCAGCGCGCCGATGCCGGTCTTCTTCGCGGCCGAAATGTAGTGCGATTTCGCGAAGTCGAGGAATTTCAGCTTGCGGGTCAAATCCGCTTTCGCGCGATCGCGTGCGTGATCGTCGAGACCGTCCCACTTGTTGACGCCGATCACGAGCGCGCGGCCCTGTTCGACGACGAAGCCGGCGATATGCGCATCCTGGTCGGAAATGTCCTGCTGCGCATCCAGCAGAAGAATGACGACGTTCGCGTCCGAGATCGACTGCAGCGTCTTCACGACCGAGAATTTCTCGATCGCCTCGAACACCTTGCCGCGGCGGCGCAGGCCCGCGGTGTCGATCAGCGTATATTTCTTGCCGTTACGCTCGAAGTCGACGTAGATCGAATCGCGCGTCGTGCCCGGCATGTCGAACGCGATCACGCGGTCCTCGCCGATCAGCGCGTTCACGAGCGTCGACTTGCCGACGTTCGGCCGGCCGACGATCGCGATCTTGATGCCGCGCGACGGATCGTCCTCGTCCGCTTCCTCGGGCTGGCCCGCGTATGCGACTTCCAGCGCCTCGTTGATCATGTCGGTCACGCCGTCGCCGTGCGCGGCCGAGATCGCGCGCGGATCGCCGAGCCCGAGCTCGTAGAAGTCCGTCGCGACCGCCGTGTACTTCATCCCCTCGGCCTTGTTGACGACCAGGAAGATCGGCCGGCCAGTCTTGCGCAGGTAGTCGGCGATCGACTTGTCCTGCGGCGCAAGGCCGTTACGGCCGTCGACGATGAACACGACGACGTCGGCTTCCTCGACGGCCTGGCGCGTCTGACGTGCCATCTCGTGCAGGATGCCGTCCTTCGCGACGGGCTCGAAGCCGCCGGTATCGACGACCAGATACGGCCGTGCACCGACCCGCCCTTCGCCATAATGGCGATCGCGCGTCAGGCCCGGCAAGTCGGCGACCAGCGCATCGCGCGAACGCGTGAGCCGGTTGAACAGCGTGGATTTCCCCACATTGGGGCGCCCAACGAGGGCAATGACCGGTTTCATCTGTGTTTTCTACGGTGATGCGCAGCAGCGGGAGGCCCGCTGCTGCGGGCGGCTGCGCTGAATGAAAATATCACGAATTCGCGCCGCGCCGGATGCGCGCGCCGGGCGCGCGTTGCGCGCCGTCGTCTTTCGTTTCGAACTGCCTTTCAAATACCGAGCGGCCGGGGACACCGGCCGCCTTCATGTCGCGCGACCGCGGCGCGCGGGACGAGCCCGCCGCGCCGCGGTCGCGCCTGTTACGTGCGCGTCAGCGCGGACGGAACCCGTACAGACCACCGTCCTTCGTCTGCACGACGAGCGTATTGCCCGCCAGGACCGGCGCCGCGGTGATCGCGCTGCCGTCGGTCTTCATTCGGGCGATGAAGCTGCCGTCCTCGCGCGACAGGAAGTGCACGAAGCCCTGATAATCGCCCATCACGACCGCACGGCCGAGCAGGTAGGGCACGCCGACGTCGCGGCTCTTCAGCTTGTCGTTACGCCAGAGCTGGTTGCCGCTCGCCGCGTCGTAGGCCGTCACGACCGACCAGTCGTCGCCGCCGGCGACGACCGAATCATCCTGCGCGAGACCGCTGCGGCTCGAGAACGCCTTTTCCCACAGCGGACGGCCCGAGTTCGCGTCGAAGCAGCCGAGCTGGCCCTGGAACGTGACCGCGCACGCTTCGGCACCCACGAGCGTCGGCGGACCGCTGACGTCGTTGATGCGCTCCACTTCGGTCACGCCCTTCGGGAACGATACGGGCGTCTGCCAGAACGGCTCGCCCGTCTGCAGGTTGATCGCGACGAGACCGCCGCCGGGGAAGCCCGCCAGCACGGCCGCATCGCCCGCGAACGTCATGCCGGCCGACACGCGCAGGTTCAGCGGCACCGCGCGGTTGCGGTAGTTCCACTTCTGCTCGCCCGTCTGCGCATTGAACGCGATCACCTGGCCGTCGATCGTGCGCACGATCACGAGACCGTTGCCGACCAGCGGCGGCGAGAAGATCTCGCCCTGCACGCTCGTCTTCCACAGCTGCTTGCCGTCGGGGCCCAGCACGAACACGCCGCCCTTCAACGCGCCGACCGCGGTCAGGTTGCCGTCGCTGCCGACCCCGGCCGACAGGTCCGAACCGACCTTCGCGCGCCACAGCGTCTGGCCCGTCTTCGCGTCGATCTTCTCGACCGAACCGTTCTCGCCCGCCGCGTAGACGGCGTCGCCAACGGCCACCGGCGAGAACAGGTAGCGCCCGCCCTTGCCGACGCTCGCCTTCCAGACCTGTTGCACGTCCATGACGGGCTTGAACTCGGTGAGCGGCGTCGGCACGCGGCGCGCGTCCTTCGACGACGAGCAGGCCGCCAATGCCAGGACAGCCGCCGCGCAGGCTACGGGCACAGCGTAACGTTTCAGCAAATTCATCGGTTAGCGAAGCAGAGTTAAGAGGTTGAGGGGGCCGGGATCAGCCGCCGAGCGCATCGAGCTTGAACTGCACGAGCTGACGCGCGGACTGGTCGTCCTGCGACAGGCCGGCGAGCGCGAGCTTGTACGCGGCGCGCGCATCGTCGGTCTTGCCTTGCGCCGCAAGCAGATCGCCACGGCGATCGGCCACGAGGCCCTTGAATGCATCGACCGGCGTGCCGGACAGCAGCGCGAGGCCCGCATCGTACGCCTTCTCGTCGAGCAGCAGCGATGCGAGACGCAGTTTCGCGATCTGCTTGTACTCGTCGTCCTTGGCGTGATCGACGGCCCATTGCAGCTGCGCCTTCGCGCCGGCGGCGTCGCCGGCCGCGTACAACGTCTTCGCCGCCGACAGTGCGGTCATTTGCGCATACGGCGTGCTGCCGAACTTGCTTTCCATGTCGGCGGCCGCGCGGGCCATCGTCGCCTTGTCATTCGCGGCGGCGGCCTTCTGCACCTGCTCGTACAACCCGGAAGCCTCGGCGGCCTGACGGCGCTGCCAGTAATTCCAGCCGTTGAAACCAGCCGCGACGACCAGCGCCGCGAGCACGATCCACGTGGTGAGGTTGCCCCAGCGGGCCCACCACGCCTTGAGACTTTCAATCGATTCTTGTTCGTCGTGATAACTCATCGGCGAGCGATTCCTTCCTTTTCAGGCTTTTCTTGTCGAGCGAATGCCAGCGCGATCAGTCGTCGCCGTCTTCGGCGGATGCAACCATCGCATTGATTAGGAATTCGGTCAAGCTTTCGACCGGTACGGTCTGCTGAACGTTCTTTTCTCCGTCCTCGCCCGCACCGCGCAACGCTTTCACGCCGACCGTGCCGTTCGCGACCTCTTCTTCGCCGAAGATCACCGCGAACGCGGCACCGCTCGCATCGGCCCGCTTCATCTGCGACTTGAAGCTTGCCGGGCCGCCGTCGGCGCTGCAGTGGAAAATCACGTCGAGGCCCGTATCGCGCAGACGCTCGGCCGCGATGAACGCCTGTTCGCGCGCCGTCTCGCCCTGGTGCACCACGTACACGTCGACACCCTCCTGCTCGGGCGCGAGATCCTCTTCCTTCAGCAGCTCGAGAATGCGCTCGATGCCCATCGCCCAGCCGCACGCGGCGGTCGGCTTGCCGCCGAGCTGCTCGATCAACGGATCGTAGCGGCCGCCGGCCGCGACCGTGCCCTGCGCGCCGAGCTTGTCGGTCACCCACTCGAACACGGTCAGATTGTAGTAGTCGAGGCCGCGCACGAGACGCGGGTTGATCTTGAACGGGATGTTGTTCGCGAGCAGCAGGCGCTGCAGCCCTTCGAAGTGGGCACGCGACTCGTCGCCCAGGAAGTCGATCAGCTTCGGCGCGTTCTGCGCGATTTCCTGCAGCGCGGGGTTCTTCGTATCGAGCACGCGCAGCGGGTTCGTATACAGGCGACGCTTGGCGTCCTCGTCCAGGACATCGGCGAACTGCTCGAGATACTTGATCAGTTCGACGCGGTGCGCGGCACGCTCTTCGGCGAGGCCGAGCGAATTGATCTCGAGCTTGATGCCGGTCAGGCCGAGGTCGTCCCACAGGCGCTGGCACATCATGATGATCTCGGCATCCGCATCCGGGCCCGCGAAGCCGAGCGCCTCGACGCCGACCTGGTGGAACTGGCGGTAGCGGCCGCGCTGCGGACGCTCGTGACGGAACATCGGGCCGATGTACCACAGGCGCTTCGGGCCGTCATACAGCATGTTGTGCTCGATCGACGCACGCACGACGGCCGCGGTGTTTTCCGGGCGCATCGTCAGGTTCTCGCCGTTCAGCGCGTCGGTGAAGCTGTACATCTCCTTCTCGACGATGTCCGTGACTTCGCCGATGCCGCGCGTGAAGAGCTGCGTATGTTCGACGATCGGCGTGCGGATGTTCTGATAGCCGTACGCGCGCAGCAGCGATTTCACGGTAGCTTCGAAGAACTCCCAGAGGCCGGCATCCTGCGGGAGGATGTCGTTCATGCCCTTGACGCCGGTGAGCTTCTCGATCTTGCGTTTCTGTTCAGTCATCGTTCGTGTGTGTGGACGAATTTAGTTCAGGGCCTCGGTGCGGCCATAATTGCGTGCGACGTAGTCGCTGACGATCTGCTGGAATTCCTCGGCGATCCGCTCACCGCGCAGCGTCTTGACCTTCTCGCCGTCGATGAAGACGGGCGCGGCCGGGTTTTCGCCCGAACCCGGCAGGCTGATGCCGATGTTCGCGTGCTTCGACTCGCCCGGGCCGTTGACGATGCAGCCCATCACCGCGACGTTCATCTTTTCGACACCCGGATATTCCTTGCGCCAGACCGGCATCTGCTCACGCAGATAGGTCTGGATCTGCATCGCGAGTTCCTGGAAAAGCGTGCTCGTCGTGCGGCCGCAGCCCGGGCACGCGATCACCATCGGCGCGAACGAGCGCAGGCCCATCGTCTGCAGGATTTCCTGGCCGACGATCACTTCGCCCGTGCGCGACGCGCCCGGCTCCGGCGTCAGCGAAATGCGGATCGTGTCGCCGATCCCTTCCTGCAGCAGCACGCCGAGCGCGGCCGTCGAAGCGACGATGCCCTTCGAGCCCATGCCGGCCTCGGTCAGACCGAGGTGCAGCGCGAAGCCGCAGCGGCGGCCGAGCTCACGGTACACGGCGATCAGGTCCTGCACGCCGCTGACCTTGCACGACAGCACGATGCGGTCACGGCCGAGACCCAGTTCGACCGCGCGCTCGGCCGAGCCGATCGCCGACTGGATCAGCGCTTCATACATCACGCTCTGCGCATCCCACGGCTGCGAACGCGCGCCGTTCTCGTCCATCATGCGCGCGAGCAGATCCTGGTCGAGGCTGCCCCAGTTCACGCCGATCCGCACCGGCTTGTCGTACTTCGCCGCGGCTTCGATCATCTGCGCGAACTGCGTGTCGCGCTTCGCGCCCTGACCGACGTTACCCGGGTTGATCCGGTACTTCGACAGCGACTCCGCGCAGCCCGGATAGTCGCGCAGCAGCAGGTGGCCGTTGTAGTGAAAATCCCCGACGAGCGGGACGGTCACACCCATCCGGTCGAGCTGCTCGCGGATCGCCGGCACGGCGGCCGCGGCCTCCGGCGTATTGACCGTGATACGCACCAGTTCGGAGCCCGCGTTCGCGAGTTCCTTGATCTGGATCGCCGTGCCGATCGCATCGGCCGTGTCGGTATTCGTCATCGACTGCACGCGCACCGGCGCATCGCCGCCGATCGTCACGAGCTGCCCGCCCCAACGAACATCCACCGCATGCGACACGCGACGCGGCTGATGCCCGCCGAACACCGGCTCGGTTGAACAAATCTGACTGCTGCGTGGGGATTGAGCTTCGGATTGCATCGATAGATCCATTTACGCGGAATGCGCCGCGAGGCGGCGCATGAATTGAAAAAGCGCCGTGCCCTCGCGGCCTGTCCAGGACAGACCTGCGTCACGGCGCTTGACGTCAGGGCAGCGTGAACCGCGCCACGTTACCCCGCGCTGCCGAATATTTCGCCGGATCGACAGGTTTTCCGTCGAACGCGACCGTATCAAGACCTGCCTTGTTGCCGATCGTCACCTTGAACGGCCCGTCACCGGCGACCTGCTTCGTCTCGCCGGCCCGCACCAGTGCCGAGAACAGCTCCTTGCCGCTCTTGTCGCGCACGCTGAACCAGCAATCCTGCTTGACCTTCAGTTCGACCATCGACTGGCCTGCCGCCACCACGACGCTCGCGGGCTGCGCCGGCACGGCCGCGCTGCTCGCCGCTGCCGTCGCGACGATCGGTTGTGACGCAGGCACGACGGCCGTCGGGGCCGGGGCTGAAGCAACCGGAGCAGCCGACGCAACGACCTGCGGTGCCGCGGCGGATGCTGCAACCTGCGCCGGGACGTCGTTGCCGACTGCCGTCGACGCGCCGCCCGCGGCCGCCTCTTCGGCGGAAGACGCCGCCGGCGCGCTCGCCGCCGACGCATGTTCGGTGTCGCCGCCGCCCTTGAAGCGCGCGAGCCAGCTCGACGAATCGCCGCCAGTGTGCCACATGAGCACCGCGATCACCGCGACGACAACGATCGCCGTTCCCCACAGCCACGGATGATGGCGCGACGAGCCGCCGAGCGGAATCGACACGCGACCACGCGGCAGATCCGTCCCCGACGACGCAGGCATCGACAGATCGACCTCCGGCACGCCCCGCTCGCGGCGCAATGCCTGTGCAAACGGCTCGGGATCGACGCCGAGCATTTTCGCGTAGCTGCGCACGACGCCGAGCGCGAACGTCACGCCGGGCAAATGGCTGATGTCGCCCGCCTCGAGCGCACGCAGCTTCTGCGGGGCGACCTTGAGCCGCGCCGACACGTCGTCGACCGTCCAACCCTTGGCTTCCCGGAGCTGCGCCAGCCGGCTGCCGACGGCTGCCAGCGTTTCAAGCCCTGCCTGCGCCGGCTTCGCGGCATTCGTCTCTGCGCCGTTTGTCGGCTGCGGCTCACTCATCCTTGTCCTCGCGTCGATTCTTCTTCACTGGCGGGCGCCGCCGGCCCCCGCAACCGTCCATATCATGCGCGGCGCCGAGGCGCCGCGACCGATCGCTATTCGCGTGTTGTACCGCCAAAAGGTTCGGGCATCCCCGTCAAACCGCCCGAACTTCGATGATTTTTGCTGCTGCGCCCGTTCGCTCCGCCAGTCGCGTGCGATCCTTCACGGCGCCGGCCAGCTGGCCGCACGCGGCGTCAATGTCGTCGCCGCGCGTCTTGCGCACGGTCGTGACGACACCCGCGTCGATGAGGACCTGTGCGAAACGCTTGATCTGCTCCGGCTTCGAGCGGATGAGGCCCGATTCCGGAAACGGATTGAACGGGATCAGATTGAACTTGCAGGGCACGTCGCGCGTGACGGCCAGCAGTTCGCGCGCATGCGCTTCGGTGTCGTTGACGCCGTCGAGCATGCAGTATTCGAAAGTAATGAAGTCGCGTGGCGCAACTTTCAGATAACGCTGGCACGCCGCCATCAGCTCGCGAAGCGGATGCTTCTTGTTGAGCGGCACCAGCTCGTCGCGCAGCGCGTCGTTCGGCGCGTGCAGCGAAACAGCGAGCGCGACCGGCAGTTCGGCGCCGAGGCGGTCCATCATCGGCACCACGCCGGACGTCGACAACGTGACGCGGCGGCGCGACAGGCCGTAGGCGTTGTCGTCGAGCATCAGCCGCATCGCGGGCACGACCGCGCTGTAGTTCAGCAGCGGCTCGCCCATGCCCATCATCACCACGTTGGTGACGACCCGTTCGGCCTTGCCGTTCGGACCGGGCGCACGACCAAGCGACGCACGCAATGCAAATTCGGCCATCCGGAGCTGGCCGATGATTTCGGCTGTCGACAGATTGCGGGAGAAACCCTGCTTGCCCGTCGAGCAGAAGCGGCAGTTGACCGCACACCCGGCCTGCGACGACACGCACAGCGTGCCGCGCGTCTCTTCCGGGATGAAAACGGTTTCGACCGCATTGCCGTTTCCGACGTCGATCAGCCACTTGCGCGTGCCGTCGGTGGAAACGTGATCACTGACGATATCGGGCATCACGATCGACGCGCGGCCCTTGAGCTTTTCTCTCAGGGACTTCGCAAGGTCGGTCATGCCGTCGAAATCGCCGGCGTTGTACTGATGGATCCAGCGCTGCAACTGCTTGGCGCGGAACGGCTTCTCGCCGAGGCTGCCGCAGTACGCGACAAGACCCTCGGCATCGAAGTCGAGAAGATTGACGGAAGTTTCGCTCGTCATGATGTGCTGCCTTGCCGCGTGCGCTGAATCCTGCCTACTTGTTGCCAGCCAGGGCTTAGCGCGAGTAGACGTTCATTTCCGGGAAGAAGAACGCGATTTCGACCGCGGCCGTTTCGGCAGCGTCCGAGCCGTGCACGGCGTTCGCGTCGATGCTGTCGGCGAAGTCGGCGCGGATCGTGCCCTTTTCCGCCTTCTTCGGATCCGTCGCGCCCATCAGGTCGCGGTTCTTCAGGATCGCGCCTTCACCTTCCAGAACCTGGATCATCACCGGGCCCGAGATCATGAAATCGACGAGATCCTTGAAGAACGGACGTGCTGCGTGAACTGCGTAGAACTTCTCTGCGTCCGCACGCGACAGGTGTGCCATGCGCGATGCGACGATCTTCAGGCCGGCGCCTTCGAAACGGCTGTAGATCTGGCCGATCACGTTCTTTGCCACCGCATCCGGCTTGATGATCGACAGGGTGCGCTCGATTGCCATAAAAACTCCAAGAAATTAAGAAGTTACAGGTTCAAATGAATCCGCTATTGTAGCACGATCCCGTGTATCATTGCGATTGAACCCTTACACGAGTGAAAGGTTCAGAATCCATATGTTTTTGCGCCGCCGGCCATTGAAACCTCGCGGCGCGGAACGTATCTTAGCCATAGCTGCTCCGGTTTGCTGCGCCGCACACCGCGTGTGCCTGAACCGGCCCCGGGACGCCCACGCGTTCAATGTTAGGAGAAACCATGAACGACTATCCGTACAATTTCGGCCGCGGCGGCTCCGTCAGCACCGCAGAGGTTCGCAATCGCGTGCTGCGGAACACGTACTGGCTGCTCGCGCTGTCGATGGTGCCGACGGTGCTGGGCGCATGGGTCGGTGTCGCGACGGGCTTCTCGCTGTTCGCGGCCACGAGCCCGATGATGAGCCTGCTTGCGTTCTTCGCGATCGCGTTCGGCTTCATGTTCGCGATCGAGCGGACGAAAAACAGCGCGGCCGGCGTGTTCGTGCTGCTCGGCTTCACGTTCTTCATGGGCCTGATGCTGTCGCGCCTGCTGAGCTTCATCCTCGGCTTCTCGAACGGCCCGTCGCTGATCATGCTCGCGTTCGGCGGCACCGGCATCATCTTCGCCGCGATGGCGACGATCGCCACGGTCAGCAAGCGTGACTTCTCGGGGCTCGGCAAGTGGCTGTTCATGGGCGTGATCGTGATCCTGCTTGCCTCGGTCGCGAACATCTTCCTGCAACTGCCGGCGCTGATGCTCACCGTGTCCGTGCTCGCGATCGCGATCTTCTCGGCCTACATGCTGTTCGACGTCCAGCGCGTCGTGAACGGCGGCGAGACGAACTACATCTCGGCTACGCTTGCGATCTACCTCGATCTGTACAACGTGTTCACGAACCTGCTCGCGCTTCTGGGCATCTTCGGCGGCAACCGCAACTGACGGTCGCTGCACACCATGAAAAAACCGGCCTCGAGGGCCGGTTTTTTTACGTCCGCCGCCCGTCCGCTCAATCGCGCTCGAACAGCGCGATCGATTCGACGTGCGACGTATTCGGGAACATGTTCACGACCCCGGCACCCTTCAGCCGATAGCCGGCCTCGTGCACGAGCAGGCCCGCGTCGCGCGCGAGCGTCGACGGGTTGCACGACACGTAGACGATGCGCTTCGGCAGCGGGCCTTCGCCACTCTGCGCGATTTCGGCCAGCGCCTTCGACACCGCGAGCGCGCCTTCGCGCGGCGGATCGATCAGGAACTTGTCGAACGCGCCGAGCGCACGGAGGTCGTCGCCCGTGACCTCGAACAGGTTCCGGCACGCGAAGGTCGTGTGCCCGTCGACACCGTTCTCGCGCGCATTCGCCAGCGCGCGCGTCGTCAGCGTCTCGCTGCCTTCGATGCCCATCACCTCGCGCGACAGCCGCGCCAGCGGCAGCGTGAAGTTGCCGATTCCGCAGAACAGGTCGAGCACGCGATCGTCGCGCGACGGCGCGAGCAGGCGCAGTGCGCGGCCCACCAGCACGCGGTTGATCTGATGGTTGACCTGCGTGAAGTCGGTCGGCTTGAACGGCATGCGGATGCCGAACTCCGGCAGCGTGTAGTCGAGCGGCACGTCGAGCGGATAGAACGGCGTGACCGTGTCCGGGCCCTTCGGCTGAAGCCAGAATTGCACCTTGTGCTCGTCCGCGAACGCGCGCAGCAGCGCTTCGTCGTCCGCATTGATCGGCTCCAGCACGCGCAGCACCAGCGCCGTGACTTGCGAACCGACCGCGAGCTCGATCTGCGGCATCCGGTCACGGATCGACAGCCCCTCCACCAGCCGACGCAGCGGCACGAGCATCGCCGACACGTGCGGCGGCAGCACTTCGCAGCTCGTCATGTCGGCGACATAGCTGCTCTTCTTTTCATGGAATCCAACCAGCACGCCGCCCTTCTTCGCGACGTTGCGCACGGTCAGGCGCGCACGGTAGCGGTAGCCCCACGACGGGCCGTGGATCGGCGCGAACACCGTCTCGGCGCGCAGCTTCGACAGGTGCCACAGGTTGTCCTCGAGCACTCGCTGCTTGATCGCCACCTGCGCACGCATGTCGAGGTGCTGCATCGAGCAGCCGCCGCAGGTGCCGAAGAATTTGCACTTCGGCTGCGTGCGCAGCACGCTCGGGCGCAGAATATCGACAACGGTCGCCTGCTCATAGCTCGGCTTGCGACGATAGCTCGAATAGGTCACGCGCTCGCCGGGCAGCGCGCCCTCGACGAAGATGACCTTGCCCGGCGAGCCGTCCTCGGTCGTCGTGCGGCCGACACCGCGCGCTTCCATGTCGAGCGATTCGATCTCGAGAACCGGGGCAGGCCCGGGCGCGACGGGCGCATTTTTCGATTTGCGCGCAGAAGTGGGGACGGCTTCGGACACCAGCTTTTCCTGACAAAACGTTGAAGAAGGCGAGATTGTAGACGACGAAAGCCCGCATCGCCTGCTTTCATGGCGCAAGCCTCCAGATGGATGCATCTACGGTGCCGCGTCATGCAGGAACGGACTACCGCCGGCCCGCATGCGCCGCGTCCCGCGCCCGGCCATGGGCGGCACAGGTTCTGCTCGCGGAAAACTCAGGAGACTCGACCATGCGACTGATCGACTGGAATGTTCAATGGGGTCGGGACGCGGACGGCGTCGTCGACCTCGCCCGCACCATCGCCGCCGCCCACGGGCTCGGCGACTTCGACGTGTTGTGTCTGCAGGAAATGACGCGCGGCTTCGGCGCCCTGCCCGGCCGGCCGGGCCCCGACCAGTTCGCCGAACTGGCGGCTTTGCTGCCCGGCTATACGATCGTCGACGCGATCGGCGCCGACTTGCCGGCGCTCGAACCCGGCGCGCCGCGCCGCCAGTTCGGCAATGCGATCGCATCCCGGCTACCCGTCCGGCGCGTGCTGCGCCACCTGCTGCCGTGGCCGGCCGACGCGGGCGCGCCGTCAATGCCGCGTGTCGCGCTGGACGTCGAGCTGGTGACGCCGTCGGGCCCGCTGCGGGTCGTCACGACGCACCTCGAATTCTATTCGGCGCGCCAGCGACTCGCGCAGGTCGATGCGTTGCGTGATCGGCATCGCGAAGCCTGCGCCCACGCGGACCGGCCCGCGCCGGCGGAAAATGCGACGGGGCCGTTCAGCGCGACCGGCCAGCCGCGCGACGCGATCGTCTGCGGCGATTTCAACAGCGCGTTCGACAGCGATGCGTACCGGCGCATGCTGGCGCCGATCGACGACGCGCCGCCGTTCGTCGATGCGTGGATTGCCCGCCACCCGGGCTGCACGCCGCCGCCGACTGCCGGCGTCTACGATACGGCGCAATGGTCGGAAGGACCGCTCGCATGCGATTTCGTGTTCGTGACCGATACGCTGCTGCCACGCATCACGCGCTGCGAGATCGACGGCGACCTGCGCGCGTCGGATCACCAGCCTGTCGTGCTCGAATTCGATTGATCGCTGCCGCGGCGCGAGCCGCCCGCATCACACCTCGAAACCGGCTAGGTATTCGGCCCAATGCGACGCGGGCTCCTGTGCCAGCGCGTTCTTCACGAGCAGGATCTCGTCAGCATATTCGCTCGGCGTCAGGCCACCGCGCATCAACTGGAACCGGCAATACAGCAGGTAAGTATTAACGACGTCGGTTTCGCAATAGTTGCGGATTTCCTCGATCCGGCCGTCCTGGAACGCGGGCCACACCTGGCTGCCGTCCATCCCGAGCTTGCCCGGAAAACCGCACAGCTTCGCAAGCGCGTCGAGCGGCGCATTCGCGCGCGCCTGATACATCGCGAGCACGTCCATCAGATCGGTGTGTCGCGAGTGATAGCGCGAGATGTAGTTGTTCCACTTGAAGTCGCGGTCGTCCTCGCCCAGATCCCAGTAGCGCGTCGCGGGGATCCCGTGCACGAGCGCACGGTAATGGAGCACCGGCAGATCGAAGCCGCCGCCGTTCCACGACACGAGCTGCGGCGTGTATTTCTCGATCACGCGATAGAACGACTGGACCAGCGTCGCCTCGTTGTCCTGGGGCGTGCCCAGCGAGCGCACGCGAAATCCGTTGTTGTCGCGGAACACGCAGGAGATCGCCGCGATGCGCTGCAGGTGATGCGGCAGGAAATCGCTGCCGGTCTTCTCGCGGCGCGCGGCGAACGCATGTTCGGCCACCGCGGCATCGTCGAGCGTCGCGGGCAGGTCTTCCAGACGGCGAATGCCGTCGACATCGGGAATGGTCTCGATGTCAAAAACGAGAATCGGAGTCATCGGTTACAGAACGGCGTCCTTGCGCACGCCGTTGGAGGCAAAGAACCGCTTGAGGCGCACCAGCGCTTCCTGCTGGATCTGCCGCACGCGCTCGCGCGTGAGCCCCATCTCGTCGGCCAGTTCCTCGAGCGTGGCCGGTTCGATGTGGTTCAGGCCGAAGCGGCGCTCGATCACGTGCCGATGCTTGTCGGACAGCCGCGACAGCCACGCGCGCGTCAGCGTCTCGAGTTCGCGGTGCTGCACCTCGGCGTCGGGCGACTGGCTTTGGTCGTCGGGCAGCAGGTCGAGCAGGCTGCTCGCGGGATCGAGATCGAGCGGCGCGTCGAGCGACGCGGTGTGCTCGTTGAGCGCGAGGATGTCGGTAACTTCCTCGGCGGTCTTGCCGGTGAGATAGGCGATGTCGTCGATGCTGGCTTCGCGGCGCTCGGCCGCCTCGCCCGTCGACATCGAATTCTTTTCAAGGTGGCGCTTCGCACGCAGCACCTGGTTCAGTTCGCGGATCACGTGCACGGGCAGGCGCACGGTGCGAGCCTGGTTCATGATCGCCCGTTCGATGCTCTGACGGATCCACCACGTCGCGTAGGTCGAGAAACGAAAGCCGCGCGTCGGGTCGAATTTCTCGATCGCGTGCATCAGTCCGAGGTTGCCTTCCTCGA
Organism: Burkholderia sp. RF7-non_BP4; assembly: GCF_001521935.1. Lineage (NCBI taxonomy): Bacteria > Pseudomonadati > Pseudomonadota > Betaproteobacteria > Burkholderiales > Burkholderiaceae > Burkholderia > Burkholderia sp. RF7-non_BP4. The sequence goes on along the minus strand of NZ_LOTA01000034.1, from coordinate 303,467 downwards.
TCAGGTCGAGCAACGGGACGCCGCGGTTCAGGTAACCCTTCGCGATGCTGACGACGAGACGCAGGTTGCGCTCGATCATCACCTGCCGCGCCTCGAATTCGCCAGCCTTCGCGAGACGCGAATAGCGCTGCTCCTCCTCGACTGTCAGGAGCGGCTTCACGCTGATGCGATTCAGGTAATGCTGGATCGTGTCGGCCGTGAGTTCGGCCTGCAGCAATGCGCGGAAATCGTCGACGTCGGGCGCCGCTTCCGCACGGCCTTCGCGCTCGTCGTCGCCGTCCGTTTCGGCGTCGCGCGCCTCGAGATCACGTTCGTTTTCCGCGACATCGTCTTCGTCGTCCGTCGAAGCGCCAGCTCGCTCCGCCGATGCTTGCGTGGCACGACTGATCTTCTCAGACTCGGCTTGCGGCTCGTGGCGCTTCGATTTCGGCATGGTCGTCTCGGTTATTGAGGCGGCAAATACTTCAGCGGATCGACAGGTTTACCCTGCCGGCGAACCTCGAAATGCAGCATCACGCGGTCGGCATCGCTGTTACCCATCTCGGCGATCTTTTGCCCCTTCGTCACCGCGTCCCCCTCTTTTACCATCAAAGCGCGATTGTGTGCATACGCTGTGAGGTAAGTTGCATCGTGCTTGATGATAATGAGGTTGCCGTAACCACGCAGGCCGTTGCCCGAGTAGACGACGCGGCCGTCGGCCGCCGCCTTCACGGCCTCGCCGGACGTGCCGCCGATATTGACGCCCTTGTTCTTCGCGTCGTCGAAACCGTTCAGCACCGGGCCGCGCACGGGCCATGCAAACGTCACGGGGCCGCTGGGCGCTGCGGCCGTATCGCTCGATGCGGCGGCAGCCGGCGGCGTGCTCGCGGACGACGAGCCCGCGGCCGACGTCGCGGGACCGCTGCTGAGCGGTGCGGTCGCGACGGCAGCGCCGGCGATCGGCGCGGCAGCCGGCGAGCCGGCAACCGCGGCACCGCCCGGCGGCGCGACGCGCAGCAATTGGTCGACTTCGATCTGGTTCGGGTTCGCCAGGTTGTTCCACGTGGCGATGTCGCGATAATTCTGCCCGTTTTCGAGCGCGATCCGGTACAGCGTATCGCCCGGTTTCACACGGTAGAAGCCGGGCGGCGGCGGGCCGAGCGGCACCGCCGGCTGCGCGGCGGCGGTCGTGCCGAGCGTTCCGGAGCGGTCGACGACGGGCGCGTTGTCGAGCCGCGTCGCACAGGCGGCCAGTAGCGTGGAGAACGCAGCCACACAGATCGCGCGCTGGGCGAACGTGAGCGGTTCCCTGGTTCGGTTGTTTTGCATCACGCGCAACATACTCATCGGTTTCAAATCACTCCGGATTTTAAAGGGACAAAGAAAACGCGATCAAGCCGCGACTCCCGCCATTGCGCGTGCGCGACGCGCTCGACGAGCGTAAGCACCTGGGGCTGCCCGCTCTGCGCGCCGACCGGCGCGACGAGCCGCCCGCCGATCGCGAGTTGCTCGAGCAGCGCCTGCGGCACGTCGAGCCCCGCCGCCGCGATCACGATCGCGTCGAACGGGCCCGCAGCCGGCAGGCCGACACGCCCGTCGCCGTAATGCAGACGGATGTTCGGCACGCGCAGCGGCCGCAGGTTCAGCTTCGCGCGCTCGTAGAGCGGCTTGATGCGTTCAATCGAATACACGTCGCGCGCCACGTGACTCAGCACCGCGGCCTGGTAGCCGCAACCGGTGCCGATCTCAAGGACGCGCTCGAGCGTGCGGCCGGCCATCGCGAGCTCGATCATGCGCGCGACGACCGACGGCTTTGAAATCGTTTGCTGGTGGCCGATCGGCAGCGCGGCATCCTCATAGGCCTGCGTCGCGAGCCCCGGATCCACGAACATGTGGCGCGGCACCGCCGCCATCGCATCCAGCACGCGCGCGTCGGTCACGCCGTTCGCGCGCAGGCGTTCGACCATGCGCTCGCGCACACGTTCCGACGTCAGCGCGAACGCACCGGCCGGCGCGACACTCGGCGCAGCCGGCTTGGGCATCGCGGGCTTCGGCACGGTCGGTTTCGGCGCGGTCGCCGGCTTCGCAGCGGTCGTGCCGTGCACCGGGCGGGCGACGCCCGTCTTCACCGCCACCGGCTTCAGCACGGCGGCGGACTTGTCGACGGCCTTCGCCACCGCGCCCGCCGCATGGCGTTCGCCGGCCCGGCCTTCCGATTTGCGTGGCGCTCGCTTGAGATCTTCGAGCGCGAGCGGAAACCGCTTCGCGCGCTCGCCGCTCATGAAGCCCGCCCTCCTGCGCGCACCCATTCGCGCGTCGCAGGCAGCATTTGCGTATGCGTGAGATCGAGCTGCAGCGGCGTGATCGATACGAAACCGTTTGCGACGGCGTGGAAATCGGTGCCTTCGCTCGCGTCCAGCGCCGCACCCGCGGCACCGATCCAGTAGACCGGTTCGCCGCGCGGGTCGGTCTGGCGAATCACCGGCTGGGACGGGTGACGCTTGCCGAGGCGCGTGACCTGCCAGCCTTTCAGTTCGTCGTACGGCAGATTCGGAATATTGACGTTCAGCAGCGGCTGACCGGGCAGCGGATGCGCGAGATAGTGTTCGACGATTTCCGCGGCGACGCGCGCCGCGTCCGCCAGGTGCGCCCAGCCCTTCTCGGCCAGCGAAAACGCGATGGCCGGCACGCCGAACATGATGCCTTCGGTGGCGGCCGCAACTGTCCCTGAATAGAGCGTGTCTTCGCCCATGTTCTGGCCGTTGTTGATCCCGGACACGACGAGGTCGGGCCTCGCGTCGGCCATCCCCGTCAACGCGACGTGCACCGAATCGGTCGGCGTGCCGTTCACGTAGAAGAAACCCGTATTCGTCGCGCGCTGCACCGACAGCGGCCGCGACAGCGTGAGGGAATTCGATGCGCCGCTGCAGTTCTGCTCGGGCGCGATCACCGTGAGGTCGGCAAGCGGCTGCAGCGCGTCGCTGAGCGCGGCGAGACCGGGGGCGAGATAGCCGTCGTCGTTGCTGAGTAGGATTCGCATCCGGCGATTGTAACCGAGGAAAGATGGCGCGAGAGCGACAGTCAGGCGGCTGCGGACGGGCCTGCGTGCACGGTGCGCCGCCGCATTGCGCGGCAGCGTTCCGCAGGCGCGAGACAACGTTATGCCGCCTAGCGCTTTCCGCCCTGAAGGGTGCCCGTCGGGAGAGGCTGCCCTCGCGGAGGCCCGACGCGAAGCGCCCGGTCTTGGGGCGCTCAGATCGCGCCGGCCTCGCGCAGCGCGGCGATCGCCTGTGCGTCGTAGCCGAGGCCGCGCAGCACCTCGTCCGTATGCTCGCCGAGTTCGGGCCCGAGCCAGCGCGTTTCGCCCGGCGTGTCGGACAGCTTCGGCGTGATGTTCGGCAGCGGAATGTCGGTGCCGTCGGCCAGCTTGAAACGCTGGATCATCTGCCGCGCGACGAATTGCGGATCGGTGAACATGTCGGCGGCGCTATAGATACGCCCGGCCGGCACGTCGGCCGCGTTGAGCACGACGAGCGCCTCGTCGATCGTGCGCGGCGCGAGCCACGCGGCGATCGCATCGTCGATCTCCTGCGTGCGCGGCACGCGTCCGTCGTTCCGTGCAAGCGCCGGATCGTCGGCGAGATCGTCGCGTTCGATCGCCTTCATCAGTCGCTTGAAGATCGGGTCGCTGTTGCCGCCGATCACGATGCTGCCGTCGCGGCACGCATAGGTGTTCGACGGCACGATGCCCGGCAGCGACGCGCCGGTGCGCTCGCGCACCATCCCGTACACGCCGTACTCGGGCACCACGCTTTCCATCATGTTGAACACCGCTTCATACAGCGCAACGTCGACCACCTGCCCCGCGCCGCCGTTCACCTTGCGGTGGTGAAGTGCCATCAGCGCGCCGATCACGCCGTGCAGCGCGGCGATCGAGTCGCCGATCGAGATGCCGATGCGCGGCGGCGGCAGGTCCGGATAGCCGGTGATGTGGCGCAACCCGCCCATCGATTCGGCGATCGCGCCGAAGCCGGGCCGGTCGCGGTACGGGCCCGTCTGCCCGTAGCCGGACAGGCGCACCATCACGAGACCGGGGTTGTCGGCCGACAGCACGTCGTAGCCGAGCCCGAGCTTCTCGAGCAGGCCCGGGCGGAAGTTTTCGATCACGATGTCGGCCTCGCGTGCGAGCTGCCGCGCGATCGTCTTGCCGGCATCGGATTTCAGGTTGAGGGTGACCGATTTCTTGTTGCGTGCCTGGACCGACCACCACAACGACGTGCCGCCCTGCTCCGGATGCAGCTTGCGCCACTTGCGCAGCGGGTCGCCGCCGTTCGGATCCTCGATCTTGATCACTTCCGCGCCGAATTCAGCAAAGAGGCGCGACGCGAACGGCCCCGCGATCAGCGTCCCGAATTCGAGCACTTTGACGCCCGCGAGGGGGCCCTGGCTGGTGCTCATGTGTCTCCCTGACATGAGAAACGGCGCCGCCGGCCGGCGGCGCCCGGCTTACATCGTGCGGCGGTCGAGCATCGCGCGGGCGATCGTGCCCGCGTCGACGTATTCGAGCTCGCCGCCCACCGGCACGCCGCGCGCGAGGCGCGTGACCGCGAGCCCGCGCGCCTTCAGCGTCTGGCCGAGGTAGTGCGCGGTGGCTTCGCCCTCGTTCGTGAAGTTGGTCGCGAGCACGACCTCCTTGACGATCCCGTCGGACGCGCGCCGCACGAGGCGGTCGAAATGGATTTCCTTCGGGCCGATCCCGTCGAGCGGGCTCAGCCGCCCCATCAGCACGAAATACAGCCCGCGATACGTCATCGTCTGCTCGAGCATGATCTGGTCGGCCGGCGTCTCGACGACACACAGCAGCGTCGGATCACGCTCCTCGTCGCTGCACACCTCGCAGATCTGCGCTTCCGTGAACGTATTGCACTTCTCGCAGTGCTGCAGGTGCTCGGTCGCGAACAGCAGCGACCGGCCGAGCCGCTCCGCGCCCTCCCGATCGTGCTGCATCAGGTGGTACGCCATGCGCTGCGCGGATTTCGGCCCGACGCCGGGCAATACGCGCAACGCTTCGACGAGCGCGGACAGGGCGGACGGCTGTTTCATACGGCGGCTGAAAGCTGAACGGACGCTGCGCTCAGAACGGCAGCTTGAAGCCCGGGGGCAGCGGCAGGCCCGACGTCATGCCGCTCATCTTTTCCTGCGACGTCGCCTCGGCCTTGCGCACAGCATCGTTGAACGCGGCCGCGACCAGATCCTCGAGCATGTCCTTGTCGTCCGCGAGCAGGCTCGGGTCGATCGCCACGCGACGCACTTCGTTGCGGCAGGTCATCGTCACCTTGACGAGGCCGGCACCCGACTGTCCTTCGACTTCGATCTGCGCAAGCTGCTCCTGCATCTTCTTCATGTTTTCCTGCATTTGCTGCGCTTGCTTCATCAGTCCGGCGAGGTTGCCTTTCAACATGGGAATACTCCTTCTTGATCGTGTGAAAACCGGCACGCGGCGCGTGCCGGTCAATGTGTGCGGGCGTGATTGTGCCTGTCGCGGTGCGATTCGTTCAATGCAGCGTCGGGGGCGTGCCGTCCGGCGCCGAATCGGCGAGCGGCCGCACCGAGCCTTCAACGATACGCGCGCCGAAGTCACGCACGAGCTGCTGAACGAACGGATCGCCATGGATGTCCTGCTCGGCCTCGCGCTGGCGTGCCGCACGCGCAGCCGCATCCAGCGCCGCCGCGGTGCGCCGTGCGGGCCCGACCTCGACCGCGACCTCGACGGGCTTGCCGAGCGCGTCGGCCAGGGCGGCCTTCAGCTTCGCGACCTGGGCGGCGTCCGCATACTGCGGCACCGGCACGGACAGTTTCAACGTCGTCGCGTCGACGGCCGTCAGCTCGCTGTTGAACGCGAGCTGATATGCGACGCCCTTCAGCGGCAGCCGTGCGGCCAGCGCCGGCCATTCGCCGTCGAAACCGACCGGATCGAGCGCGATCGCGGGCGGCAGCGGGCGCGTGTCGACCGGTGCCGACGGACGGGCCTCAGCCGGCTTCGGCGCAATGCGCACGTCGTCGGGGCCGCTGTCGAACACCGGCACGAAGCCGTCGTCCGCCGCACCGCCGAACATCTCGTCGGCGCTGAGCGGCACGTATTCGTCCGGCGGAATGTCTTCCCACGGCGGCGGGGCCTGACGCGTGTCGGCCGGCTGCGGCGCGCGTGCCGCCGCGCGCGGCGTCGGCACCTGCACGGCAGGTCGCGATGCCGCCGGTTTCTCCGGGGCCGGTTGGGCCGGCGCCGGTTTCGACGCGCCGCCCGTCCGCGAGCGTTCGGACGACACGCGCATGCCGGCATTGCGCAGCACGTCGAGTGCGGCGGCCGCACCCCCGCGGGCCGACGGGCGCGCGGCGGACTCGGCCGGCACTGCACGCGGCGCCGGTTCGGCAGCCGGCGCCGGTTCGTCGTTGCGCTTGGCGCCAGCAGGCAATTCGGGTTCGTTGCGGACCGCGGGCAACGCATCGCTCGTCGGCGTCGCTTGCGGTGCCGCGTTCGCTTCCGGCTGCGGCGCGACCGGAGCCGCGGCCGCTGCCGGCGTCGAAACAGGCTTCACGGCAGGCGGAGTCACGGGATCGTCAGACCGGGGCGGCGACGGACGCGCAGCAGGCGCAGCAGGCGCGACCGGAGCGGCCGCTTGCGGGCGCGCTGCGTCCGCGGCGGCTGCCGGTACCGAAGACGGCTTGGGCGCCGCCGACGCGGCGGCAGCCACACGCGGCGACGCGGGCGCGGATACGGCACGCGGCACGGCCGGCTGACCGCCCGGCGCACTGCCGGCGCCGACGGCCGGCTCGAACGCGAGCATCCGCAGCAACGTCATCGTGAAGCCGGCGTATTCGTCCGGCGCGAGGCCGAGCTCCGCGCGCCCGACCGTCGCGATCTGATAGAACAGTTGAACCTGCTCGGGGCTCAGCGTCTCCGCGAAGCGGCGCAGGTCGGCCGCTTCCGGCCATTCGTCGAGGACCGAGCCCGGCGCGAACTGCGCCCATGCGATCCGATGCAGCAGGCTCGCAAGATCCTGCAGCGCGGTGGAAAAGGACAGGCTGCGCAGCGACATCTCGTCGGCGATCGCGAGAATCTCCGGGCCGTTGCCGGCCGCGAGCGCATCGAGCAGGCGCACCATGTAGGTCTGGTCGAGCGCGCCGAGCATGCCCGACACGGCCGATTCGGTCACTTCGTTCGCCGAATAGGCGATCGCCTGATCGGTCAGCGACAGCGCATCGCGCATGCTGCCCTGCGCGGCACGCGCGAGCAGGCGCAGCGCCTGCTGCTCGAACGAGATGCGCTCTTCGCCGAGGATCCGTTCGAGATGCGACACGATGTGCCCGGCCGGCATCTGCTTCAGGTTGAACTGCAGGCAGCGCGACAGCACGGTGACGGGAATCTTCTGCGGATCGGTCGTCGCGAGGATGAACTTGACGTGCGGCGGCGGCTCCTCGAGCGTCTTCAGCATCGCGTTGAACGCATGATTCGTCAGCATGTGCACTTCGTCGATCATGTAGACCTTGAAGCGCGCATCGACGGGCGCGTACACCGCGCGCTCGAGCAGCGCGGCCATTTCGTCGACGCCGCGGTTGCTCGCCGCGTCCATTTCGACGTAATCGACGAAGCGGCCTTCGTCGATCTCGCGGCACGCGCGGCACACACCGCACGGCTGCGACGTGACGCCGGTTTCGCAGTTGAGCGCCTTCGCGAAGATCCGCGACAGCGTCGTCTTGCCGACGCCGCGGGTTCCGGTAAACAGATAGGCGTGATGGAGACGCCCGCCGTCGAGCGCGTGCGTGAGCGCCCTGACGACGTGCTCCTGGCCGACGAGCGAAGCGAAATCCTTCGGACGCCACTTGCGTGCGAGAACTTGATAGGTCATCGGGAAATTGTATCAGTAACGCTGCGTTGCGCCGACACGCGAAACGGTGCGGAAAACGGGCAACACGCAGGTAAAACGGAGAATGACGCAGAAATAAAAAACGCCCGGCGAACGGGGCGAGAGGAAAGGTGACGAGCCCGACCCTCGGCACTGGCGGAAAACGATTGTGGCTGCTTCGTTCCCGACCTGACCAGGTTCACCGCCCCACCATGCGAGGAGGCCCGTCACGGCATATTCTATCACCGCTTCCTGCCGAATGCGACCGTTTGTTCGCAACAAAGCGAAAGATCGAGCAAACCGACGCGCGTACGGGCGCGCCACTCCAGCGCGGGCTTGCGAATATATATCGTGACGCTTCGTGACTCTTGTATTTTGCACGCCGGCCTCCACCTTCGGGACACAACGGTCGAACGGCGCGTCGTACCCCTACTCGCGTAGCGGCTACTATCGCTGCCCGCAGCAGATAGCAATTTAGGCTAATATGACGCCCGAACGACCCGCGAGCCGCGCCATGCAGCGCTTACGCCCTTCCTTCGGAGAGCGGAGTGACCTGCCGCAGCGGCCGGTAGCCAATAAGGCCGCCGGAGCGCCGCAACGCGCCGAGCAGGCAGTCCCCGAACCGTAAGAGGTATTGACCCAATGAGCGAACAGATCAAACACATCAGCGACGCATCGTTCGAACAGGACGTCGTCAAATCCGACAAGCCCGTGCTCGTCGACTTCTGGGCCGAATGGTGCGGCCCGTGCAAGATGATCGCCCCGATCCTCGACGAAGTCGCGAAGGATTACGGCGACAAGCTGCAGATCGCGAAGATCAACGTCGACGACAACCAGGCAACGCCCGCGAAGTTCGGCGTGCGCGGCATCCCGACGCTGATCCTGTTCAAGAACGGCGCGGCCGCCGCGCAGAAGGTCGGCGCGCTGTCTAAGTCGCAGCTCACCGCATTCCTGGACAGCCACCTGTAATACCGGCCGTTCCGCGGACGTGTTGTCAACCGACAACACGTCCGCCGTCAAGCCGCCGATCGGCCGCTCAGGCGCGAATCGGCGTATGCTAGAATCAAAAAACGTCTACAAGACGCATTAAGTCTCAGAGCGCTTCCGCTCGCCCTCCTCCCTTATTCCTTTTCGTCGCTTCTCCTCCCTGGCGGGTTCTCCGTATGCATTTATCCGAGCTCAAGTCTCTGCACGTGTCCGAACTGATCGAAATGGCCAATGGCCTGGAGATCGAAAACGCGAACCGCCTGCGCAAGCAGGAGCTGATGTTCGCCATTCTCAAAAAGCGCGCCAAGACGGGAGAGACGATCTTCGGCGACGGCACGCTCGAAGTGCTGCCGGACGGTTTCGGCTTCCTGCGCTCGCCGGAAATGTCGTACCTCGCGAGCACCGACGACATCTATATCAGCCCGTCGCAGATCCGCCGCTTCAACCTGCACACCGGCGACACCATCGAAGGTGAAGTCCGCACGCCGAAGGACGGCGAGCGCTACTTCGCGCTGGTGAAGGTCGACAAAGTCAACGGGCAGCCGCCCGAGGCCTCGAAACACAAGATCATGTTCGAGAACCTCACGCCGCTGCACCCGAACAAGCCGCTGTCGCTCGAACGCGAAATGCGCGGCGAAGAGAACGTCACGGGCCGTATCATCGACATGATCGCGCCGATCGGCAAGGGCCAGCGCGGCCTGCTCGTCGCGTCGCCGAAGTCGGGCAAGACCGTGATGCTCCAGCACATCGCACACGCGATCAAGCAGAACCATCCGGACGTCATCCTGTTCGTGCTGCTGATCGACGAGCGCCCCGAAGAAGTGACCGAAATGCAGCGCTCCGTCGCCGGCGAAGTGATCGCCTCGACGTTCGACGAACCGGCCACGCGTCACGTGCAGGTCGCCGAAATGGTGATCGAGAAGGCCAAGCGCCTCGTCGAAATGAAGCATGACGTCGTGATCCTGCTCGACTCGATCACGCGTCTCGCACGCGCATACAACACCGTGATCCCGGCGTCGGGCAAGGTGCTGACGGGCGGTGTCGACGCGAACGCGCTGCAGCGCCCGAAGCGCTTCTTCGGCGCGGCGCGCAACATCGAGGAAGGCGGCTCGCTGACGATCATCGGCACCGCGCTGATCGAAACCGGCAGCCGCATGGACGACGTGATCTACGAAGAATTCAAGGGCACCGGCAACATGGAAGTGCACCTCGAGCGTCGTCTCGCGGAAAAGCGCGTCTATCCGTCGATCAACCTGAACAAGTCGGGCACGCGCCGCGAAGAAATGCTGATCAAGCCCGAGATCCTTCAAAAGATCTGGGTGCTGCGCAAGTTCATCCACGACATGGACGAAGTCGAGGCGATGGAATTCCTGCTCGACAAGATCCGCCAGACGAAGAGCAACTCCGAGTTCTTCGACCTGATGCGCCGCGGCGGCTGATCGCCCCCGCCCCGCAACGAACGGCCGCCCGCGCGTTTCGCCCGGCGGCCGTTTTTTCATGCCAACCTGAACGTGAACGTACAGGTTGATCTATAATCGCGCCATTGCCCCGACCCAGGCCCCGCCATCCCGATGCCGAACGACACTTCCCCCTCGCTGCTGACCGTGAGCGACGCGGCGTCGCGGCTCGGCGTCACACCGCGCACACTGAAGTATTACGAAGAGCGCGGGCTCATCACGCCGTCACGCAGCGGCGGCCGCTATCGCCTTTACGACGAAGCCGATCTCGAACGCTTCGCCCGCATCCTGCGGCTGCGCGCGCTCGGCTTTTCGCTACACGGCATCACCGAGATGCTCAAGCGCCCACTGGAAGAAACGGGCGACGGCCGGCGCCGTTATTCGGACGCGTCGTTGCGCGACATCCGCTCGGGGCTCGCCGGGCAAATCGACACGCTCGACCGGCGGATCGCGGCCGTCCAGCGCGAGTTGAAGGAAGCCGTCGCGCTGCGCAAGGAACTGCAGCACGACATCGACTACATCGAACGTCGCCTCGCCGGCGAAAACCCCGACATGCTGATCGCGCAGCGGCAAGCCGAAGCCGGCACGCGGCGCGCGCGCAAGGACCGGGAATGAACGTCGCGCCAGGTCGCCCGCCTCTGTGGAGCCGCGCGAACCTGCGCGCGGACCTGTTCCCGTGGGCGCTCGCGCTCGTCACCGGCATCGACTACTTCGACAACGCGGCCTTCTCGTTCTTCGCGAGCTATATCGCGGGTGGCATCAACGCATCGCCCGACGAACTCGTGTGGTCGTCGAGCGCGTATGCGGTCACGGCCGTGCTCGGCATCCTGCAGCAGCAATGGTGGGTCGATCGGCTCGGGCATCGCCGCTACGTCGCCGGCTGCATGCTGATGTTCTCGTTCGGCGCGATCGCGGCGGCGCTTGCCGACACGTCGCTCGAGCTCGCGTTCGCGCGCGGCTTCCAGGGCTACTTCATCGGCCCGATGATGGGTGCATGCCGGATCCTGATCCAGATCAGCTTCAAGCCGCAGGAGCGGCCGCCCGCCACGCGCGCGTTCCTGATCATGATCCTGCTCGGCAGCGCGCTTGCACCGATCGTCGGCGGGCTGCTCGTCGCGCATTCGACGTGGCGCGCGCTGTTCGCGTGCACCGCGCCCGCGGGCATCGCGTTCGCGATTCTCGCGCTCGTCACGCTGCCCGATTCGGGCAGGACGCCCGACGACGAACGCGGCTCCGGGCATTTCTGGCCGTACGTCGTGTTCGCGCTCGCGCAAGGCGCCCTGCAGATCGTGCTGCAGCAGGTGCACTACCAGCTCTACAGCGGCTCGCCGATGCTGATCCTGCTGACGATCGCGGGCCTCGGCGCGCTCGCGTGGTTCGCGTATCACCAGTGGAACCATCCGACGCCGCTCGTGCGACTGCATGCGTTTCGCGAGCGCACGTTCCAGGTCGGGCTGCTGCTGTACATGTTCTATTACTACGAGTCGACGGGCTTCAGCTACCTGACCTCCCGCCTGCTCGAAGGCGGGCTCGGCTATCCGGTCGAGAACGCCGGGCGCCTGGTCGGCACGATGTCGCTGATCTCGGCCACCGCGCTGTTCGCCTACCTGCGCCATGCGAAGCGCGTCACGCACAAGAAATGGTTCGTCGTGCCGGGGTTCGCGATCGCAATCGTCGCCGCGCTGTGGATGACGCGCATGACGCCCCAGGTCGGCGAGGCCGCGCTGATCGTCCCGTTGCTGCTGCGCGGGCTGTTGCTGCTGTTCATCGTGCTGCCGGTCGCGAACCTGACGTTCCGCATCTTCGCGATCGACGAATACACGCATGGCTACCGGCTGAAGAACATCGTGCGGCAACTGACGATCTCGTTCGCGACGTCGTCGGTGATCATCGTCGAGCAGCACCGGCTGGCGGTACATCAGACGCGGCTCGTGGAGCGCGCGAACGTGTTCGATCCGCTGTTCCAGCAAACCGTCGACACACTCACGCACAGCTATGCGGCCGCCGGCCATGCACTGAGCGAGGCGCACGCCCTCGCGATCGCATCTGTCGCCCGGATGGTCGCGCAACAGGCGTCGTTTCTCGCGTCGCTCGACGGTTTCTATTTCCTCGCGGGCGTCGCGCTCGTCGGCGGCCTCTTCGCGGCATGGCAAAAAGAGATCGATTGAGTTAAAAGACAGGCTTTGGATTCTCCCGCGCTGCCTCCATGCTCTCGAAACTGACCCGCTGGTTCGACGACCGCCGCCGCGACCGCGCGCTGCGCAGCCATCCGATTCCCGATGCGCTGTGGCAGGACACCGTCGCACGCCTGCCGTTCCTCGACGCGCTGTCGCCCGGCGACCTGGGCCGGCTGCGCGAGCTGACGAGCCTGTTCATCGCGAAGAAATCGTTCTCGACCGCGCATGGGCTCGAGCTGACCGACGAGATGATCGTCGCGATCGCCGCGCAGGCGTGCCTGCCGGTGCTGAACCTCGATCTGTCGCTGTACGACGGCTGGGTCGGCGTCGTCGTGTATCCGGGCGAATTCGTCATCCGCAAGACCGTGCAGGACGAGGACGGTGTCGTCCATGAAGTCGAGCAGGATGCGAGCGGCGAAGCGTGGGAAGGCGGCCCGGTGATCCTGTCGTGGGAAGACGCGCAGATGACGGACGGCCGCGACGCGTACAACGTCGTGATCCACGAGTTCGCGCACAAGATCGACATGGTCAACGGCGAGGCCGACGGGTATCCGCCCCTTTTTCGCCGCTGGCACGCGCCGCACCTCGACGCGCAGGCGTGGGCCGACGTGTTCGAGCATGCGTACGACCAGTTCTGCGCGCGCGTCGATGCGGTGCCGGATCGCGCGTGGGCGCGCTTCGAGCGCGACTCGCTGATCGATCCCTATGCCGCCGATCACCCGTCGGAGTTCTTCGCGGTGTGCAGCGAGGCGCTGTTCGTGCGACCGCGTGCGTTCGAGTCCGAATTTCCGGAACTCTACCGGCTGCTCGCCCGCTACTATCGACAGGATCCGGCCCGGACGGGCGCCCTCGACGCGCGGTGAAAATTATTCGTCAACCGTCTGATTTTCTGGCATAATCGCCGTTTTTCGACCTTAGGCAAGTGGCTCGCGCCGGGCTTGACGTCGGCTGAATCGCGCAAATGCGCGCGGTCCGGCACGGCAAGCGGCGGGTTGGCTACCGCTCTCACCAAGGAACATCATGAAACCTGGCATTCACCCGGACTACCGCGAAGTCGTCTTCCAAGACATGTCGAACGGCTTCAAGTTCATCACGCGCTCGACGATCCAGACGCGTGAAACCATCGAACACGAAGGCAAGACCTACCCGCTCGCCAAGATCGAAGTGTCGTCGGAATCGCACTCGTTCTACACGGGTCAGCAAAAGATCATGGACACGGCAGGCCGTGTCGAGAAGTTCAAGAACAAGTTCGGCGCACGCGCCAGCGGCAAGGTCGCGAAGTAAGCTTCGCACCGATCCGGTGGTTGCAACGCACCGGTACCGCACGAAAGGGCAGCCCAGGCTGCCCTTTTTTGTCTCCGCTCGCCGGGAAAACACCGCTCGCAGGCCGGTGCCGGGGCAATCGTCCGACGCGCAACGGCCGGCGCGTCTACAATGCCGGATGCTCGAATCCGGCGCCGTCGGCGGGCGCATGACCGCGCCGGCCGCCCGCCCATAACAAATCGCTCATCTGCATGAAGCCAGTCGTTCGTCTCACCGCCTCCGCCACGCGCGCGCTGCCGCGCTGGCTGCTGCTCACGCTCTGCCTCGTCTACGCGGCGTTCGGCCTGTTCGGCCGCGACCCGTGGAAGAACGAGGACGCGGCAGGTTTCGGCGTGATGTGGACGATGGCCACCGGCGGCTGGCACGACTGGCTGCTGCCGAATCTCGTCGGCAAGTTCATCACGACCGACGGGCCGCTCGGCTACTGGCTCGGCGCGCTGTCGATCCGCGCGCTGGCGCCGTGGGTCGACGCGAGCAACGCGTCGCGCGTCGACACCGGCGTGCTGTTCTGCGTCGCGTGCGCGTTCGTCTGGTACGCCGCCTACCTGCTCGGCCGGCGCGCCGAGGTCCAGCCGTTCAAGTACGCATTCGGCGGCGAGCCGGAGCCGCGCGACTACGGCCGCACGCTCGCCGACGGCGCGCTGCTGGTCCTCGTCGCGTGCTTCGGGCTCGCAGAGCGCGGCCACGAAACGACGCCGCAACTCGCGCAGTTCGCGTGGATCGCGATGTTCGTGTACGGCATCGTGCGCGGCATCGACAAGCCGATGCAGGGTGCGCTGTGGTGGGGCATCGCAATCGGTCTCGTCGCGCTGTCCGGCAACCCGGTGCTCGTCGTCGCGCTGCTCGCCGGCACCGCCGCGCTGTGGCTCGTCACGCCGGAGATGCGCAACCTGCGCCTGCCGCTGATCGGCCTGCCGCTCGCGGTCGCGATCTTCGCGCTGTGGCCGCTCGCCGCGTTCCACGCGGCACCCGACGACGCCGCGTGGTTCTTCAACCAGTGGATCCATGGCAGCCTGATGCGCTTCTCGGGCCCGCCGACCGCGGTGCTCGCCTACGCGGCGAAGAACCTGCCGCTGTTCACGTGGCCCGCGTGGCCGCTCGCGATCTGGGCCTGGTGGAGCTGGGCCGGCATGCGCCGCCGCGCGCACATCGCGATTCCGCTGTCGGTCGTGGTGCCGCTCGTCGCACTCGTGATCCTGCAGAGCCAGCAGTCGAACCGCATGTACATGCTGCTGCTGCCGCCGCTCGCGGTGCTCGCCACCTTCGCGCTGCCGACGCTCAAGCGCGGCGCGATCAACGCATTCGACTGGTTCGCGGTGCTGAGCTTCACGATTCTCGGCACCTTCGTGTGGCTCGTATGGCTCGCGTCGCTCACCGGCTTCCCGCACCCGCTCGCGCGCAACCTCGCGCGCCTCGTGCCGGGCTACGAACCGCACTTCAAGATCCTGTCGTTCATCTGCGCGGTGATCGTCACCGTGTGCTGGTGCCTGCTGGCGCGCTGGCGCATCTCGCGCCAGCCAAAGGTGCTGTGGCGCAGCGTCGTGCTGTCGGGCGCGGGCACCACGCTGATGTGGGTGCTGCTGATGACGCTGTGGCTGCCGATCGTCAACTACGGCCGGACCTACAGCGACGTCGCGCAGCAGATCGCGTCGCATCTGCCGAAAGACTACGAGTGCATCTCGCCCGTGCGGCTCGGCGATGCGCAGATCGCGACCTTCGCATACTTCGGCGACATGCACTTCGAGTTCTCGGGCGACTGCGACGTGATCCTGCGCCAGGATCGCGCGGACTTCGGCGAGCCGAGCGCGATGTCGCAATACGTATGGCGTCTCGTGTGGGAAGGCCGCCGCGTCGCCGACCGCGACGAACGCTTCCGCCTCTACGAGCGCATCGAGCGGCCGACGGCGCCCGTCAAGCGCCGCGGCGCGCGCCACCGGACGGTCGATTGACGATGTTCGCCGACATCCGCCGGATCGTCGGTCTCGCATGGCCGGTGCTCGTCGGCCAGCTCGCGATCATCGCGTTCGGCGTGATCGACACGGCAATGGTCGGCCGCTATTCGGCCATCGACCTGGCCGCACTCGGGCTCGGTTCGTCGATCTACGTGTCGGTCTACATCGGGATGACGGGCATCCTGTCCGCGCTGCAGCCGATCACCGGGCAGCTGTACGGCGCGCGGCGCTACGCGGAAATCGGCGAAGAGGTCCGCCAGGCGCTGTGGCTCGCGCTGATGCTCGCGGTGCCCGGCTTCCTGCTGCTGCATTTTCCCGAACCGCTGCTGCACATCGCCCACGCGCCGCCCGCGCTGCACGACCGCACGGTCGATTACCTGCGGATCCTGTCGTACGGCCTGCCGGCGAGCCTCGTGTTCCGGATCTACAACGCGCTGACCAACGCAGCCGGCAAGCCGCGCCTCGCGATGATCCTGCAGGTCGGCGCGCTGCTGCTCAAGTTTCCGCTCAACGTGTGGTTCATCTTCGGCGGCCTCGGCGTGCCGGCCCTCGGCGGCCCCGGCTGCGGGCTCGCCAGCACGCTGATCAACTGGGCGCTCGCGCTGATCGGCTTCACGCTGCTCGCGAAGCTCGACGTGTTCTCGCCGCTTTCGATCTTCTCGCGCTTTTGCTGGCCCGTCTGGGCACGCCAGAAGGCGATCCTGAAGCTCGGCGTGCCGATGGGCCTGTCGTACCTGATCGAGGTCACGTCGTACACGTGCATGGCGCTCTTCATCGCGCAATTCGGCACGACGACGCTCGCCGGCCACCAGATCGCCGGCAACATCGGCGCGGTGCTGTACATGACGCCGCTGTCGATCGGCGTCGCGGCGTCGACGCTGGTGGCGCGCGCACTCGGCGCCGGCCGCCCGGACGAGGCACGCCTGCTCGGCCGGCACAGCGTGATGCTCGCGTGCGGGATCGCAGCCGCGTACGGCGTGCTCGTGTTCACGCTGCGTCCGCTGATCGTCGGCGGCTACACACCGAACCCGGCCGTGGCCGCCGCCGCGCTGCCGCTGGTCGCAATCGTCACCTGCTACCACTTCTTCGACGCGCTGCAGATCACGTCGGCCTTCGTGCTGCGCGCGTACAAGGTCGCGGTCGTGCCGACCGTGATCTATGCGGTCGCGCTGTGGGGCGTCGGGCTCGGCGGCGGCTACGTGCTCGGCTTCGACGTCGGCGGCATCGCACCGGCCTGGCTGACCGGCGCGCGCGGCTTCTGGTTCGCGAACACGATCAGCCTGATGCTCGCGGGCGCGGGCCTCGCGCTCTACCTGCGCCACGTCAGCCGCGCGCAACCGGCCGTCAGCGCATACAGCGCATGACGCACGGCGCGCGGCCTACGCGTCCTCCAGCACGTCGGCCGCGTGGTACGAGGACCGCACGAGCGGGCCTGCAACGACTTCCCTGAAACCGAGCGCCAACCCCTCGTCGCGCCACGCGGCGAACGCGTCGGGGCTCACGTAGCGGCGCACCGGCAGATGATGCGCGGACGGCGCGAGATACTGGCCGAGCGTCAGCACGTCGACCTCGTGCGCGCGCAGGTCGCGCAGCGTGTCCCGCACCTCGTCGTCGCGCTCGCCGAGCCCGAGCATCAAACCCGATTTCGTCACGAGCGTCGGCCGCGCGGCCTTCGCCTGCGCGAGCAGGTCGAGCGAACCGCGATAATCGGCGCCCGGCCGCGCCGCCCGATACAGCGACGGCACCGTTTCGACGTTGTGATTGAACACGTCCGGCCACGCCGACGACAACGCATCGAGCGCCCGCGCGACGCGGCCACGGAAGTCGGGTGTCAGCACCTCGACGCCGATGCCCGGCACGCTCGCGCGCACCGCCGCGATGCAGGCCGCAAAATGCGCGGCGCCGCCGTCGCGCAGGTCGTCGCGATCGACCGACGTGATCACGACGTAGCGCAGCCCGAGCGCCGCGACCGCGTCGGCAAGCCGCGCGGGCTCGTCGGGATCCAGCGGCTCGGGGCGGCCGTGCGCGACGTCGCAGAACGGGCAGCGCCGCGTGCACAGCCCGCCCATGATCATGAACGTCGCGGTGCGCTGCGCGAAGCATTCGCCGATGTTCGGGCACATCGCCTCCTCGCAGACGGAATGCAGCCGGTGATCGCGCAGCACGGCCGCCATGTCGGCGACCGCCCCGCTCATCATCGGCCGCGCCCGCAGCCACGGCGGCTTCGGCAGCGCCGCGCCGGCCGCGGGCTCGACGCGCACCGGGATGCGCGCGAGCTTGTCGCGGCTCCTCGCGCCCGGCTGGCCGAGCGCGGTGAGGCTGGGTCGTTCGAGCGCGGCGGCCATCGTCAGTCTCCGAGAAACGCGACGATCAGGCGGTTCACGTCGGCAGCCGCCTCCATCTGCACCATGTGACCGCTGCCGGCGATCACCTCGGCCCGCACGCCGTCCGGCAAACCCTGCGCATGCTGCGCCGGAATCACCTGGTCGCGCTCGCCCCAGATCACGAGCGTGCGCGGCGCGAGCGCCCCAACGCGGTCGCGGAACACGCGCCGCTGGGACGCGCCGTCGAACGCGGCGTTCGCGATCTTCTCCAGCGCGGCCTGCACGCCTTCGAGCCGCTTGTACTTGACGAGATCCTCGACCAGTTGCCGCGTGACGAGCGCGTTGTCGGCGAACAACGCACCGAGGTGCGGCTTGAGCGTATTGCGGCTGTTGCCGGCGACGAAGCCGTCGATGTAGCCGCGGTTGATATCGACGCCAAGCCCGGCGCTCGCGATCAGCGTCAGCGAGGCCACGCGTTGCGGCGCGCGCTCCGCCGCCGCCATCGCGACCGCGCCGCCCATCGAATGCCCGATCAGGTGCGCACGATCGATGTGCTGCGCGTCGAGCAGCGCGAGCACCGCGTCGGCCAGTTCGTCGAGACTGCCGGTGTCGACCGCCTTGCCCGACTCGCCGTGCCCGGGCAGGTCGAGCGCCCATACGGGCCGATGCGCGGCGAGCTCCGCGTGGTTGAACAACCAGTTGTTCAGGTCGCCGCCGAAGCCGTGGATCAGCACCGCTGGCGTGCCCGACCCGTCGCCGAGCTTCAGGAACCGGACCGTGCGTCCACCGATCTGCGCCTTCTCGGGTTGCGGGCCGGCCGCGTCGTCGGCGGCCGCGGTCGGCACGAAGTCGCGCTGGAATTCGGCGATCGCCGCGTCGATGTCGGCATCGCTTGCCTCGGCCGCAGCCACCACGCCGAGCAGCGCACCGACCGGCAGCGTCTCGCCTTCCTGCGCGACTTGACGGCGCAGCGTGCCGTCGAACGCGCATTCGACGCCCGATGAGATCTTGTCGGTCTCGACGTCGAGCACTTCGTCGCCCTTCGTCACGCGTTCGCCGATCGCCTTCAGCCAGCCGTTGACCTGCCCCTGCTCCATCGACAGCCCCCACTTGGGCATCGTGATCATGTGAATCGACATCGTGTCAGCTCCTCGTCTTGAGTACCGCCTGCGCGATCGCATCGGCGGACGGGATGTAAAGGTCTTCCAGCACGCCGGCGAACGGCGCGGGCGTGTGCGGTGCGGTCACGAGCTCGATCGGTGCCTTGAGCGATCGGAACGCGCGCCGTGCGACGAGCGCGGCGATGTCGGTCGCGATCGAGCAGCGCGGGTTCGCTTCATCGACCACCACCACGCGTCCGGTGCGCTCCGCGCTTTCGAGGATCGTTTCCTCGTCGAGCGGCGACGTCGTGCGCAGGTCGATCACGTCGACCTGAATGCCGTCCTTCGCGAGCTTCGCGGCCGCGTCGGTCGCGAGATGCACCATGCGTCCGTACGTGACGATCGTCGCGTCGTCGCCGTCGCGCACGACGTTCGCCTCGCCGAACGGAATCGCATAGGATTCCTCAGGCACATCGCCTTCGCGGGTGTAAAGCAGCTTGTGTTCGAGGAAGATCACGGGATCGTTGTCGCGGATCGACTGGATCAGCAGCCCCTTCGCGTCGTAAGGCGTCGACGGACACACGACCTTCAGCCCCGGGATGTGCGTAAACAGCGACGTGAGCATCTGCGAATGCTGCGCGGCCGCGCGCAGGCCGGCGCCGTACATCGCGCGGATCACGACCGGCGTCACGGCCTTGCCGCCGAACATGTAGCGGAATTTCGCGGCCTGGTTGAAGATCTGGTCGAAGCACACGCCCATGAAATCGATGAACATCAGCTCCGCGACGGGCCGCATCCCGCACGCGGCCGCGCCGACCGCCGCGCCGATGTAGCCGCCTTCCGACAGCGGCGTATCGAGCACGCGGCCCGGAAACTTGTGGAACAACCCCTTCGTCACGCCGAGCACGCCGCCCCATGCGTCGTCTTCGCCCGGCGCGCCCGCGCCGCCCGCGTTGTCCTCGCCCATCACGATCACGCTGTCGTCGCGCGCCATTTCCTGCGCGAGCGCCTCGTTGATCGCCTGCGAATAAGTGATCTTCCTTGCCATGTCCGTCTCCTGGAATATTGGGTTCGCCGTGCCGGCTTCGGGCCGGTGGCCGCTGTGTCACATCGCGCTCACGGGTACGACACGTACACGTCGGTCAGCAGGTCGGCCGCGTCGGGCAGCGGCGCGGCCTTCGCCTGCGCGACCGCGTCGTCGATCAATGCCTTCACCTGCGCATCGACCGCGCGCAGTTCGTCGGTCGTCAGCGCCTCGGCACGCACGACGCGCGCTTCGAAATGCTTCAGGCAGTCCTTCTCGTCGCGCAGCTTCTGCACTTCGCCCGGCGCGCGATAGGTCTGCGCATCGCCTTCGAAGTGACCGAAATAGCGCGTGAACTTCACTTCGACGAGCGTCGGGCCGCCACCGTTGCGTGCCCGCGCGACGGCTTCACCGAGCGCCTCGTGCACCGCGAAGAAATCGAAACCGTCGACGATCACGCCCGGCATCCCGAAGCCGTTCGCGCGATCGGCGATGTTGTCGGTCGCGACCGACCAGCTCGACGACGTCGCTTCCGCATAACCGTTGTTTTCGGCCACGAAGATCGCCGGCAGCCGCCACACCGACGCGAGGTTCATCGATTCGAAGATCACGCCCTGGTTCGACGCGCCGTCGCCGAAGAAGCACACGCCGACGCCGCCCGTCTTCTTGTGCTTGGCCGCGAGCGCCGCGCCGCACACGAGCGGGCCGCCCGCGCCGACGATCCCGTTCGCGCCGAGCATCCCCATCGACAGGTCGGCGATGTGCATCGAGCCGCCCTTGCCGTGGCAGACGCCCGTCTTCTTGCCGTAGATCTCGGCCATCATCCCGTGCACGTCGACGCCTTTCGCGATGCAGTGGCCGTGCCCGCGATGCGTGGTGGCGACATAGTCTTCAAGTCCGAGGTGCAGCATCGTGCCGACCGCGGAGGCCTCCTCGCCCGCGTACAGGTGAACGAAGCCGGGGATTTCGCCGGTCGCGAACTCGACGTGCAGGCGTTCCTCGAATTCGCGGATCGTGCGCATCAGCCGGTAGGCGTCCAGCAGCGTGTCCCTGCTGAGCTGTGTCGAAACGGTCATGTGTGTCTCCTGGATAGGTCTGACTGCGAATGCCGCCGCGGCAACGCCCCGGCGACGGATTGCACGACGGCCCGGCCGTCGGCGAAACGTGAAGCCATCGTCAGTCGCGCCACGCGCCGGCATCGCGCAACAACTGCCGCGACGACGCGTAACGTAGCGTGCGGCCGACATCGACCGTCAGCGGCCCGCGCCAGTCGAGCGCGATCTCGTAGCGGTCGCCGCGCGCGACCTCGATCTCGCGCTCGCCATCGAACGCGAGCGTGCCGTGCTCGAACGGGATCGTCTGCCACGCACCCGGCTCGAGCCGCTCGCAACTGCGCATCACGACGCGATCGACGCGCCCGGGTGCGATCGGCGCGACGAGCGGCGTGCCGGCGGTCTTGCCGTCGACGGCGAAACGCATCGCGAGCCCGTGCGGCGCACCGCGCTCGAGCGGTGCCCACGCGCCGCCGAGCGCGGACAGGCCGATGCCGTCCGGCTCCGCGAAAGTCAGATAAAGCGTGTCGATGTCGTCGGGCCCCGAGATCGCGCGCGCGCCGATGAAGCGCTGGCGGGCCGCGCACACGTCGACGAGCGCGATCTCCTCGCGCCCCGCGTTCGCGCCCGCCGCGCAGCGCACGACGAGCCGCTTGTTGCGCGCGAACGCGACCTCGGCCGGCACGGCGCCGGTCGCGGCGAGTCCTGCCGCGACGCCCGCGACGGTCGCCTCGCGATGTTCGGGAAACGCGTTGTTGGTGCCGGTGGACAGCGCGACGAGCGGCGTCGCGCCGCAATGCGCAGCGACCGCGCGATGGGTGCCGTCGCCGCCGAGCACGACGATCAGCGCGACTTCCATCCGGTGCATGTAAGCGGCGCCGGCGTGCGTGTCGGCGACGGTATCGGAGATCGGCAGGTCGACGAATTCGACCTCGGGCCAGCGCTCGCGCGGCGCGACCGCGCGATGCGTGTCGAGCGCACGCATCAGCAGCGTCGCGATGCCCGTCTTGTCGCGCAAGGTCAGCACGCGCTCGACGCCCATCGCGCCGAGGCCGGCGAGCAGACGCACGACCATGTTGGCCTTTTCCGCCGTCGGGAACACGGATGCATGCGTCGTCAGGCGGCGAATGTCGCGCCCCGATGCGGGGTTCGCGATCACGCCGACGGTCACGGGCGTCGTCACGGGCTTGTCTCCATCCAGTGGACCGGCGCTCGCGCCGGCCCTGCATGTGTCGTCCGCCGTCATCGAGGGCAGCGGATCGTCGTCGCCGACGCGACCGCGCCGAGCTTGCCCGTGACATCTGCAAGCGGCGTGCCACCGTGCGGTCAACGACCACGGAACCCGCTTGCAGACTGGCGCGGCGGCCATGCCGGCCATCGCCTGCTGTTGCCGCGCCAGCCCGACGCCCCGCGAAACGGCCCATGCGTCTCACGCCGTCGATCTCCCGGCGCACCGGTTTCGGCACCTTCATCCGGATGGCGCTTCGGCCCGCAAGCCACGCGTATCGCGGCGCGGCGCGCAACGCCATGATGCGGGCCACCGTCGCACCCGGCATGCCCGTGCGTCTCAATCGCGCGAGACCGGCTGAGACGTCGCTGAGACGAACGTCTCACGCCGCGCGCGTGCTGCGACGCAATGTGATCCGCGCAGGCGGATGTGCTACAAGAACATCGAATTCCCCGCCGTACGGAACCGGAGCCGACCATGCCCTATGCCGTCCCCCAGGCCCAGCACGCCGACCGTGTGCTCGGCGCGCTCGCCGGACGCCTGCCCGCGCCGGCCGATTCCGCGCGTCTCGTGTCGTCGTGGCAGCGCTCGCTCGAGCGCTACGCGCTCGACCCCGCGTCGTCGATCGGCCCGCGCGTGCTGACCGCGGCCGAGCTGCGCGAGGTGCGCGACAAGGAGGAAGCCTTCCTGCGCGCGTCGGGCCAATGCCTGACGCGCCTGCACGACATGATTCGCGTCGCCGATTACTGCGTGATGCTGACCGACGCGCACGGCGTGACGATCGACTACCGCATCGACCGCGAACGCCGCAACGACTTCCGTCATGCGGGGCTGCACATCGGCTCGTGCTGGTCGGAAAGCGAGGAAGGCACCTGCGGGGTCGCGAGCGTGCTGACCGATCTCGCGCCGATCACCGTGCACAAGACGGACCACTTCCGCGCGGCGTTCACCACGCTCACCTGCAGCGCGGCCCCGATCTTCGCGCCGGGCGGCGAACTGATCGGCGTGCTCGACGCGTCGGCCGTCCAGTCGCCGGACGGCCGCGACAGCCAGCGGCTCGTATATCAGCTCGTGCGGCAGAGCGCGGCGCTGATCGAGGACGGCTATTTCGTGCACAGCACCGCGCAGCACTGGATATTGTTCGGGCATCCGAATCGTCACTACGTCGAGGCGCAGCCCGAATGGCTGATCGCGTTCGACGAGTGCGGCAACATCGTCGCCGCGAACCGGCAAGCGCGCGACGCGCTGCCGGCGCTGCGCGAACCGCGCCATATCGACGAGATCTTCGACGCAACCGAGATGCCGCTGCGCGACGCCGCGCGGCTCGACGCGATCGTCGCGCTGCGGCTGCGCGCGACCGGCGCCCCGCTCTATGCGCGGCTGCGCGCGCCGCTCCGGCGCACCGGCCGCGAAACCGGCACGGCGTCGCGCCGCCCCGGCACCGCGCAGCGCCACGTCGGCGCGCTGACGCCGTTCCTGCACAGCAGCGACGCGCGCGTCGCTCAACAGGCCGAACTCGCGCTGCGTGTCGCGAGCAAGCGGCTGCCGATTCTCGTGCTGGGCGAAACCGGTGCAGGAAAAGAAGTATTCGCCCGCGCGATCCACGATGCCGGTGCGCGACGCGCACGGCCGTTCGTCGCGGTCAACTGCGGCGCGCTGCCCGAGGCGCTGATCGAAAGCGAGCTGTTCGGCTATGCGGCCGGCGCGTTCACCGGTGCGCGCAAGCACGGCGCGCGCGGCAAGATCGCGCTCGCGGACGGCGGCACGCTATTCCTCGACGAAATCGGCGACATGCCGCTCACGCTGCAGACCCGCCTGCTGCGCGTGCTCGCCGACGGCGAGGTCGTGCCGCTCGGCAGCGATACGCCGGTGCGCGTCGATCTCGACGTGATCTGCGCGACGCACCGTGATCTCGCGCGCATGGTGGCCGACGGCACATTCCGCGAGGATCTGTATTACCGGCTGAGCGGCGCGACGTTCGAACTGCCGGCGCTGCGCGAGCGCGCGGACGTGCGCGACGTGATCGCCGCGGTATTCGCCGAAGAAGCGCAGGCGACCGGCCACGTGCTCACGCTCGACGCGTCGCTCGCCGAGCAACTCGCCTCGTACCCGTGGCCGGGCAACGTGCGGCAACTGCGCAACGTGCTGCGCTATGCGTGCGCGGTATGCGACACCGCACGCGTGACGCGGCGCGACCTGCCGGCCGATCTCGCCGCGCAACTCGGCGCCGGTCCGGCCGGCGCGCTGCCGGACGACGAACGCGGCCGCATCGTCGCGGCGCTCACCGCGCATCGCTGGCGGCCCGACGCGGCCGCGCAGGCGCTCGGCATCTCGCGCGCGACGCTGTACCGGCGGATCGCGAAACACCGGATCGTCGCGCCGCACCGCCTCTGACGTACCGGCACGCGTCGCATCACGCGGCGTGCGCGACCGCTTCGGCCGTGCCGCCGTCCCGGCCAGCCGCTTCATCGCGCCGCGTGAACACCTCGTGCGCCGCGAACAACGCGTTGAGCGCAGCAGGAAACCCCGCGTAGACGGCCATCTGAATGAACACCTCGACAATTTCGTCGCGCGTGCAGCCGACGTTCAACGCGGCCTCGATATGCACCTTCAACTGCGGCTGCGCGTTGCCGAGCGCGGCCAGCGCCGCGATCGTCGCGATTTCGCGCGACTTCAGGTCGAGCTGCGGCCGGCTGTAGATGTCACCGAACGGAAATTCGATCACCATCCGGCCGAAATCCGGCGCGATCGACGCAAGCGAGGCGATCACGCGCTCGCCCGCTTCACCGTCGATTTCCTTCAACTTGTCCCAGCCCCGCGCATAGCGATCGTCAACGCGTTGTTCCATGGTGTCCGTCCTGTTCCAATAAAGAGTGAGAAGAGGTCGCCCGTCGTTCCGTCTCGCGTTCCTGCGTCTCGTAATACGCGATCTTGTCGCCGATCGCGTCGAGGCTCGCCTGCAGTTCCGCGATATGCGCGCGCACCGCGTCGCGATGCTCGGTCAGCAACCGCCGCCGCGCACCGAACGTCGACTCGCCTTGCGCACGCAGCGCCGCGAACTGCTGCATCTGCGCGATCGGCATGCCGGTCGCCTTCAGGCGCATCACGAAGGCAAGCCAGTCAAGGTCGGCCGGCGCATAGAGCCGGTGCCCGGCCGCCGTGCGCGAAATCGCGCGCAGCAGGCCGGCCTGCTCGTAATACCGCAGCGTATGCGTCGACACGCCGGTCAGTTCGGCGACTTGCCCGATCGTCAGCGGACCGGCGGCGGAAGGTGTGGATACGGTTTTCGACATGGCAGGATCAAGGTTAGGAGTTAGAGTTCACTCTAAGTCAAGCGTTATCGATCGGCCAAGTACAACGATCTGAGATCACCGCCGCAGACACCGTAAAGAATGGTCAAAACCACCGCACGGCGCGGCTTTCTGTCTTTACAGCGACGCAAGCCTTCAGCAAGATTCGGTCAGCCTGTCTCAAAAAGGGCACGCATTTGTCCTATGCTTAACGGCGACGCCCGGCGAAGTCTCGCCCCGCCGTCCGTTGCAACAGCCATTCATCCGTCAGAACCAGGGAGCCTTTGCCATGCTGAAAAAGCTGCTGATGCTGTTCGTCGCGCTATCGCTGTCGCTTGCCGCCGGTCTCGCCGCGGCCGTCGAAGTCAACACTGCCGACCAGGCCGCGCTCGAATCGGTGAAGGGCCTCGGGCCCGTGAAGTCGAAGGCGATCATCGACGAACGCACCAAGAACGGCCCGTTCAAGGACGCGGACGATCTCGCGAACCGCGTGAAGGGTCTCGGCACGAAGTCGGTCGGGCATCTCGAGGAAAACGGCCTGACGATCGGCGGCTCGTCGACGCCGCCGAAGGGCGTGAAGCTGTCGAAGCCGGCCGCGACGACGTCCGCAACCCCGTCGGCCACGACGTCGGCAGGCACGGCTCCGGCGCCGACGACCGCAGCGCCGGCGCCAGCGCCGACCCCGGCCGCCAGCGCGCCGGAAGCGGCGTCGAAGCCGGCCAAGAGCAAGCGTGCGTCGAAGAAGGAAAAGGCGGCCGCGGCCGCGGCGGCATCCGCCGATGCGGGAGCGAGCGCGCCGGCAGCAGCGTCGTCCACGAAGGCGACGAAGGGTTCGAAGAAGAAGAGCAAGAAGGACAAGGCAGCCTCCGCCGCCGCGGCGTCGGGCGCCTGATGTGCGCCGCGCGTGCGATCGCGTGCGCGCGGCATTCGATCAACGGGCGCCGTCGTTGCGGCGCCCTTTTCAGTGAAGGTGAAGAACCATGGGTCTCCTCGACATCGTTGGCGGTCTGATCGGCGGCCAGGCCGGCGGCAACTCGCAAAGCGCGCTCATCACGACCGCGCTCGAATTCATCAACAACCAGCCGGGCGGCCTGAACGGCCTGATCGAGAAGTTCAAGGCCGGCGGCGCCGGCGACATCATCGGCTCGTGGGTCGGCAACGGCGAAAACCAGCCGATCTCGGCCGACACGCTGCAGAACGTGCTCGGTTCCGACGTCGTCGGCTCGCTGGCGAGCAAGGTCGGCATCGATCCGTCCCAGGCATCGTCGATCCTCGCGCAGGTGCTGCCGCACGTCGTCAACGGCGCGACGCCGAACGGCGAAGTGCCGGCCGGCGGCCAGGTCGATACGTCGAACGTGCTCGGCACGCTCACGCAGCTCGCCGGCATGTTCGGCGGCAAGCAGGCCTGAGCCCGCACCGCGCCGGCTGACGGCCTCGACGGCGGTTTCGGCCGCCCCATATGCAAACACCCCGCCTGAGCGGGGTGTTTGTTTTTGCACGCCTGGCGCGAACCGGGCGTGCGGCCGATCACCGGCAATCAGTGCACGACGCGGTCGAACACGAACTTGCCGTCGCTGACGTCGACCGGGATCACGTCCTTCGGACCAAAGCGGCCCGCGAGGATCAGCTTCGCGACCGGGTTCTCGATCTCCTGCTGGATCGCGCGCTTCAGCGGCCGCGCGCCGAACAGCGGATCGTAGCCGACCTTCCCGATCTGTTCGAGCGCCGCCGGCGACACGTCGAGCGCCATGTCGAGCTTCGCGAGCCGGTCGTGCAGGCGCGCGAGCTGGATCTTCGCGATCGATTCGATGTTGCTGCGATCGAGCGCGTGGAACACGACGACGTCGTCGATCCGGTTCAGGAACTCGGGGCGGAAGTGCTGCTTCACTTCGAGCCACACGGCGTCCTTGATCTCTTCCTGCGGTGCCCCCGTCATTGCCTGGATCACCTGCGAGCCGAGGTTCGACGTCATCACGATCACCGTGTTCTTGAAGTCGACCGTACGCCCCTGCCCGTCGGTCATGCGGCCGTCGTCGAGCACCTGCAGCAGCACGTTGAACACGTCCGGGTGCGCCTTCTCGATCTCGTCGAGCAGGATCACGCTGTACGGCTTGCGGCGCACGGCTTCCGTCAGGTAGCCGCCTTCCTCGTAGCCGACATAGCCCGGCGGCGCGCCGATCAGCCGCGCGACGCTATGCTTCTCCATGAACTCGCTCATGTCGATGCGGATCAGGTGCTCTTCCGAATCGAACAGGAACGCCGCCAGCGCCTTGCACAACTCGGTCTTGCCGACGCCCGTCGGGCCGAGGAACAGGAACGAGCCGTACGGGCGGTTCGGATCGGCGAGACCGGCGCGCGAACGACGGATCGCATCCGCGACCGCGCCGATCGCCTCGTGCTGGCCGACCACGCGTTCGTGCAGCTTTTCCTCGATGTGCAGCAGCTTCTCGCGTTCGCCCTGCATCATCCGCGACACCGGAATCCCGGTTGCGCGCGACACGACTTCCGCGATTTCTTCCGCGCCGACCTGCGTGCGCAGCAGACGTGGACGCGTCGGGTTGTGCTGCTCCTGCTCTTCGGCCTGCGTGACCTGCTTCAGTTGCGACTCGAGTTGCGGCAGCTTGCCGTACTGCAGCTCGGCGACCTTCTCCAGCTTGCCTTCACGCTGCAGACGCGCGATGTCGGCCCGCACCTTCTCGATCTCTTCCTTGAGCTGCGCGCTGCCCTGCACCGCGGCCTTCTCGGCGGTCCAGATCTCTTCCAGGTCCGCATATTCGCGGCCGAGGCGATCGATCTCTTCCTCGATCAGTTGCAGGCGCTTCTGCGACGCCTCGTCCTGCTCCTTCTTCACGGCCTCACGTTCGATCTTCAACTGGATCAGACGGCGATCGAGCTTGTCCATCTCTTCGGGCTTCGAATCGATTTCCATCTTGATCTTCGACGCAGCCTCGTCGATCAGGTCGATCGCCTTGTCCGGCAGGAAACGATCGGTGATGTAGCGGTGCGACAGCTCGGCCGCGGCGACGATCGCCGGGTCGGTGATGTCGACGCCGTGGTGCAGTTCGTACTTCTCCTGCAGCCCGCGCAGGATCGCGATCGTCGCCTCGACGCTCGGCTCGTCGACGAGCACCTTCTGGAAGCGGCGCTCGAGCGCGGCGTCCTTCTCGATGTACTTGCGGTATTCGTCGAGCGTGGTCGCGCCGATGCAGTGCAGCTCGCCGCGCGACAACGCCGGCTTCAGCATGTTGCCTGCGTCCATCGCGCCTTCGGCCTTGCCGGCACCGACCATCGTATGGATCTCGTCGATGAACACGATCGTCTGGCCTTCGTCCTTGGCGATGTCGTTGAGCACGGCCTTCAGGCGCTCCTCGAACTCGCCGCGATACTTCGCGCCGGCGAGCAGCGCGGCCATGTCGAGCGACAGCACGCGCTTGCCCTTCAGCGTCTCGGGCACTTCGCCGTTGACGATACGCTGCGCGAGCCCTTCGACGATCGCGGTCTTGCCGACGCCCGGCTCGCCGATCAGCACCGGGTTGTTCTTGGTCCGGCGCTGCAGGATCTGGATCGAACGGCGGATTTCGTCGTCGCGGCCGATCACCGGATCGAGCTTGCCCGCGCGGGCGCGCTCGGTCAGGTCGACCGTGTATTTCTTCAGCGCCTCGCGCTGGCTTTCCGCGTCCTGGCTGTGCACCTGCGAGCCGCCGCGCACCGCGGCGATCGCGGCTTCGAGCGCCTTGCGCGTGAGGCCATGCTGACGGGCGAGCTTGCCGGCGTCGCCCTTGTCGTCGGACACGGCGAGCAGGAACATCTCGCTCGCGATGAACGTGTCGTTGAGCTTCTGCGCTTCCTTGTCGGCCTGGTTCAGCAGCCCGGCCAGCTCGCGGCCGATCTGGATGTCGCCGCCCGTGCCCGTGACTTGCGGCAGGCGCGAAATGGCTTCGTTCAGCGCGCCTTGCAGCGCCTGCACGTGAACGCCCGCGCGCGACATCAGCGAGCGGGCGGAGCCGTCCTGCTGCGCGACCAGCGCCGCCAGCACGTGAACAGGTTCGATGTATTGATTGTCGCGGCCTGCCGCGAGGCTTTGGGCGTCCGCGAGTGCTTCCTGGAACTTGGTGGTGAGCTTGTCGATTCTCATTTGGCGAGACCTCCAATTTTCGATTAACACCAAGATGTGGATGGTTATACGGGTTTCAAGCGAAATTCGAGTTGATTCAGCGCAAAAATCGCCGGCTGGCGATGCGGCGGCCTGCGGGCCGGCCGCCGCCCGGATGGCGGCGATGGTGCCGGCGCGTCAGCCGACCTTCGACGGCGACGCGGCGGATGCCGGCGCGTCATCCCCGGACGGCTCGGCACGCACCAGCGCGATCGGACGAATGCCCAGCAGCGCCATGAGCGGCGACGCGGGCACGGTCAGTTCGCCGAGCGTGTGACGGTCGAGTTCGGCGAAGAATGCGTCGCGCGCGGCCGCCAGCACGCCCTTCAGGCGGCACTGCGGTTCGATCACGCAGCCGCGCGACTCGTCGCCGTCGGGCGCAAAGCAGCCGACCAGCGCGAAATCGTTCTCGGTCGCGCGCACGACCTGGCCGACCGTCAGCTTCAGCGAATCGGGAAACAGCCGCAGCCCGCCGTTGCGGCCGCGGACGGTATCGACCCAGCCGAGCTCGCCGAGCTGCTGCACGACCTTCATCAGATGGTTCTTCGAGATGCCGTAGGCGTCCGAGATCTCCTGGATCGTCGCGAGCCCCTCGCCGCGCACGGCCAGGTACAGCATGACGCGCAGCGAATAGTCGGTGTAGTCGGTGAGTCTCATGAGCGAATACGGAAAATGATCGATCGCGCCCCGATCAAGCGGGCCGGATCAATCGAGACGCGCGCCGGGACGGTTCTCGAGGCCGCTTGACGGCGCCGGGTTGCCGGGACGGCCGGCGCGCAATAAGATGCATGGCACCTACGCATTTTTCAGGCATCGGTGGACGCTATTTTGCGTGAAAATTCTGTCGGCGTCCTGCGCGTTGCCCACGCTGCCGTTCCGCCGACACGACGCTGACGCCCTGATTTCCCGGCCCTTTTTGCCATGACCGCCCTGCCCGCCTCGCCCGAAACCGCCCCGGCCCGCCCTCGCGACGCCGAACCGACCGAAGACAACATCCGCGACCTCGTGTACGCGTTCTACGAGCGCGTGCGCGCCGATCCGCTGCTCGGCCCCGTGTTCGACGCGAAGCTGGACGGCCGCTGGGACGACCATCTGCCGAAGATGGTGAGCTTCTGGTCGAGCCTCGTGCTCGGCACCAAGGGCTATCGCGGCAACGTGCAGCAGGCGCACCAGCCACTCGACGGGATCGAGCCCGCGCATTTCAGCCGCTGGCTGTCGCTGTTCCTGAAGACCGTCGAGGGGCGCTACACGCCGCCTGCGGCCATCCGTTTCATGGAGCCCGCGCTGCGCATCGCGCAGAGCCTGCAGTTGAGCCGCTTCGGCTGGGATTATCAGATTCCGCCCGAGCAGCAGGCGCTGCTCGACGCGATCGCGCCACGCCGTCGCGACACGGGCGACGATCCGCATGCGCTGCCGTCACGCGCCCGCGGCGAGCCGTTTCCGACGAAGATCATCGGGCGCGGAACCGATCCGGACGCCTGACACGACGATTCGCAGCGCCGGAGCGCTTGAGTGCCTGCGGCACGTCGCCGCACGACACGAACGCCGCGCTCAACGCGGCGTGTTGCCCGATTCGACGCCCCAGCGCGCGAGCGCCGCATCGTCGGTGCTGCGGGCGTCGACCCAGCGCTCGCCGTCCGGCGTCGTTTCCTTTTTCCAGAACGGCGCCTCGGTCTTCAGGTAGTCCATCACGAACTCGCACGACGCGAACGCGTCGCCGCGATGCGATGCGACCGTCGCGACCAACACGATCTGGTCGAGCGGCAGCAGCCGGCCGACGCGATGCACGATCGCGACGTCGATCCCGGGCCATCGCCGGGCGGCCTCGGCGGCGATCTTCTCGAGCGCCTTCTCGGTCATCCCCGGATAGTGCTCGAGTTCCATCGCGGCGACCGAATCGCCTTCGTTCAGGTCGCGCACGGTGCCGACGAAGCAGGCGACCGCGCCGATCTTCGGGTTGCGCGCGCGCAGCGCCGCCACCTCGGCGTTCAGGTCGAAATCGTTAGTCTGTACTCGTACCGTAGCCATCGTCTGCCTCTGTCGACCAGAGTTAGCGCTTTAGCGCTCTACTCTGGTCCCATGCTTCGCGGTCGACCAGAGTTAGCGCTTTAGCGCTCTACTCTGGTCCCATGCAAAGCTCAACCGCCCGTCACGGGCGGAAAAAACGCGACCTCGCAACCGTCGGTGAGCCGCGTATCGGGGTCGGTCATCTCGTGATTGCATGCCATGCGCAACGCGCGCCCTTCGGCGAGCGTCTCGGCCCACGCGCCGCCGCGCAGGCGCAGCCATGCGCGCACGTCGCCGACGGTCGTCACGCCGTCCGGCACGTCAGCCTGTTCGTCGGACACGCCCAGCGCCTCGCGCACGCTTGCAAAGAATTTCAGTTGAATCTTCATGGGTCAGGAAGCCGTCGCGTTACGACAGCAGTTCGGAAAACGGAATGAAACGCACGGTCTCGCCCGCGCTGATCGCATGCTGCGGCGGATTGTCGATCAGGCCGTCGCCCCAGACCGTCGACGTCAGCACCGCCGAGCTCTGGTTCGGGAACAGGTCGAGGCCGCCGGCCGCGTTGACGCGCGCGCGCAGGAATTCGTTGCGCCGATCGCCCTTGCTTTGCGAGAAGTCCGCGCGCAGCGACAGCGCACGCGGCGCGACGTCGCGCACGCCGGACAGGCGCAGCAGGAACGGCCGCACGAACAGCAGGAACGTGACGAAGCTCGACACGGGATTGCCCGGCAGCCCGATGAAATGCGCGTCGGGACGCGCGTCGCCGCGGCGCACCGCGCCGAACGCGAGCGGCTTGCCCGGCTTCATCGCGATCTGCCACAGCGCGAGCCGCCCTTCGGCCTCGACGGCCGGCTTCACGTGATCCTCGTCGCCGACCGATACGCCGCCGCTCGTCAGGATCACGTCGTGATCGCGCGCGGCCTCGCGCAGCGTGTCGCGGGTCGCGGCGAGCGAGTCGGGCACGATCCCGAAGTCGGTCACGTGGCAGCCGAGCCGCTCAAGCAGCCCGCGCAGCGTGAAGCGGTTCGAATTGTAGATCGCGCCGGGTTTCAGCGGCTCGCCCGGCATCGTCAGTTCGTCGCCGGTGAAGAACACCGCGACGCGAATCCGCCGCGCGACCGACAGCTGCGCACAGCCGACCGACGCGGCCAGCCCGAGCGCCTGCGGCGTGAGCCGCGTCCCGGCCGGCAGGATCACCGAACCCTGGCGGATGTCCGCGCCCTGCGCTGTGATCCATTCACCGGCCTTCGGCGTGTGGAGGATTTCGACCGCATCGCCGTCGGCCGACGTCTGCTCCTGCATCACGACGGCGTCGGCGCCGGGCGGCACCGTCGCGCCGGTGAAGATCCGCGCGGCCGTGCCCGCCGCGAGCGGCGCGGCCGGGTGGCCGGCCGGGATCCGCTGCGACACCGGCAGGCGCCGCTCGCCGTGCAGCAGGTCAGCGACGCGCACCGCATAGCCGTCCATCGCGCTCGTATGCATCGGCGGCACGTCGAGCGGCGAGCTCACGTCGGCCGCCAGCACACGGCCGAGACCGTCGAGCGTGGCGACGGTTTCGGCGCCGGGCAGCGGCTTCGCGGCTTCGAGCAGCGCGGCGAGCGCTTCGGCGGTCGACAGCATCGGCGCGCGCGGCGCCGCGGGATTCGGGTTCGACATCGATGGAATCGGGGATCGTTGGAATCAATACGTCATTGTAGCGACGCCATCGCGCCCACGTGCGATATGCCGGACATGCGGCAACTGTGATCGGCGCGAACGCGCTGCCCCGGCACTCGTTTCGCGCGCCATGCGGCAACGCGCCCGCGCGCGGCCGCCAGCAAACGAAACGGCCGGAACCCCGATCCGTGCGACGAATCGGCATTCCGGCCGTCCTGCGCCGCCGGGCTTGCGACCCCGCGGCCCGGCGCTGCCCCGGGTGCTACGTTATGCGCCCGTATGCGCGGCGATGAAGTCCTTCACCTGCTGCGCATCGGCCTTCACGACCTCGAAACGCTGCGGCAGCGCCTCGAGCCCGTCGAATGCGGCCGGCCGCTCGGCCTCGCGATCGAGCGCCTCACGGATCGTCTCGCCGAACTTGATCGGCTGGGCCGTCTCGAGCACGATCATCGGCACGCCCGCGTCGAGGTGCTCGCGCGCGACCTTCACGCCGTCGGCCGTGTGCGTATCGATCATCGTGTCGTAGCGCGAGAACACGTCGCGGATCGTCGCGATGCGGTCCGTGTGGCTGCTGCGACCCGACACGAAGCCGAACTCGGCGACGCGCGCGAAGTCGCCGCTCGCCGCGAGATCGAAACCGCCCTTCTCCTCGACGTCGCGGAACAGCTGCATCACGCGTGCCGGATCGCGGCCGAGCAGGTCGAACACGAAGCGCTCGAAGTTCGACGCCTTCGAGATGTCCATGCTCGGGCTGCTCGTGTGATACGTGTTTTCCGCGCTGCGCACGCGATATGCGCCGGTGCGGAAGAACTCGTCGAGCACGTCGTTCTCGTTGGTCGCGACCACGAGCTTCGCGATCGGCAGGCCCATCATCCGCGCGATGTGACCCGCGCAGACGTTGCCGAAGTTGCCCGACGGCACCGTGAACGACACGCGCTCGTCGTTGGACGTCGTCGCCGCGAAATAGCCCTTGAAGTAGTACACGACCTGCGCGACGACGCGCGCCCAGTTGATCGAGTTGACGGTGCCGATCTTCTGCTGCGCCTTGAACGTGTGATCGTTCGACACGGCCTTCACGATGTCCTGGCAGTCGTCGAACACGCCTTCGACCGCGAGGTTGAAGATGTTCGGATCCTGCAGGCTGAACATCTGGGCGGTCTGGAACGCGCTCATCTTCTTGTGCGGCGACAGCATGAACACGCGCACGCCGGCCTTGCCGCGCATCGCGTATTCGGCCGCGCTGCCCGTGTCGCCCGACGTCGCGCCGAGGATGTTCAGCGCTTCGCCGTGCTTCGCGAGCGTGTACTCGAACAGGTTGCCGAGCAGCTGCATCGCCATGTCCTTGAACGCGAGCGTCGGGCCGTTCGACAGTTCGAGCAGCGAGACCGGCGCGCCGTTCTCGGTGCCGAGCGTCTTCAGCGGCGTGATGTCGGACGCGTTCTCGCCGTGGCGCGTGTTGCTGTACACGGCGGCCGTGTACGTGCGGCGCGTGATCGCGCGCAGGTCGTCGGCCGGCACGTCGTCGCAGAACTTCGACAGGATCTCGAACGCGAGATCCGCGTACGGCAGCGTGCGCCAGCGGGCCAGTTCGTCGGCCGACACCTTCGGATACTCGGCCGGCAGGTACAGCCCGCCGTCCTTCGCGAGACCGCCGAGCAGGATGTCGGAGAACGTGTGGCGCTCGCCGATGCCGGCGCCGCGCGTGGAGATGTAGTTCATGTCGTTCCTGGTCCTCAGTTCAGCGCTTCCATGCGCAGCTTCGTCACCTTCGAGACCACCGTCGCGAGGCCTTCGATCTGCGCGATCGCCGCGTTCACGTGCTTCTCCAGCGTCTCGTGCGTGATCAGGATGATGTCGGTTTCGCCGTTCGCGTCGTCGACCTGCTCCGATTCCTTCTGCAGCAGCGCGTCGATCGAGATGCCCGTCGCGGCGAGGATGCGCGTGATGTCCGCGAGCACGCCCGTCTGGTCGGCCACGCGCAGGCGCAGGTAGTAGCCGCTCGTCACTTCCTCGATCGGCAGGATCGGCGTGTTCGACAGGCTGTCCGGCTGGAACGCGAGATGCGGGACGCGATGCTCGGGGTCGGCCGTGTGCAGGCGCGTGACGTCGACGAGATCCGCGACGACCGCCGACGCGGTCGGTTCCGCGCCCGCGCCCTTGCCGTAATACAGCGTCGTGCCGACCGCGTCGCCGTGCACGACGACCGCGTTCATCGCACCCTCGACGTTCGCGAGCAGGCGCTTCTCGGGAATCAGCGTCGGATGCACGCGCAGCTCGATGCCGTTTTCGGCGCGGCGCGTGATGCCGAGCAGCTTGATCCGGTAGCCGAGCTCTTCCGCGTAGCGGATGTCGGTCGCGTCGAGCTTGCTGATGCCTTCGACGTACGCGCGGTCGAACTGGACCGGCACGCCGAACGCGATCGCGCTCATGATGGTCGCCTTGTGCGCGGCGTCGACGCCTTCGATGTCGAAGGTCGGATCGGCTTCCGCGTAACCGAGCTCCTGCGCGGCCTTCAGCGCGGTCGCGAAGTCGAGGCCGCGGTCGCGCATTTCCGACAGGATGTAGTTCGTCGTGCCGTTGATGATGCCGGCGATGTACTGGATGCGGTTCGCGGTCAGGCCTTCGCGCAGCGCCTTGATGATCGGAATGCCGCCGGCGACGGCCGCCTCGAACGCGACCATCACGCCCTTTTCGCGCGCGGCCTCGAAGATCTCGGTGCCGTGCACCGCGAGCAGCGCCTTGTTCGCCGTCACGACGTGCTTGCCGTTCGCGATCGCGCGCAGCACGAGCTCGCGCGCGATGCCCGTGCCGCCGATCATCTCGGCGATGATCGAAATCGACGGATCGTCGACGACCGCGTTGAAATCGTCGGTGATCTGCGCGGCGCCGGCGTTACCGCCGAGCGCGGCCTGCGCCTTGGCCGGGTTGCGCACCGCGATGCGCGCGACCTCGATGCCGCGCCCCGCGCGTCGCTTGATTTCTTCCTGGTTGCGGTGCAGCACCGTGAAGGTGCCGCTGCCGACGGTGCCGAAGCCCAACAGGCCAACTTTGATCGGTTCCATGCTGCGTGTGATCGATGAGTAAGAATGAATGAATGCCGGGGACCTTGTCCGCTCAGACCGAATGGCGCTTGCGGTAGCCGTCGAGGAAGCGCGCGATCCGGTTGATCGAATCGGTCAGGTCGTCGAGGTTCGGCAGGAAGACCACGCGGAAGTGATCCGGCGCCGCCCAGTTGAAGCCCGTCCCCTGCACGAGCAGCACGCGTTCCTCGAGCAACAGGTCGAGGATGAACTGCTGGTCGTTCTGGATCGGATAGAGCTTCGGATCGAGGCGCGGGAACATGTACAGCGCGGCCTGCGGCTTCACGCAGGTCACGCCCGGAATCGACGTGAGCATGTCGTACGCCAGCTCGCGCTGCTTGTACAGGCGCCCGCTCGGCACGATCAGCTCCTTGATGCTCTGGTAGCCGCCGAGCGCGGTCTGGATCGCGAACTGCCCGGGCACGTTCGCGCACAGGCGCATCGACGACAGGATCCCGAGCCCTTCCAGATAATCCTTCGCGCGCCGGCGGTTATCGCCGCCGAGGCCCGACACGGCCATCCAGCCCGCGCGATAGCCGCACGAGCGATAGCTCTTCGACAGGCTGTTGAACGTGACGGTGATCACGTCTTCCGACAGCGAGCCCAGCGCCGTGTGCTCGAGACCGTCGTAGACGATCTTGTCGTAGACCTCGTCGGCGAACACGATCAGCCCGTGCTGGCGCGCGATCTCGAGCAGATCGCGCAGCAATTCGTCGGAATAAAGCGCGCCGGTCGGGTTGTTCGGGTTGATCACGACGATCGCCTTGGTGTTCGGCGTGATCTTGCTGCGGATGTCGTCGAGGTCGGGCATCCACGCGTTCTGCTCGTCGCACACGTAATGCACGGGCGTGCCGCCCGACAGGCTCACGGCGGCCGTCCACAGCGGGTAGTCGGGCGCCGGCAGCAGCACTTCGTCGCCGTCGTTCAGGAGCGCCTGGGTCGCCATCACGATCAGCTCGGACGCGCCGTTGCCGATGTAGATGTCGTCGAGGCCGACACCGACGACGCCCTTTTGCTGCGTGTAGTGCATCACGGCCTTGCGGGCCGAGAACACGCCCTTCGAATCCGAATAGCCGGACGACGCCGGCAGGTTGCGGATCATGTCCTGGATGATTTCGTCCGGCGCGTCGAAACCGAACGGCGCGAGGTTGCCGATGTTCAGCTTGATGATGCGGTGGCCTTCTTCCTCGAGGCGCTTCGCGTGCTCGAGCACCGGGCCACGGATGTCGTAGCAGACGTTGAGCAGCTTGTTCGACTTCTGAATCGGTTTCACGACGACACGGTTCCTGGGTTGGCCTTGCGGCCGGGGGACGGGATCAAAACTGGAGAGCGGCCGGTCTGTGCGCGCTGTCTAGACTGGGGAAAATGCGGGCGGTCGGACGCGGCTTGTGGCAACGCACGATGCAAGTGGCGCCCGGGGGCGACCAAAAAGTTATAATTTAGCGGATTTTGGCCGACTTTCGCAATGCACCATGGCCGCTCCGGGCCCGCGCCGTCAGGCGTCCCGCGCGCGGCGGTCGCGAAACCGGCCGCCCGGGCCCGTGCGGCCCTTGCCAGACACTCCCTCCACGGAACCGCGGAATACCGATTTGAAACTGCACCAGGACACGAGCGGCGCGCTCAATACCGTCACCGGCTACGGCCCCGATTATGTCGACGTCAACCTCCAACGCCACGAAGGAAGCGTCATCGTGCTGCCCGGCGCACCGGTGCGGGACTGGCCCGTGTCGTCGTTCGACGCGCTCGCGCCCGAGCATTTCGCGATGCTGCTCGACCCGGCGCCCGAGCTCGTGATCTTCGGCAGCGGCGCGCGGCTACGCTTCCCGCACCCGCGCCTCGTGGCCGCGCTCACGGCCCAGCGGATCGGCGTCGAGACGATGGATTTCCAGGCCGCCTGCCGCACCTACAACATCCTGATGGCCGAGGGCCGCAAGGTCGCCGCCGCGCTCTTAATTGAACGTTAATCACTGTTGCGGTAAAACTCGGGCCGGCACACCGGGTCGATCCCCGGATCGTCGTCCGGGTCGATGACCGGCAAGCCGACCGCCCCGGCGCAACCCGCCGGCGGCTCTCACAACAACCAACAGGCTGAAAATCCATGAACGATACGCCGTCGAGGCTACCGCTCAACCGCATCACGCTCGTCCTCCTGCTCGTCGCGCTCGCGATCGTCTGGTTCGCGCCGCTCGGGCTGCGCCACCTGATCCCGAGCGACGAAGGCCGCTACGCGGAAATGGCGCGGGAAATGTTCGTCACCGGCGACTGGATCACGCCGCGCTACAACGGCTACAAGTACTTCGAGAAGCCGCCGCTGCAAACCTGGCTGAACGCGCTGACGTTCGCGTGGTTCGGCATCGGCGAATGGCAGGCGCGCCTCTACACGGGCCTCGCCAGCTTCGCCGGCGTGCTGCTGGTCGGCTTCACGGGCGCGCGCCTGTTCAACCCGCTGTCCGGCTTCCTCGCGGCCGTGGTGCTCGCGTGCTCGCCGTACTGGAACCTGATGGGCCACTTCAACGCGCTCGACATGGGGCTCGCGTTCTGGATGACGCTGTCGCTCTGCTCGCTGCTGCTCGCGCAGCGGCCCGGGCTTCCGGCGGGCGCGGCGCGCGGCTGGATGTGGGCGTGCTGGGCCGCGATGGCGTTCGCCGTGCTGTCCAAGGGCCTCGTCGGCCTGATCCTGCCCGGCGCCGTGCTGGTGCTCTATACGCTGATCGCCCGCGACTGGGCGCTGTGGAAGCGGCTGTATCTGGTCAGCGGCCTCGTGATCTTCTTCGCGATCGTCACGCCGTGGTTCGTGCTCGTCCAGCAGCGCAACCCCGAGTTCTTCAACTTCTTCTTCATCGTCCAGCAGTTCCGCCGGTACCTGACCCCGGAACAGAACCGCCCGGGCCCGCTCTACTATTTCGTGCCGGTGCTGCTGGTCGGCTTCCTGCCGTGGCTGTCGGTCGCGTGGCAGAGCCTCCGCCATGCACTGCGCATGCCGCGTCAGCCGAACGGCTTCTCCCCGATGCTCGTGCTGCTGATCTGGAGCGCGTTCATCTTCCTGTTCTTCAGCGCATCGCATTCGAAGCTGATCTCGTACGTGCTGCCGGTCGCGCCCGCGCTCGCGCTGATGATCGGCGCGTACCTGCCGCTGATGAGCGCCGACCGGTTCCGCCGTCACCTGCTCGGCTACCTCGTGTTCTTCGTCGTCGCGGCATTCGGGATCATCTTCCTCGCGTATCAGGGCGACGCACGCACGCCGAACGCGCTGTACCGCGCGTTCCAGCTATGGCTGTACGCGGGCCTCGCGGTCGCGGGCGCGCTGACGCTGGCGGCCGCCTGGCTGAACCGTCGCGTGGGCGTCGCGGCCGCGATCACCGCGTTCGGCGCCGCGTGGCTCGCGTTCGGCACGATCGGCGGCACCGGTCACGACGAATTCGGGCGCTACAGCTCGGGCGCGCTGCTCGCGCCCGCCGTGCGCGCCGAACTGGCGAAGCTGCCGCCCGACACGCCGTTCTACTCGATCGAGATGCTCGATCACACGTTCCCGTTCTATATGGGCCACACGACGATCATGGTCCAGCGCCAGGACGAACTCGCATTCGGGATCTCGGTCGAGCCGAACAAGTGGATCCCGACCGTCGACCAATGGATCGAACGCTGGAAGCAGGAAACCCATGCGCTCGCGATCATGCCCCCCGGCCAGTACGACACGCTGGTCAAGCAAGGCGTGCCGATGCGCGTGATCGCGCGCGACAACCGCCGCGTGATCGTCGAGAAACCGCAATCGTAAGGACGCCCGCCGCATGAATCCCGTTTCGTTCGTCTGCATCATCACCGGCGTGATGCTCAACGCCTGTGCGCAACTCCTGCTGAAAGCCGGCGTCAACGCCGTTGGACACTTCGAATTCAGCCGTGCGAACATCATCCCGGTCGGCCTGAAGATCGCGACCCAGCTGCCGATCATCGGCGGCCTCGGCTGCTACGTGCTGAGCGTGGTCGTCTGGATTCTCGGGCTGTCGCGGGTCGACGTGTCGATCGCGTACCCGATGCTGTCGCTCGGCTACGTGGTCAACGCGTTTGCCGCCTGGTACCTGTTCGGCGAGGTGCTGTCGGTCCAGCGGCTCGTCGGCATCGGCATCATCCTGATCGGCGTGCTCGTGCTCGCGCGCAGTTGAGCGCGCCCGGCCCGGCGGCATTAAGCGTCCGCCTACAAAAAATCACGGTACGAATCCGGCAACCGGTGTTTAATGCCGGTTTCGGGCCGGATCGCCCGACCCCTTTATTACCAGCCATTACAGGCCACAAGCGTTCATGAGCCAGACTACCGCTCCGTTCCTGCCGTTCACCCGCCCCGAGATCGACGAGGAAACCATCCAGGGTGTCGTCGAAGTGCTGCGCTCGGGCTGGATCACCACCGGCCCGCAAAGCCAGAAATTCGAGGCAGCGCTGTCCGAATACTGCGGCGGCCGTCCGGTCCGCGCGTTCAATTCGGGCACCTGCACGCTCGAGATCGGCCTGCGCATCGCGGGCGTCGGCCCCGGCGACGAGGTGATCACGACGCCGGCGTCGTGGGTGTCGACCAGCAACGTGGTCCTCGAGACGGGCGCGACGCCCGTATTCGCCGACATCGATCCCGTCACGCGCAACATCGACCTCGACAAGCTCGAGCAGGCGATCACGCCGCGCACGAAGGCGATCATCCCGGTCTACCTGGCCGGCCTGCCGGTCGACATGGACCGCCTGTACGCAATCGCGCGCGCGCACAACCTGCGCGTGATCGAGGACGCCGCGCAGGCGCTCGGCTCGACCTGGAAAGGCAAGCGCATCGGCGCGATCGGCGACATCGTGTCGTTCAGCTTCCACGCGAACAAGAACCTGACGACGATCGAAGGCGGCGCGCTCGTGCTGAACAACGAGGACGAGGCGACGCTCGCGCAGAAGTACCGCCTGCAGGGCATCACGCGCACCGGCTTCGACGGAATGGACTGCGACGTGCTCGGCGGCAAGTACAACCTGACCGACGTCGCCGCGCGCGTCGGCCTCGGCCAACTGCCGCACCTCGAGCGCTTCACCGCGCAGCGCCGCGCTCTCGTGCGCGCGTACTTCGCCGCGCTCGACGGCGGCCCGGCCGTGAAGCTGGGGCTCGGCCTGCCCGTCGCCGATTTCGAGAACAGCAACTGGCACATGTTCCAGGTCACGCTGCCGCTCGACCGTCTGTCGATCTCGCGCGCCGATTTCATGGCGCAGATGAAGGAACGCGGGATCGGCACGGGCGTCCACTACCCGGCCATCCATCTTTTCACGCTGTATCGTGCACGCGGCTTCAAGGAGGGCATGTTCCCCCACGCCGAACGATACGGCGCATCGACCGTCACGCTGCCGCTCTTCACCCAGATGACGGAAGACGACGTGCGTCGCGTGGCCGACGCCGTCAACCAGATTTGCGAACAATACGGAAAATAAGCGTACATGAATCACCTTGAAGCACGCGCCGGGCATCCGGGCGCCGCGAACCCGGAGGTATCGGTCATCATCCCCGTGTACAACGAGGAAGAGGGCCTGGCCGCGCTGTTCGCGCGCCTGTACCCGGCACTCGACGCACTCGGCACGTCGTACGAAGTGATCCTGATCAACGACGGCAGCCGCGACCGCTCGGCCGCGATGCTGGCAGACCAGTTCCACGTGCGCCCCGACACGACGCGCGTCGTGCTGCTCAACGGCAACTACGGCCAGCACATGGCGATCCTCGCCGGCTTCGCGCAGTCGCGCGGCGACATCGTCATCACGCTCGACGCCGACCTGCAGAACCCGCCCGAGGAAATCGGCAAGCTGATCGCGAAGATGCGCGAGGGCTACGACTACGTCGGCTCGATCCGCAAGCAGCGTCAGGACAGCCTGTGGCGGCGCAAGGCATCGCAGATGATGAACCGGCTGCGCGAGCGCATCACGCGGATCAAGATGACCGACCAGGGCTGCATGCTGCGCGCGTACAGCCGCCGCATCATCGACACGATCAACGTGTGCGGCGAAGTCAACACGTTCATCCCCGCGCTGGCCTATACGTTCGCGCAGAACCCGACCGAAATCGAGGTCGCGCACGAAGAACGCTTCGCGGGCGAGTCGAAATACTCGCTGTACAGCCTGATCCGGCTGAACTTCGACCTCGTGACGGGCTTCTCGGTCGTGCCGCTGCAGTGGCTGTCGTTCATCGGCGTGATCCTGTCGCTCGGCTCCGCCGCGCTGTTCGTGCTGCTGCTCGTGCGTCGTTTCATCGTCGGCGCGGAAGTGCAAGGCGTGTTCACGCTGTTCGCGATCACGTTCTTCCTGCTCGGCGTGATCATCTTCGCGCTCGGCCTGCTCGGCGAATACGTCGGTCGCATCTACCAGCAGGTGCGTGCACGGCCGCGCTACCTGATCCAGGCCGTGCTCGAACAGCATGACGGCATGCCGGCGGTGCCGGCCGGCACGAATCGCACGGGGGTGTCGCAATGAAGCCGCGCGCCGTCGTCTTCGCGTATCACAACGTCGGCGTGCGGTGCCTGCAGGTGTTGCTGGCACGCGGCGTCGACGTCGCGCTCGTCGTCACGCACGAGGACAATCCGAACGAGAACATCTGGTTCGGCAGCGTCGCATCCGTCGCCGCCGAGCACGGGATCCCGGTCGTCACGCCGGCCGACCCCGCCGATCCGGCACTGCGCCGCGCGGTGGCCGACGCGCAGCCGGACTTCATCTTCTCGTTCTACTACCGCCACATGCTGCCGGTGGACCTGCTCGCGATCGCGCCGCGCGGCGCGTACAACATGCACGGTTCGCTGCTGCCGAAATACCGGGGTCGGGTACCGACCAACTGGGCCGTGCTGAACGG
Organism: Burkholderia sp. RF7-non_BP4; assembly: GCF_001521935.1. Classification (NCBI taxonomy): domain Bacteria; kingdom Pseudomonadati; phylum Pseudomonadota; class Betaproteobacteria; order Burkholderiales; family Burkholderiaceae; genus Burkholderia; species Burkholderia sp. RF7-non_BP4. Next base: position 259,924 of record NZ_LOTA01000034.1, on the reverse strand, counting down.
CGAAACGGAAACCGGCGCGACGCTGCACGAGATGGCCGCGAAGCCCGACGCCGGCGCGATCATCGGCCAGACCGCGGTGCCGATCCTGCCGGACGACACGGCCACGCAGGTGTTCGACAAGGTGACGGTAGCCGCCGAGCAGACGCTCTGGCGCGTGCTGCCCGCGCTGCTCGCGGGCGATGCGCCGCATCTGCCGAACGATCTCTCGAACGGCAGCTACTACGGCGGACGCAAGCCGGAGGACGGCCGCGTCGACTGGTCGAAGCCGGCCGCGCAGGTCTACAACCTGGTTCGCGCGGTCGCGCCCCCGTATCCGGGCGCGTTCACCGACGTCGGCGGCACGCGGTTCGTGATCGCCCGCGCGCGCCTCGCGGCGCCCGGCAGCGCGCTCGCCGCGGCCGCGGCGGATTTGCCGCCCGGCCTGCACGTAAGCGATAATGCGCTATTCGGCGTCTGCGGCGACAGCCGCGCCCTATCCATTCTCGAGCTGTGGCAGCAGCGCGACGGCAGCGAAACCGTCGTGACGCCCGTGGAATTCGCGCAGTTCATTCATTCTTCCCGTCATTCATGAAAGCAAAAAAAGTCCTGATCCTGGGTGTGAACGGCTTCATCGGCCATCACCTGTCGAAGCGCATTCTTGAAACCACCGATTGGGAAGTGTTCGGCATGGACATGCAGACCGATCGGCTGGGCGACCTCGTCAACCACGAGCGGATGCACTTCTTCGAAGGCGACATCACGATCAACAAGGAGTGGGTCGAGTATCACGTGAAGAAGTGCGACGTGATCCTGCCGCTCGTGGCGATCGCGACGCCCGCGACCTACGTCCAGCAGCCGCTGCGCGTGTTCGAGCTCGACTTCGAGGCGAACCTGCCGATCGTGCGTTCGGCCGTCAAGTACGGCAAGCACCTCGTGTTCCCGTCGACCTCCGAGGTCTACGGCATGTGCTCGGACGAGCAGTTCGACCCGGATGCATCGGCACTCACCTACGGCCCGATCAACAAGCCGCGCTGGATCTACGCGTGCTCGAAGCAGCTGATGGACCGCGTGATCTGGGGCTACGGGATGGAAGGCCTGAACTTCACGCTGTTCCGTCCGTTCAACTGGATCGGCCCGGGCCTCGACTCGATCTACACGCCGAAGGAAGGCAGCTCGCGCGTCGTCACGCAGTTCCTCGGCCACATCGTGCGCGGCGAGAACATCAGCCTCGTCGACGGCGGCTCGCAGAAGCGCGCGTTCACCGATATCGACGACGGCATCAGCGCGCTGATGAAGATCATCGAGAACAAGAACGGCGTCGCGTCGGGCAAGATCTACAACATCGGGAATCCGAAGAACAACTTCTCGGTTCGCGAGCTCGCGCACAAGATGCTCGAACTGGCCGCCGAATACCCGGAATACGCCGGCTCCGCGAAGCAGGTGCAGCTCGTCGAAACGACGTCGGGCGCCTACTACGGCAACGGCTACCAGGACGTGCAGAACCGCGTGCCGAAGATCGACAACACGATGCAGGAGCTCGCATGGGCGCCGCAATCGACGTTCGACGACGCGCTGCGCAAGATCTTCGAAGCGTATCGCGGCCATGTCGCCGACGCGCGCGCGCTGGTCGAGCAGCAGAACTGACGGGACGCTCGCTTGGCTCGTATCGTCCTCAAGATCGACGTCGACACGCTGCGCGGCACGCGCGAAGGCGTGCCGAACCTCGCGCGCATCTTCGACCGCTTCAGTGCGCGCGCGACCTTCCTCTTCAGCCTCGGGCCCGATCACACGGGCTGGGCGCTGCGGCGCGTGTTCCGCCCCGGTTTCCTGAAGAAGGTGTCGCGCACGTCGGTGGTCGAGCATTACGGCGTGAAGCAGCTGATGTACGGCGTGCTGCTGCCGGGCCCCGACATCGGCCGCCGCGCGATCGCGGACATGCGCGCGATCCACGAGGCCGGCTTCGAATGCGGGATCCACACGTGGGATCACGTGTACTGGCAGGACAACGTGCGCGTGCGCGATCGCGACTGGACCGCGCGTGAAATGCAGAAGAGCCACGCGCGCTTCGTCGACGTCTTCGGCGCGCCGCCCGTCACGCACGGCGCGGCCGGCTGGCAGATGAACGACGCGGCGTTCGAGCAGATCGACGCATGGGGGATGCGCTACGCATCCGACGGTCGCGGCCATTCGCCGTACCTGCCCGTGGTCGGCGGCCGCACGCTGTCGCACGTGCAGATGCCGACCACGCTGCCGACGCTCGACGAAGTGCTCGGCATCGACGGCATCGACACGCACAACGTCGCCGCGCATATCCTGAAGTTCACGGAGACCAATCCGCACGACCAGGTGTTCACGCTGCATGCGGAACTGGAAGGCCAGAAGCTCGCGCCGGTGTTCGAGCAGCTGCTCGCCGGGTGGCGCGCGCAGGGCCATACGTTTGCGACGATGGGCGATTACCACGCGACGCTGGACCGCGACTCGCTGCCATCGTACCCTGTCACGTGGGGCGAGATTCCCGGCCGCTCCGGCGAACTGATCGTCCAGCCCGACTGAGTTCGCGCGCGCCGGCGCCGCCCGCCCCGCCCTTGCGGCGTGCCGCCGCAACGTCCCGCCGTACCGCGCCGCCCGAGCGGCGCCTTTCCATAACAACAGGAGAAACACGTGTCCGTCGAAGTTGACCGTCAAGTTCCCGATTTCACCGCACCGGCTACGGGCGGCGACATTTCGCTGTCCGACCTGAAGGGCAAGAAGCTCGTCCTGTATTTCTATCCGAAGGACAACACGCCGGGCTGCACGACCGAAGGCCTGCAGTTCCGCGATCTCTATCCGAAGTTCAAGAAGGCCGGCGCCGAAGTCATCGGCGTGTCGCGCGACAGCCTGCGCTCGCATGACAACTTCAAGGCAAAGCTCGAACTGCCGTTCCCGCTGATCTCCGATGCCGACGAAGCGCTGTGCGCGCTGTTCGATGTCATCAAGATGAAGAAAATGTATGGCAAGGAAGTGCGCGGAATCGAGCGTTCGACGTTCCTGATCGACGCCGACGGCGTGCTTCGCCAGGCATGGCGCGGCATCAAGGTGCCCGGTCACGTGGACGACGTGCTAAGTGCTGTACAAGCGCTTTGAGCCGCGTTATATTGGGCCGCAATGAATGCCAGTTCGCCCCATATTTCTCGTAGCTGCACCGGTGCCCGTTGCGATGCTTTCCGGCACCTGACGCGCATTACGACGGTATCAGCCGAGCCGCATGTCCCTGTCGACGGGGCAGCGGCTTTTTTTATGGACTGCGCGCCGGCCCTCGGTCCGGCCCTCACCCCGTCAAGGAGCTGATCGACACTTAGGCGAACCGGCTAGACGATATTCCTGTGCGCCACCGCGCGCAAACTGCATGCGTGTACGTCACGCAGGATGCGATCAGCGGCGCACTTCATGCGACACGATTCCTCCCGAGGGACACCATGCCTTTGCCTACCCCCCCCAGCAAGCTCGGCAGCCTGCTGCCGCCCGACGAATACAAGGCGAAAGCGCGGCCCGCGAAAGCCGCGAAGAAATCCGCCGAAGGGGACGCATCCACAGCCGGTGACTATGGCCCGGCCAGCGTGGCCCAACCGATGACCGAAGCCGCGAACACGGCCGCGCCGCTGCGCGCCGTCGCGTCGTCGGCGCAAGAAGCCGCGAGCACACCGGCACGCGGCCGCAAGACCAAACAGACCGCGGCGCTGCTGCAGCCGATGCAGGCGCCGGTCGAAGCTGCGCCCATCGCGCCGGTCGAGGCACGCCACGACAAGCCCGCCGCCGGGAAACCGGCCGCGGCGCCCGCACGCGATGCCGGCGCCGCGACGAAGTCGCGCAGCCGCAAGCCGGCCGAGGCCGAACTGCAGAAGCTGTTCGTGCTCGACACCAACGTGCTGATGCACGATCCGAGCAGCCTCTTCCGCTTCGAGGAACACGACGTCTATCTGCCGATGATGACGCTCGAGGAACTCGACAACCACAAGAAGGGGATGTCGGAAGTCGCGCGCAACGCGCGCCAGGTGAGCCGCACGCTCGACGCGCTGGTCGCCGACGCGGGCCCGATCACGAACGGCATTCCGCTGTCGCGCCTCGGCAGCCGCGAGGCGCTCGGCCGCCTGCACTTCCAGACGACGCTCACCAACATTCCGCCCGTCGAAGGCCTGCCGGAAGGCAAGGCCGACAACCAGATCCTGGGCGTCGTGCGCGCGCTGCAGCGCGACCGGCCGGACCGTCAGGTCGTGCTGGTGTCGAAAGACATCAACATGCGGATCAAGGCGCACGCGCTCGGCCTGCCCGCGGAAGACTACTTCAACGACCAGGTACTCGAGGACAAGGACCTCCTCTATACCGGCGTGCGCGAACTGCCGCAGGACTTCTGGACCCGGCATGCGAAGGGCATGGAGAGCTGGCAGGACACGAAGACGGGCACCACGTACTACCGCGTGACGGGCCCGCTCGTCGCGTCGATGCTCGTCAACGAGTTCGTCTATCTCGAGCCGCAGAACGGCGAACCGACGTTCCATGCAATCGTCCGCGAGCTGAACGGGAAGACGGCGCTGCTGCAGACGCTGCGCGACTACAGCCACCACAAGAACAACGTGTGGGGCATCACCGCGCGCAACCGCGAGCAGAACTTCGCGCTGAACCTGCTGATGAACCCCGAGATCGACTTCGTCACGCTGCTCGGCCAGGCCGGCACCGGCAAGACGCTCGTCGCGCTCGCGGCCGGCCTCGCGCAGGTGCTCGACGACAAACGCTACAACGAGATCATCGTGACGCGCGCGACCGTGCCCGTCGGAGAGGACATCGGTTTCCTGCCCGGTACCGAGGAAGAGAAGATGCAGCCGTGGATGGGCGCATTCGACGACAACCTCGAAGTGCTGCAGAAAACCGACGACGCAGCCGGCGAATGGGGCCGCGCGGCGACGCAGGAGCTGATCCGTTCGCGCCTGAAGGTGAAGAGCATGAACTTCATGCGCGGGCGTACGTTCGTCGACAAGTACCTGATCATCGACGAAGCGCAGAACCTCACGCCGAAACAGATGAAGACGCTCGTCACGCGTGCGGGCCCCGGCACGAAGATCGTGTGCCTCGGCAACATCGCGCAGATCGACACGCCTTACCTGACCGAAGGCAGTTCGGGCCTGACCTACGTCGTCGACCGCTTCAAGGGTTGGGGCCACAGCGGCCACGTTACGCTCGCGCGCGGCGAACGCTCGCGGCTCGCCGACTACGCGTCGGACATCCTCTAACGCGCGACCGGCCGACCGCCGGCCGTCAACGCCATGCGGCGCTCCGTTTCCGGAGCGCCGTTTTTATTTTTGGGGTCGGAAACGTTGGTCACGCTTCGTTACGCAACAGCCTCACTTACGCGCGAAACTTCAAGTAAATTCTCAGGAATGGTTGCCTAAGCCCCGCCGGAACGTCTACCATCGGGTCTGTCTGTTGTCATACGATTCGCGAGCGTTCCGCGCTCGTCCGCCTTGTCATGCTTCGAATCTGGGTTCCCGTCGCCGTCGTTTCACTGCTCGCGGCCTGCTCCAGCGTGCCGCCGCAGTCGGCTTCGCGCACCTCCGGCATGAAGATCACGACGACGCGCGCGTTCCCGGCGCCCGCCAATTTCCCGAAATTCGTCGATCACAGCGTCGGTCAGGAAGAGATTTCGATCCAGGCGATGAGCCTCGTCGGCGTGCCGTATCGTTGGGGCGGCAACACGCCGACGAGCGGCTTCGACTGCAGCGGGCTCGTGCGCTACGTGATCGGCCGCGCGGCCGACGTGAACCTGCCGCGCACGACCGCCGACATGAGCAGCCGCGGCGTGTCGATCGACCCCGACCAGGTCGCGCCGGGCGACCTGATCTTCTTCAATACGACCGGCCGCCCGCACTCGCACGTCGGTATCTACGTCGGCAAGCTGCGCTTCGTCAACGCGCCGTCGACCGGTGGCACCGTGCGGCTCGACTACCTGACGAACCCGTACTGGGCCAAGCGCTTCGACGGCATTCGCCGCGTCGCGCCGCCGCGCGGCACGCCGGCGCCGTTCGATGCGCCGACCTACGAGGCACGACGCGATGCGCCGACGGCCGCACCGGCCCCGGTCGTCGCAGCCGCCGCGCCGCGGCAGCCGGCCTACGCTTCGTCACAAGCCGGCGCGGCCCCGTCGCCGGCTCCGGTCATCCAGGCGGCACCGGTCGTATCGACCGCAGCGGTCGCCCCGGCAGCCGCCACGGCCGCCGATCCGTACGAACCTCCGCCGCCGCACGTGCCGGCAGCCCAGCAGCAAGCGGCGTCCGCGAATGGCGAGATGACCGCGATGACGGCGACCACGGCCCCGACGGAAACCGGCACGCAGATTCCGACGACGGCACTGACGGCCGCCCAGGCTGCCGCGTTCGACGCGGAGCCCCCGCCCGCCGCCGCCGCGACGTCGCCGCGCGGCATCGAGCCCGTGCAGGTGCTGCGTGCGTCGACGCAATCCGCACCGCTCGGCCCGCGCACCGGCACCGCGGACGATCCGATCGCCCGCTTCGCGAACGGCAGTTACTGACCGGCCCCATCCCGGCGGCAATCCCGCCATTCCCGGCCCATCTGCGCCTTTCCCGATCACCAAAGAAAATGCGCCGCAACCTTTCGGTTTGCGGCGCATGTCGCGTCGTCAGTGAGCGTCGGAATCAGAAGATCTGATGCCCGACCCACCATCCGCCGGCGGCGATCAGCGCGGACGCCGGAATCGTCAGCACCCAGGCCCACACGATATTGCCGGCAACGCCCCAGCGCACGGCCGACAGCTTCTGCGTCGCGCCGACGCCGACGATCGCACCGGTGATCGTGTGCGTGGTCGACACCGGAATGCCGAGGAACGACGCGATGAATAGCGTGATCGCCCCGCCGCTTTCGGCACAGAAACCGCCGACCGGCTTGAGCTTCGTGATCTTCTGGCCCATCGTGCGAACGATGCGCCAGCCGCCGAACAGCGTGCCGAGACCCATCGACAGGTAGCACGCGCCGATCACCCACGCGGGCGGCGCATCGGAAGTCGCCGACGCATAGCCCGACGCGATCAGCAGCATCCAGATGATGCCGATCGTCTTCTGCGCGTCGTTGCCGCCGTGGCCGAGGCTGTACAGACCGGCCGACAGCAGCTGGAGCCGGCGGAAGCGCCGGTCGACCTTGCTGGGAGCGGTACGGAAATACAGCCACGACACGCCGAGCATGAACAGCGAGCCGAGGATGAAACCGAGCAGCGGCGAGATGAAGATGAACGCGACGGTCTTCATCAGGCCGTCGATGTTCAGCGAGCTCCAGCCGGACTTCGCGAGCGCGGAGCCGACGAGGCCGCCGATCAGCGCATGTGACGAGCTCGACGGAATCCCGTAATACCACGTGATCACGTTCCAGCCGATCGCACCGACCAGCGCGCCGAACACGACATAGTGGTCGACGATCTCGGGATCGATCGTGCCTTTACCGACCGTCTGCGCGACCTTCAGGTGGAAGATGAAATACGCGATGACGTTGAACGCGGCCGCGAACACCACGGCCTGCTGGGGTTTCAGCACCCCGGTCGACACGACGGTGGCGATCGAGTTCGCCGCGTCGTGAAAGCCGTTCATGAAGTCGAATACGAGCGCGACGAGCACGAGCGTCGCGACCATCCATAGGGCGAGTTGTATCGAATGCATCGTGATCCGCTCAGGCGTTTTCCAGCACGATGCCTTCGATGATGTTCGCGACGTCCTCGCACTTGTCGGTGATCTCCTCGAGCAGTTCGTAGATCGCCTTCAGCTTGATGAGCGTCTTCACGTCGTCTTCCTCGCGGAACAGCTTCGACATTGCCGCGCGCAGCACGCGATCGGCCTCCGACTCCCAGCGATCGATCTCCTCGCACTGCTTGAGGATCTGCGCCGACTGCTTCATGTCGGACAGCAATCCGACGGCCTGCTGCACGTGCTGCGCCGACTGCGTGACGATGTGCGCGAGCTGGCTCGCCTCGGACGTGACGGATTGCACGTCGTACAGCGATACGGCCGTCGCGACGTCCTCCATCAGGTCGAGGATGTCGTCCATCGTCGTGATCAGCTTGTGGATCTCGTCGCGATCGAGCGGCGTGATGAAGGTCTTGTGCAGCAGATCGATCGCTTCATGCGTCAGCTTGTCAGCGGCCTTCTCGGCGGTTTGCACGTTTTGCTTGTGAATCTCGGCGTCGGCGAGATTGTCGATCAGCAGTTCGAGCTCGCGGCCACCGGAAACGATGTGCTTCGCGTGCGCGTTGAAGAGTTCAAAGAACTTGCCCTCGGTGGGCATGAATCGACCGAACATGGGATTCCTGAGAGATTGTCAAACGACTGTCACGAAAACGGGCGATATTGTACCGTTTTCGGTTGCGACGCGACGCGCGCATATGCGCGCGCCGGGATTGGATACAACGCTTGGTGAAATAACGGTTTACATCTGGCGAAGAAGTGTTACTCGCCGTAGAAGTTCTGCGCCCCCGCAAAGTTGTCGAACTTCGTGTATTGGCCCAGGAACGTGAGCCGAACGGGTCCGATCGGGCCGTTACGCTGCTTGCCGATGATGATTTCGGCCGTACCCTTGTCCGGGCTGTCCGGATTGTAGACCTCGTCACGATAGATGAACAGGATCACGTCCGCGTCCTGTTCGATTGCGCCCGATTCACGCAAATCGGACATCACCGGGCGCTTGTTCGGACGCTGTTCCAGCCCGCGGTTCAACTGCGACAGCGCGATCACCGGCACGTCCAGCTCCTTGGCCAGACTCTTCAGCGATCGCGAGATTTCCGAGATTTCGGTCGCGCGGTTCTCGCCCTGCGACGAACCCGACATCAGCTGCAGGTAGTCGACGATGATCAGGCCGAGCTTGCCGCACTGCCGAGCCAGGCGCCGCGCGCGCGAGCGCAATTCCATCGGGTTCAGGCCGCCCGTCTCGTCAATGAAGAGCTGCGCCTCGCTCATCTTCTGCACCGCGTGCGTCAGCTTCGGCCAGTCTTCGTCCGTCAGCCGGCCGGTACGCATCCGGTGCTGGTCGAGCCGGCCGATCGAGCCGAGCATACGCATCACAAGCTGGGTGCCCGGCATTTCCATCGAAAACACGGCTACCGGCAACCCGTACTCGACCGCGACGTATTCGCCGATGTTCATCGAAAACGCGGTCTTACCCATCGACGGCCGCCCTGCGACGATGATCAGTTCGCCGCCGTGCATCCCGGACGTCATCCGGTCGAGGTCGACGAAGCCCGTCGGCGTGCCCGTGACGTCGCTCGGGTTCGCGGTGTGATACAGCGTGTCGATGCGCTCGACGACCTGCGTGAGCAGCGGACCGATCTCGAGGAAACCCTGGTTGCCGCGCGCGCCCTCTTCGGCGATCGAGAACACCTTCGATTCGGCCTCGTCGAGCAACTGGCGAACTTCCTTGCCCTGCGGATTGAACGCGTCGGCCGAGATTTCGTCGGCGACCGAAACGAGCCGGCGCAGCACCGCGCGGTCGCGCACGATTTCCGCGTAGCGGCGGATGTTCGCGGCGCTCGGCGTGTTCTGCGCGAGTGCGTTCAGGTACGCGAGGCCGCCGACGTCGTCGGCCTTGCCGGACGTGGTCAGCGCTTCGTACACGGTCACGACGTCGGCCGGGCGCGTCGATGCGATCAGCCGGCCGATGTGCTCGTAGATGATCCGATGGTCGTAGCGATAGAAGTCGCCCTGCGACAGGAAGTCGGCAATCCGGTCCCATGCCGCGTTGTCGAGCAACAGGCCGCCGAGCACCGACTGCTCGGCTTCGACCGAATGCGGCGGGACTTTCAGCGATTCGATTTGAGGATCTTGCGGCGCGTTCATGGGTTGGGATTATCGCGAATTGATCGCGGCAGCGCTACCGCTCCGGCGATCGGGCAATAAAAAAGGCAGGCCCCGGTTGCCCGGGCGCCTGCCCTTGTCCGGACGGCGGAAGCCGCCCGGAAAGCTTGCATACGCTTACGCGTGGTCGCCGATCACGTTGACCGTGACGTCGACGACGACGTCCGTGTGCAGCGCGACCTGAACGTTGTGCTCGCCGATCATCTTCAGCGGGCCTTCCGGCATGCGAACTTGCAGCTTCTCGACTTCGAAACCTGCCTTCTTCAGCAGTTCCGCGACGTCGCCGTTCGTGACCGAGCCGAACAGACGGCCGTCAACGCCCGACTTCTGCGTGATTTCGAACGACTGACCGTTCAGCTTCTCGCCGACTGCCTGCGATGCCGCCAGCTTTTCAGCGGCGATCTTTTCGAGTTCAGCGCGGCGAACTTCGAATTCGGCGATCGCTTCCTTCGTTGCACGGCGAGCCTTGCGGTTCGGGATCAGGAAGTTGCGAGCGTAACCGTCCTTGACCTTGACGATATCGCCCAGGTTGCCCAGATTGGCGACTTTTTCCAACAGAATGATTTGCATTCGAATTCTCCTTATTGCGTCGCCTGATTACGCCTTGTGCTGATCGGTGTACGGCAGCAGCGCGAGGAAACGCGCACGCTTGATTGCCGTGTCCAGCTGACGCTGATAGTGCGCCTTCGTACCCGTCAGACGAGCCGGCGTGATCTTGCCGTTTTCGCCGATGAAGTCCTTCAGCGTTTCCGTGTCCTTGTAGTCGATCTGCTCGACGCCGGCAGCCGTGAAACGGCAGAACTTCTTGCGCTTGAAGAGCGGGTTTTGTTGCTGACGACGCTTGTCGAATTTCTTACCAGTCGGGCGGGCCATGATTTCAGTCCTTTCCTATGTCCTGCAATGCAGTGATGTGAAACACCAAGGTTCTCGCGTTGCGGCTCTTCTTTGCCAGAAAGCCCGTGAACAGCGTTTCGACGCCCATCTCACGACTTTCCAGCTTGCCGCTCGCCTCACCGGCCGCCACCGCCTCGATCGTCATTTCGACCTGACGGGGAATGCCTGCTTCGACGACTTCCGTGCGGTGATGCAACGTGGCGCTTGCGATCGGAACACCTGCCGGCGTATATCGCACCGGTGCGCGTTCGACGACGCTCGCCGTCAATTGCAACCTGTTCACGTGAGTGGCGCGCTCCTTGATGGCTTAATGAGTGACGAACTTAAGCCTGCGCTTCGGTCGGCTGAGCTGCAGCCGCCTTCTTGGCTTCTTCGCGCTGAACTTCCTTCATCATCGGCGACGGGCCGGTCTCGGCCTTCTTCATCTTGACGATGAGGTGACGCAGCACGGCGTCGTTGAACTTGAACGCGTGTTCGAGTTCGTCGAGCGTCGTCTGGTCGCACTCGATGTTCATGCAGACGTAGTGAGCCTTCGCGAGTTTCTCGATCATGTAGGCCAGCTGGCGACGGCCCCAGTCTTCGACACGGTGGATCTGGCCGCCGTGCGTCGTGATCGTGGTCTTGTAACGCTCGATCATCGCGGGCACTTGCTCGCTCTGATCGGGGTGCACGATGAATACGATTTCGTAATGACGCATTACACACTCCTTGTGGATTAAAGCCACCCGGGCGTCTGAACCGGTGTGGCAAGTGAGAAGCCGAAGATTCTAACCCGGATACGGGGCGCATGCAACACCGATCGACGATTTCCGACCGGATTCGGCCATGTTTTCAAAGACTTGAACGGCGCCGACAGCCGAAAAGGCCGTCGGCGCGGCTGTTCATGAATCGGGGACGGAGCATCGCGCACGGGATGACGTGCCCGACGACGCGGCCTGCCGTCACTCGCTGCGCGCCCCGCCCAGCCGCGCGTCGAGCGCCGTCCTGAACGCGTCCAGCGCCGACGGTTCGGCGTCGGTCACGGCCCACCACGTCATCCCGGCCGCATCCCAGCGGTCGAGCGCGTAACCCTGCGACACGGCCGCATACGGCGCAGCCTGCCGCCCGACGCCGGCCGGCCACACGTACACGTCGATCACGTGTTGCCGGTACCGGTAGACGAGCACTGCGACGCGGCGCCGCCCGACGTAGTCGAGCCGCCCGCCGGCCAGCGGAAAACCGCTCGCCGACAGGTCCTCGACCGGCGGCGCATAGTCGAGTCGGCCGTTGAACCACGGCTTGACCGTATGCCGATCGGTCGAGATCACGTCGATGTCGCGCGCCGACAGGCCGGCCCGAACGTGGCTCGCGACCAGTTCGTCGACCGTCTGGCCGGTTTCGGCGTGGCGCGTGGACACCACCATCCCGGCGGCCGCGGCCAGCGCGATCACCAGCGCCATGCCCCAGCCGAGCCCCGGCAGCGCCGGGACACGCGGCCCCGGCCCGGCAGGCGCCGGGCGAGCCGGCTCGCCGCGCCCGGTCGGCCATGAAAACCAGCGGCGACCGTTCGGTCGAGGCCGCGGCCGCGCCGCCGCGTCAGGCCTCGGTTCCGCGTGGGCTTGGCTGCGCTCCCCCGCGCCGCCCGCCGCCGGCAGCCCCGCGAGGATGCTCGCCCGCAGCGCATTCGGCGCGCGGTGATAGTCGGCCTGCCGCACGATCCGCCCCAGCGCGACGATTCGTTCGCGTTCGCGGCGGCACGCGTCGCACCCTTCGACATGCCGCTGGATGCGCAATGCATCGGGCGCCGACAGCTCGCGGTCGACGTCCGCGTCCAGCAACGCTCGCGCTTCGTTACAGTCCATCGATCGCCTCCGATGCGGTTCCGCTTGCCGACGCTCGTCCCGGCGCGGGTTTGGACGTCGACGCCGGCGCCGCCGCGTCGCCCAGCAGCGCGGCGAGCCTGCGCCGGCCGCGCGCAAGCCGCGACATCACGGTGCCGACGGGCACGTCGGCGATCGCCGCGATCTCGCGGTAACTCAAATCCTCCATCTCGCGCAGCACCAGCACCTCGCGATATTCGGGCGCCAGCTTCGCGAGCGCCGCATTCACGAGCCGCACGTTCTCGCCGCGCAGCAATTGCGCGAGCGGATCCTCGGTCGCCGGCTGCCAGTCGTCGGGCACCTCCGTGTCGTCGAGCGTGTCGGGCAATGCAACCTCGTGCGCGTGGGTGCGGCGGCGCCATTCGGTGTACCAGGTGTGGCGCACGATCGTCAGCAGCCACGGCCGCGCGTTGTCGCCGCGGCACGAGTCGACGAAGCGCAGCGCGCGCATGCACGCGTCCTGGACGACGTCGTCCGCGTCGCCCGCATTGCCGCTCAGCCAGCGTGCGAGGTTGTACGCGGCGTCGAGATGCGGCAGCACGAGCGCGCGAAACCGCTCGCCGCGCGCGACCGCGTCGTCCTCCGTCCGTTCGTCGACCGCCTGTCCGGCTTGCCCCACATGGCCTCCCTCGTCCCGGCGGCCGAAGCCGCGCCCGTTCCGCGCCCGGTGCCCGGACAGACCGGCAGCGTGCGCACTCGATGACCTTACCGCCGCTGCGTCGAGTTTATTCCCGCATGCAGCCGACGATGCGCAAAAAAATGCCGGAACCTGCCGCGCCCGTTACGGTGTGGTGCTCCAGTAGCCGGGGCGCGCATACGCTTCGCGCAGGTAGTCGATGAAGTAGCGCACGCGCGCGGGCACGTAGCGCTGCTGCGGATAGACCGCGAGGATGTCGTAGTCCGGCAGCGCATATTCGTCGAGCACCGTCTCGAGTTCGCCCGTCTCGAGCTGCGCGGCAATTTCCCAGGTCGAGCGCCAGCCGAGCCCGAGGCTTTCCGCCACCCAGCGGTGCAGCAGTTCGCCGTCGTTGCAGTCGAGATTGCCGGCCACCCGCATCGTCACGATCTTGCCGTGGCGCTGGAAATACCAGCCGCGGTTCTGGCCCCCCTGCAGGTTGAACGCGAGACAGTTGTGCCTGAGCAGGTCGTCGAGCGACTTCGGCCGGCCGTGGCGGCGGAAATAGTCGGGCGTGCCGCACACGACACGCCGGTTCGACGCGAGTTTGACCGCGACGAAGTTCGGGTCGACCGAGCCGCCGATCCGGATCGACAGGTCGTAGCCTTCGCGCACGAGATCGACGACGCGATCGGTCAGGTTGAACGACAGCTGCATTTCCGGCTTGTCGACGAGGAAACCGGGCGCGTGCGGCGCCACGTGCTTGCGGCCGAACGCGGCCGGCGCGGACACGATCAGGTGCCCGCTGACCGCGCGGCGGCCGGCGGCCAGCTCGTTCTCGGCCTGGTCCCATTCGGACAGCAGCCCGCGGCAGCGCTCGAGGAACGCGGCGCCCTCCTCGCTCACCACCAGCCGCCGCGTCGAGCGGTACATCAGCTTCACGCCGAGGCGCTTCTCCAGCGCGTCGATGCGCCGCCCGAGCACCACCGGCGACACGCCCTCCTCGAGCGCGGCCGCCGCGAGGCTGCCCGCGTCCGCGACCCGCACGAACGTCTCGATCTGCTTGAAACGATCCATCTCCCGTCTCCGTCCCGGCTCCGACACCGGCGGGAAAGCCCCGTCCGGCCGTCATTCCATACTTTTAGTTTCGAAATAAGCGACTTCGGCTGATCTTATCAAACCTTTCCTGCGTCCCTAAAGTGTTCCCAACAGACCGATTCGCAAGATCCGCACATTCAAGGAGACATTCATGGCCAAGATGAGAGCCGTCGACGCAGCCGTACTCGTGCTCGAGAAGGAAGGCATCCAGACCGCATTCGGCGTGCCGGGCGCGGCAATCAACCCGTTCTATTCCGCGATGCGCAAGTCGGGCGGCATCAGCCACGTGCTGGCCCGCCACGTCGAGGGTGCGTCGCACATGGCCGAAGGCTTCACGCGCGCCGCGCCGGGCAACATCGGCGTGTGCATCGGCACGTCGGGCCCCGCCGGCACCGACATGATCACCGGTCTCTACTCCGCATCGGCCGACTCGATTCCGATCCTCGCGATCACGGGCCAGGCGCCGCGTGCGCGCCTGTACAAGGAAGACTTCCAGGCCGTCGACATCGAGTCGATCGCGAAGCCCGTCACCAAATGGGCCGTCACGGTGCGCGAGCCCGCGCTGGTGCCGCGCGTGTTCCAGCAGGCGTTCCATCTGATGCGCTCGGGCCGCCCGGGCCCGGTGCTGGTCGACCTGCCGATCGACGTGCAGCTCGCCGAGATCGAATTCGACATCGACACGTACGAACCGCTGCCGGTCTACAAGCCCGCGGCGACCCGCGCGCAGATCGAGAAGGCGCTCGCGATGCTCAACGACGCGGACAAGCCGCTGATCGTGTCGGGCGGCGGCGTGCTCAACGCGGCGGCCGAAGACCTGCTCGTCCAGTTCGCCGAAACGATCGGCGTGCCCGTGATCCCGACGCTGATGTCGTGGGGCGCGATTCCGGACGACCACCCGCTGATGGCCGGCATGGTCGGCCTGCAGACGTCGCACCGCTACGGCAACGCGACGATGCTCGCGTCCGACTTCGTGCTCGGCATCGGCAACCGCTGGGCGAACCGCCACACGGGCAGCGTCGAGGTCTACACGAAGGGCCGCAAGTTCGTGCACGTCGACATCGAGCCGACCCAGATCGGCCGCGTGTTCGGCCCGGATCTCGGCATCGTGTCGGACGCGAAGGCCGCGCTGGAGCTGTTCGTCGCCGTCGCGCAGGAATGGAAGGCCGCCGGCAAGCTGAAGGATCGCAGCGCGTGGGTGTCCGAGTGCCAGGAACGCAAGCGCACGCTGCAGCGCAAGACCCACTTCGACAACGTGCCGGTCAAGCCGCAGCGCGTGTACGAAGAAATGAACAAGGTGTTCGGCCGCGACACGTGCTACGTCAGCACGATCGGCCTGTCGCAGATCGCCGCCGCGCAGTTCCTGCACGTGTTCAAGGCGCGCAACTGGATCAACTGCGGCCAGGCCGGCCCGCTCGGCTGGACGATCCCCGCCGCGCTCGGCGTGCGTGCGGCCGACCCGCGCCGTCCGATCGTCGCGCTGTCGGGCGACTACGACTTCCAGTTCATGATCGAGGAGCTGGCCGCCGGCGCGCAATTCAAGCTGCCGTACGTGCACGTCGTCGTGAACAACTCGTACCTCGGCCTGATTCGCCAGGCGCAGCGCGCGTTCGACATGGACTACTGCGTGCAGCTCGCGTTCGACAACGTCAACGCACCGGAGCTGAACGGCTATGGCGTCGACCACGTGGCGGTCGCCGAAGGCCTCGGCTGCAAGGCGCTGCGCGTGTTCAAGCCGGAAGAAATCGAGCCGGCGCTGAAGCAGGCGCAGGCGCTCGCGGAAGAGTTCAGCGTACCGGTCGTCGTCGAAGTGATCCTCGAGCGCGTGACGAACATCTCGATGGGCACCGAAATCGACGCGATCAACGAGTTCGAGGAACTCGCCGAGAAGGCCGAACACGCGCCGACCGCGATCTCGATGCTCGACTGATCCGCACGACATTTTTTGACTGACCGACCGAAGAGGCTTAGCTCATGCCGAAGTTTGCTGCAAACCTGACCATGCTGTTCAACGAAGTGCCGTTCCTCGACCGCTTCAAGGCGGCCGCCGACGCTGGCTTCGACGCCGTCGAGTTCCTGTTCCCGTATCCGTACGCGAAAGAGGAACTCGCCGAGCGGCTCGAGACGCACCGCCTGCGCCTCGTGCTGCACAACCTGCCCGCCGGCAACTGGGACCAGGGCGAGCGCGGCATCGCGTGCCTGCCCGATCGCGTCGGCGAGTTCCAGGAAGGGGTCGGCCGTGCGATCGAGTACGCGAAGGCGCTGAAGGTGCCGCAGCTGAACTGCCTCGTCGGCATTCCGTCGGCGAGCACGGCGCGCGACAAGACGTTCGTCACGATCGTCGACAACCTGCGCTTCGCCGCCGACGCGCTGAAGCGCGAAGGCATCCGCCTGCTGGTCGAGCCGTGCAACAGCTTCGACATCCCCGGTTTCGCGCTGAACCGCTCGTCCGAAGGGCTCGACGTGATCCGCGCGGTCGGCTCGGACAACCTGTTCCTGCAGTACGACATCTATCACATGCAGCGCATGGAAGGCGAACTGGCCGCGACGATCGAACGCAACCTCGCATCGATCGGCCACGTCCAGCTCGCGGACAACCCGGGTCGCGCCGAGCCGGGTACGGGCGAGATCAATTACGCGTTCCTGTTCGCGCTGCTCGACCGGCTCGGCTACGCCGGCTACGTCGGCTGCGAATACAAGCCCCGCACCACCACGACGGAAGGGCTCGGCTGGCTGCAAAGCGTCGCCGGCTGCGCACCGGGCTCGGCGCGTCGCGCCGCCTGAGATCCGCCTTTCCCTTTCGCCCCCTATAGGAGACATTCACATGGCAACCATCGGTTTCATCGGCCTCGGCATCATGGGCGCGCACATGGCGCGCAACCTGCTCAAGGGCGATCATCAGCTCGTCGTGAACGGTGCGTTCCCGATTCCCGACGACCTGCGCGCCAGCGCGAAGGTCGTCGCGAACTCGACCGAAGTCGCGCGGAACGCCGACATCATCATCTCGATGGTGCCGGACACGCCCGACGTGCGTAACGTGCTGTTCGCCGACGACGGCGTCGCGAAGGGCCTGACGGCCGGCAAGCTCGTGATCGACATGAGCTCGATCTCGCCGCTCGACACGCAGGAGTTCGCGAAGCAGATCAACGCGCTCGGCTGCGACTACCTCGACGCGCCGGTGTCCGGCGGCGAAGTCGGCGCCCGCGAAGCGACGCTGACGATCATGGTCGGCGGCCCGGAGAAGGCCTTCGAGCGCGCGAAGCCGCTGTTCGAGAAGATGGGCAAGAACATCACGCTCGTCGGCGACAACGGCGCGGGCCAGACCTGCAAGGTCGCGAACCAGATCATCGTCGCGCTGAACATCGAAGCGGTCGGCGAAGCGCTGCTGTTCGCCGCACGCTCGGGCGCCGATCCGGAGCGCGTGCGCCAGGCGCTGATGGGCGGCTTCGCCGCCTCGCGCATCCTCGAAGTGCACGGCGCGCGCATGACGAAGCGCACGTTCGATCCGGGCTTCCGCATCGAGTTGCATCAGAAGGACCTGAATCTCGCGCTCGACGGCGCACGCAAGCTCGGCCTCGCACTGCCGCACACGGCGAGCGCGCAGCAGCTGTTCAGCGTGTGCGCATCGCACGGCGGCAAGGCGTGGGATCACTCGGCACTCGTGCGTGCGCTCGAGATCATGTCGAACTTCGAGATCGGCCAGACGCCGGCCGCGTAACGCCGACGCAACGACGCGCGTATCGCTGCAACGGCGAACGCGCGACGCACACACGCGATCCGGCTGCGGCCGGTCGCATCGATGCGCGCCTGCGCGTGCATCACGGTGGGGCGCCCCGCCGCGCATTGCTGAAATGCGTGCGCGGCGGGGCGAAAAACGCCGCTCTGGGCTGAGAGCGGTGTGGTGGGGTCCGCAGCGGCACCCGGCGACGCCGGGGAAGCCTTGGTCGGTCAGACGTCGTCGTCGGGTGTCCGCCTGTCGGATTTCGCGTATTACATTTCTTTACGTTCGGGCGTGCGATTTTTCATGCAATCGTCGCGATGAACGCCTACACTTTCGCCACGCCTTTCGAGAAATCCGCCGCGCCTGCGCTCACTCCGGTGATTGCACCCAGCGCGGTGTTTTTTTCGCCACTTCACGGCGCGTTTTCTTTTCAACCACCTAGGGAGTGCAGCGATGGGTCTTCTTTCGTTTATCAAAGAGGCGGGTGAAAAACTGCTGGGTCACGCCGATGCGCAAGCAGCGGAAGATCCGAATGCCGCGAACCAGACCGCGGCCGATGCGATCAAGAACTACATCAACACACAAGGTCTCGACACGTCGAACCTGACCGTTGCGTTCGACGGCGCATCGCGCACCGTCACGCTGTCGGGCAGCGTCGCCGACCTCGACACGAAGGCGAAGGTCAAGGTCGCGGCCGGCAACGTGCAAGGCGTCGCGGGCGTCAACGACGACGATCTGCAGCCGGACGATCCGGAAGTTCAGTACCACGACGTGAAGCCGGGCGACACGCTGTCGGCGATCGCCAAGGAAGTGTACGGCGACGCGAACAAGTACCCGGCGATCTTCGAGGCGAACAAGCCGATGCTGTCGAGCCCGGACCGGATCTATCCGGGCCAGAAGCTCGTGATTCCGCCGCAGTCCTGAGCATTCGCGCAGCACTGACGCAAAAAAGGCAGGCCGATGGCCTGCCTTTTTTTCATGCGCGCCGCCCGATCGGCGGCCAGCGGTCACAGCGTGTCGAATGCGCGTTGCAGCGCGTCGCGCCCGTGCATGCCGTTCGCGAGCGCGAGCATCAGCAGCACGCGTGCCTTGAACGGGCTCAGCGACCCGGCGCTCACGAAACCGAGCGCGTCGTCGTTCGCGGCGCCGTTGCGCATCACGTGCCCCGAGCCGACGCGCGACGCACGCACCACGGCGACACCCGCTTTCGCCGCATCGGCGAGCGCCGCCTGCAGCGTCGCGTGGATCGACCCGTTGCCGGTGCCCGCGACGACGAGGCCGCGCACGCCGGCCGCGACGAGCGCGTCGACGGCCGTGCGCGTCACGCCCGCATAGCTCGCGACGACTTCGACCGGCGGCCACGTGGCCGCGATCGCCAGATACGCATCGCGCGAACGCGTCATGCGGCGCGCGAATTCGACGCGGCCGTCCTGCACCCAGCCGAGCGCGCCCAGTTCCGGCGACTGGAATGCGTCGACCGCGTAAGTGCTCGTCTTCACGACGTCGCGCGCGCCGTGGATCCGGTTGTTGAACGCGACGAGCACGCCCTGCCCGCGCGCGGCCGGGTGAGCGGCGACCGTCACCGCGTTCAGCAGGTTCAGCGGCCCGTCGGACGACAGTGCGGTGGCCGGCCGCATCGCGGCCGTCAGCACGACCGGCTTGTCGCCGGTCACGACCAGATGCAGCGCGTACGCAGTCTCCTCGAGCGTGTCGGTACCGTGGGTGATCACGATGCCGTCGATCGCCGGATCGGCCATCAGCGCGTCGATGCGCGCGGCGAGCGTATTCCACAGCGGCAGCGCGAGATCCTTGCTGTCGATGCTGGCGACCTGCTCGGCATCGATGCGCGCGACCGACGCGAGCGCCGGCACCGCGTCGAGCAGGAAATTGACGCCGAGCGCGCCGGCCTGATAGCCGGCCGTGCTGGCGGCGTCCGGCGCGGCGCCGGCGATCGTGCCGCCGGTGGCGAGTACGGCGATGCGCGGCAGCGCCGGCGCGGACGAAGAAGTTGCGGAGTTCGGAGTATTCATGGCCGCGATTGTAATGGCTCGCGGCGGGCATCCGGTAGGTCACGTGCGCGCGACCGGAGCCGAACGCGTCGCGTCATGGTTTGTCCCGATCGCCGGCGCGCGCGCGCCGTCAACGGCCACGCCGCCCGCCGCGTTATAGGAATGCCGTTTTGGTGTTTTCACATTGATTTGCCATAATCGGAGCGCGCGGCGCGATGTGACCCTGTTCCGTTGCGCCGGGCTTCGTGACGGCGTCGATATAAAACGCAATTCACCCCATGGGAGTGTCGAAATGAAAATCCAATCGCTCGTAGCCGCAGTGCTTCTCGGCGGCATGCTGGCTTCCCCCGCTTTCGCGGCGAACAGCCAGCAGGACAAGATGAAGGCCTGTAACACCCAGGCCGCCGGCAAGACGGGCGACGAACGCAAGGCGTTCATGAAGGACTGCCTGTCGGCCAAGCCCGCGAAGAAGATGTCGCAGCAGGAAAAGATGAAGGCCTGCAACACCCAGGCCGCCGACAAGAAGGGCGACGACCGCAAGGCGTTCATGAAGAGTTGCCTGAGCAGCCAGCCGGCCGCCTGAGTTCCGGCGCTCCCGCGCGAATGCCGCGCACCGCTTCGGCGGGCGCGGCATTTTTCTTTTCGTTGCACGCGCATCGACGCGCGCGATGACGCCGGATGCGTCGCCGTGCCGTCCGGACGACGGCATCGCCGCCGTCGCCATATGCTCCACCGCCCTCCCGCCGCAGCCCCGCGCGCGCCGTGCCGCCACATGGTGCGGCAATTCGCCGCGATTTCTTCTATGATGGCTGCAACGCGGCCCACCCAAGTACAAGAAGCGCCATCGGGCCGCCCTCGAGACGGACGCGCACGCCGCGTCAAACGGAGGCATGGATGGCATGGAGACAACACCGCTGGTTCCGCCGCTGGCTGATCGTGATCGTGTTCTGGGCCGTGCCCGTCGCGATCGTCGCCGTGCGCGAGATCCGCGAGGAAATGGCGTACAACAAGGCCGACCTGCAGCTCGCGCTGACCACCTGGCAGCTCACCGATGCACAGCAGGCGGCAGGCGCCGCCGCGAAGTGCCACGGCGACCCTGACGAGGCGCGCGCCGCCGGCTGCCCGGCCGACGTGCTGGCCGCCAACGCGGCACGTCAGCAGGCGGCCCGGGACGAATACGTGGTGCGCCGCAATACGCTCGCCGGTTATCTGTGGCACGCATTCGTCGGCTACTGGGTCGTGCCGGCCGCGTTCCTGTTCGCGTGCGGGGTCGTGATCGCGCTGATCCGCCGCGCGCTGCGGCGCCCGCCGATCAAGCCGCCCGCCCCGCCGGCGCCGCCCGTCACGCCGCACTGACGCGCAGCAACGCCCCCTTTCCCTTTTCCTGCCGTCCCCGGCCGGCCGCGCGACGTATCGCCGTACGCGCGCCGGTCCGTCCGTTGGCGCGCCGCGACACCCCAAAACGATTTGACGCCTTTTCATGCGCGAATGAAAAGGGGTTGTAATCCACTGTGATATAACTGCCGACGTGATCCGCTCCTTGAGCGAGACTCACTCCGAACATCACCCGATGGAGAAGAACGATGCAAAAACGGAACCTTGTGCTGAAAGCCGCCGCTGCGCTCATCGTCGGCAGCCTTGCGCTCACCGGTTGCACCACCACCCCCGACAAGCCCGACAATGCCGCGACCAACGCGTCGAAGCGTCAGGCGATCGACTCGAGCGTCGATGCAACGCTGTCGCGCATGTATTCCACGGTCAAGGGTTCGCGCGAACTCGTCGCGAAGTCGCGCGGCGTGCTCGTGTTCCCGGACGTGATCCAGGCAGGCTTCATCGTCGGCGGCCAGACGGGCAACGGCGCGCTGCGCGTCGGCGGCAGCACGGTCGGCTACTACAACACGTCGTCGCTGTCGGTCGGCCTGCAGGCCGGCGCGCAGTCGAAGGCGATCGTGTTCCTGTTCATGACGCAGGAAGCGCTCGACGAATTCCGCGGCTCGGACGGCTGGGCAGCCGGCGCCGGTGCATCGGTCGCGCTCGTGAAGATGGGCGCGAACGGCGCGGTCGACACGACCACGGCCACCGCGCCGGTCCAGGTCATCGTGCTGACCAATGCCGGCCTGATGGGCGACGTGTCGATCAACGGCACGAAGGTCACGAAGCTGAAGATCTGACGCCGAGGCGTCCTCGCCCGTGCGCACCGCGCGCGGGCGATGTACAAACGGCGATGTCCTTACGGGCATCGCCGTTTTTTTATCCGCGCGCGTGACGCGTCAGGTCGTCGAATCGATCACCTTGAAGCGCGAGCGCTTCTGCGCGCGAATCAGCGACTGGTACACGTCGACATACTGCTGCGCCATCCGCCGCGACGTGAAGCGCTCCTCGAAGCGCTGCCGCACGCGTGCGCGCGGCAGCAGGTGCAGCCGGTTCACGGCGGCCACCGCGCTGATTTCGTCTTCGACGATGAAGCCCGACACGCCTTCGTCCAGCACCTCCGGCACCGCGCCGCGATTGAACGCGATCACCGGCGTGCCGCACGACATCGCCTCGATCATCACCAGCCCGAACGGCTCCGGCCAGTCGATCGGAAACAGCAGCGCATGCGCGCCCGACAGGAATTCGGCCTTCTGATGGTCGGCGATCTCGCCGATGTATTCCACGTGCGGGAGGGCGAACAGCGGCTTGATCTCGCGTTCGAAGTATTCCTGGTCCGCCGCGTCGATCTTCGCTGCGATCCGGATCGGCAGCCCGCACTGGCGTGCGATGCGGATCGCCGTGTCGACCCGCTTCTCCGGCGAGATGCGGCCGAGGAACGCGAGATAGCGCGGCTCGACGGGCTGCGGCAGGTACAGTGCGTCGGGCAGCCCGTGGTACACGGTCGTCAGCCATTTCGCCTGCGGCAGCGGCTGGCGCTGCGAATTCGAGATCGAGATCACCGGCGCGGTGTTGAACGTGTCGAACACCGGTTGCTGCTCCGGCAGGTCGAGCCGGCCGTGCAGCGTCGTCACGTACGGCGTGTCCTGCCGGTTGAAAACCGAAAACGAGTAGTAGTCCATGTGGAAATGGAGCACGTCGAAATCCTTCGCGCGGCGCGCGACCGTCTCCATCAGCAGCATGTGCGGGGCGACGCGATCGCGGATCGACGAGTCGAGCCGCAACGCGCGCGGCCACACCGGTTCGAGCCTGGCCCGGGTCGTCGAATCGCCGCTGGCGAACAGCGTCACGTCATGGCCGAGGTCGACGAGCGCCTCGGTGATGTAGGACACGACGCGTTCCGTGCCGCCGTACAGCTTCGGCGGCACGGATTCGGTCAGCGGGGCGATCTGGGCAATTCTCATGGTCCACGTCTCCTGTGTCCTCGGTCGGCCGGCACGGGGGGCAGATGCACGCCGCGCTGCGTGCGGCATGCGGCCGGCATCGCGCCGGCCGAATATCTCATTATTATTCGCGATCCCGATGCCCGGAAGCACCGGGCTTTCATTTTATGGGCGTTGTTACAGACAGGATACATTCGCCCGCAGGCCGCCCATACCGCTTCGGGGCGGCCGGCCCGGCGCGACGGGCATCCGGCGACGGGCATCCGACGGCGACCGTCCGACGGCCTGTCGCCGGCGGGCCGCGCACACCGCCCCGCCCGTCAGCGCGACGGCCACTTCCACGGCGGCAGGTCGCGCGTATCCGCGTCGACGAGCACGGTCGCGCCGAGCTGCTTGTCGAGCACCAGCGACTCGCAGCCGGCCTCGCGTTCGAGCGTCGCGATGAGCCGCGCCGCGTGCGACACGACCAGCACCTGCGAACGTTGCGCGGCCTGCGCGATCAGGCGGCCGAGCGCCGGCAGCAGATCGGGGTGCAGGCTCGTCTCGGGTTCGTTCAGCACCATCAGCGCGGGCGGCCGCGGCGTCAGCAGCGCGGCCGCGAGCAGCAGATAGCGCAGCGTGCCGTCCGACAGCTCGGCGGCCGACAATGGCCGAAGCAGCCCCGGCTGGCGCATCAGCACGTCGAAGCGGCCGCGGCCGCCCGGATTGTCGATGTCGATCGAGGCGCCGTGAAACGCGTCGTCGATCGCCGCATCGAGCGCGGCGGCATCCCCGATTTCGCGAATCGTCTGCAGCGCGGCGGCCAGGTCGGCACCGTCGCCCGCGAGCACCGGCGTGTGGGTGCCGATGTGCGACTGCCGGGCCGGCGCCTGCGCATCGGTGCGGAAATGGTCGTAGAAGCGCCACGACCGGATCCGCTCGCGCACCGCGATCATCTCCGGCGCGCCGACCGGATCGGCGAACTCGGTCATCATGCTGTCGAAGCTCGCGACCGGCTGCGGCACCGTGCGCCAGTCGCCCGCCGCGGTGCGCGCGCGAATCTGCGCGCCCTGCCGGTCGACCAGCATCGTCGACGGGCGCAGCAGCGCGCCGCCCCAGATGCATTCGCGCTTCACGACGGGATCGAGCGAGAACTGCGAACGGCTCGGGACCGGCAGGCCGAGATCGATCGCATAACCGAAATCGTCGCCCGCGAAACCGAGCTTGAGGCTCACGGGCCCGTTGCGCACCGTACCGGTCACCGGCATTTCGCCGCTCAGCATGGCGCGCGAAAAGCGCTCGGGGCCGGCCCACAGCGTCGACGGCAGCCCGCCTTCGCGCGCGAGCGACGGAATCACGCGCCCCTGCGCCGTATCGGCAAGCAGCCGCAGCGCGCGGTACACGCTCGACTTGCCGCTGCCGTTCGGCCCCGTGACGACGGTGAGCGCCGCGAGCGGCACGATCAGCTCGCGCAGCGAGCGGTAGTTGGCGATGGCGAGCGTGTTCAGCGCGGTCATGGAAAGGAAATGGCGGCGGGTGTCGGCACGCGTTCAGCGGCCTTCGGTGGCCTTCGGATCGGCCGCGGTGTTGGCCGCCGTGCTGGCGGCGGGCGGCCGCGCATGCGGCCGTTCGGGGTTCGGCTCGTCCAGCGCCGCATCGTGCGGATACAGCTCCATCCGGCTGCGCGGCAGGCATTGCGGAAAACGCGCCTGCAGGTAGGCGATCAAGCCCTCGCGCACGCGACAGCGCAGATCCCAGCACGCCGACGAGTCGGCCGCGCTGACGAGCGCGCGCAACTGCATCGTGCGCTCGGTCGCGTCGGTCACCTGCAGCACCTGCACGCGGCCGTCCCACTCGGGCGCCGCATGGACGAGCCGCGCGAGCTCCTCGCGCAGCGGCGCGAGCGGCGTGCGGTAGTCGACCGACAGGTACACCGTGCCGATGATCTCCGAGCTGCTGCGCGTCCAGTTCGTGAACGGATTTTCGATGATCCACTGCAGCGGAACGACGAGCCGGCGCTGGTCCCACAGCCGCACCGACACGAACGAGCCCGTGATTTCCTCGATGCGGCCCCACTCGCCCTGGATCACGACGACGTCGTCGAGCCGGATCGGCTGCGTGAGCGCGATCTGCAGCCCGGCGATCAGGTTGCCGAGCACCGGCCGCGCGGCGATGCCGGCAACCAGCCCCGCGACGCCGGCCGACGCCAGCAGGCTCGCGCCGACCTGGCGCACGTTCGGGAAGGTCATCAGCGCGGCGCCGGTGCCGATGATCACGATCAGCACCATGACGGTCCGCACGAGCACCTTGGCCTGCGTGTGGACGCGTCGTGCGTGGAGATTGTCGGCCGCGTCCATCGGATGGGCCTGGATGATCGCGTCGCCGACGCCGGCCGCGAGCCGCACCAGCAGCCAGGTCAGCGACACGATGGAGCCGACCGCGGCCGCGGTGCGCATCCCGCCCACGAACGACATGCCTTCGTCCGCCTGGATCCACAGGAACTCGAGCGCGAGCAGCGCGAGCGTGACGAGCGACGGTTTGTCGATGTAGCGCAGGATCACGCTCATCAACGGATACGGTTGCGCGATGCGCTTGACGATGCGTGCGCCGACACGGTGCACGATCACGACGACAAGCACGACGATGACCGACACGCCCAGCGTGCCGAGCCACGCATGCAATGGCGCATCGGCGATGCGCTGCAATTCCTCGATTGAAATCATCGGCGCCCGGGATGCTTCGGTTATGAGGCGCGGCGGCCTCGTCCTGGATGCGTCGGCGACGTCCGGGCAACGCGCGCGCCCGGCCGCGGCGTCAGATCAGCTGCCGCCCCTGCACGGGAACGCCTTGCCGAGACCGAGCGACACCGCGGTGCTCGCGTTGTAGTCGGCCAGCTTCGGGTTCTCCGCGATGTACTTGCGCACCGCGTCGGTCATCTGCTGCGCCCGGATGTCGGGCGGCAGGCAGAAATACTGCCCGACGCGCGGCCCCGTGGTGCCGCCGATCGCGTCGATCGTGTTGTAGACGCCATCGGCGGCGCCTTCGATGTAGGCCGCGCACGACGCCCGCGACTTGACGTCCGTCTTCGCGCACAGCCGGTCGAGATCCGCGCCCGTGAAAGCCGCCGCCGACAACGGCACGGCGAACGCCGCGGCACAAAACATAGCCCGCAACATGGTGTTCCTTATGTCAATGCGGCCCGGGGGCCGCTTGCTGCGCTGACCGGCGCGGCGGCCTCACGCCCGCGGACGGCCGGATTCCAGCCGTCCGGGCGCTGCGCCACCGCGCCGAAACCGTCATTTTGCACTCTTTTGGGCATCTGCCGGCGCCGACGCACCGATGCGCACCGTCCGCTTGCTCAGGATGTCGATCGCGTCCGGCGCCTTGTAGTGCTTCGCGAACTCGAGCGCGGTGATGCCGAGCTGGTTCTTCACCTGCGGATCGGCACCCTGGTCGAGCAGCAGGTTGACCGTCGTCGCGTGGTTCCCGCGCGCGGCCATCATCAGCGGCGTCGTGCCGTTCGGCGATGCGGTGTCGATATACGCGTCGTGGTCGAGCAGGATCTTGACGACCTCGTCCTGGCCGTTAGTCGCCGCGTAGTGCAGCGGCGCCCAGCCCTTCTTGCTGACTTCCGCGCCCTTGTCGATCAGCAGCTTGACGAGCCCGACGTCGCCGTTCAGCGACGCGAGCATCAGCGCGTTCTCGCCGGCCTTGTCTTCCTTCTCGAGGTCGACGTTCGGCGTCGTGGCGATCGCGGCGGCAACCTTGTCGGACTTCTCGCGCGCGGCGATCACGAGGATCGGGTCGCCGTTCGGCGCGAGCGTGTTCGGATCGAGCTTGCCGCTCTTGAGCTGCTTGCCGATGTCGGCGATGTCGTCGAACTTGACCGCCTTGACGATCGCGTCGAGCGACTCGGCATGCGCGCCGGCGGCGGCGAAGAGGCCGCTCGCGACGAGCGCGGCGGCGACGAGTGCGCGCTTGGGCAGATATGTGGTCGGCTTCGTCATTGTTGTGGGCTCCTTCCCTGGGTTGTCGGCTGGCCGCGCGTCGTTAGCGGGCGATCTTGAACAGCCGGAAAAAGTTCTGTGTCGTCGCATCGGCGAGCGCCTCGACGGCAATCCCGCGCTCGGATGCGATAAAGCGTCCGACATGGCTGACGTACGCAGGTTCATTCGGCTTGCCGCGATACGGCACCGGCGCGAGGTACGGCGAGTCGGTTTCGATCAACAGCCGGTCGAGCGGCACGCGCCGCGCGACGTCCTGCACGTCGGTCGCATTCTTGAACGTGACGATCCCCGACAGCGAGATATGGAAGTTCTGCGCGAGCGCCTGCTCGGCGACGGGCCACGGCTCGGTGAAGCAGTGCATCACGCCGCCCGGCACGTCCGCGCGCTCCTCGGCCATGATCCGCAGCGTGTCCTCCGACGACGAGCGCGTGTGGACAATCAGCGGCTTCATCGTCGCGGTCGCCGCGCGGATGTGCGTGCGAAAGCGTTCGCGCTGCCACTCCATGTCGGCGATCGAGCGGCCCTCGAGGCGATAGTAGTCGAGGCCCGTCTCGCCGATCGCGACGACCTTCGGGTGCGCGGCCAGCTCGATCAGTTCCGCGAGCGTCGGCTCCCGCGCGTCCTCGTGGTCCGGGTGCACGCCGACCGAAGCGTACACGTTGTCGTGCGCCTGCGCGATGGCGAGCACGTCGGGCAGCGTCTCGAAGTCGACCGACACGCACAGCGCGTGCGTGACGTCGTGCTCGCGCATGTTCTCCAGCACGGCAGGCAGGCGGTCGGCGAGACCCTTGAAATTGATGTGGCAGTGAGAGTCGACGAACATCGTGGTTCCTGAATACGGTTGGCGGGCGCTCATGCGCTCGCCGGCAATCGTTTCCTCACGCGAAGGAAACAATACGCGCTCACGCGAACATTTCCCGATAACCGAGAAACAGTTCCTCGAATACGAGCCGGGCATTGAGCGGATGGTTCTCGACCGTCCGCTGGCGCGTCACGGCCTTCATGAAGCGCGCGAACGCATTCGCGTCGACGCCTTCCGCGCACCGCGCGAGCGCGGCCGCCTGCATCGGGAAGTAGCGCGGCGCGCCCGCCATCCGCTGCGCGAGCAGATCGTACAGCCAGCGCTGCAGCCAGCCGAGCACCAGCGGCACCGGCAGCTTCTGCAGCGTCTCGCCGCACGCGAACGGATCGCACGCGGCGCCGGCCGCGAGCTGGCCGAGCGTGAAATCGCGCAGCGGGCGGTTCTCGTCGCTCGCGAGCGCCAGCGCGGCGAGCGGCGCGCCGCCGGCCTCGGCGAGCAGCGCGCGCGCATCGCCGATGCCCTGCGCCGCGAGCCACGCCGCGGCCGCGTCGGGCGCCGGCACGGTCATCGGCCACTGCCGGCAGCGGCTGATGATGGTCGGCAGCAGCCGGTCGATGCGCGCCGACACCAGCAGGAACACGACGCCGGACGGCGGCTCCTCCAGCGTCTTCAGCAGCGCGTTCGACGCGGCGACGTTCAGCGCCTCGGCCGGATACAGCACGACGACGCGCGCGCCGCCGCGGTGCGAACCGACCCCGCAGAAGTCGAGCAACGCACGCACCTGCTCGATCTTGATTTCCTTGCTCGGCGTGCGCGTCTTCTTGCCGCCTTCGTCCGCGTCGGCCGGCTTCGCGTCGTCGATGACGCCCGGCGCCTCGCCCGCGAGCGCCTCGGGCAGCACGATCCGGTAGTCCGGATGGTTGCCCTGCGCGAACCACGTGCAGGCCGCGCAGGTGCCGCACGGCTCGCCGTTCGGCTGCGGCGCCTCGCACAGGAAGCCCTGCGCGAGATGCTGTGCGAACTGCAGCTTGCCGATCCCGGCCTGGCCGTGCAGCAGCAGCGCATGCGGCCACTGCGCACGCAGTTGCTGCAGGCGGTTCCAGTCGTCGGTCTGCCACGGATAGATCATGTGGTGCGTTCCTTCGTGTTACAGCGCGGCGAGCACGCGTTCGAGCTGCTGGCGGATTTCGGGAATCGTCTGCGTCGCGTCGACGATCGCGAAGCGATGCGGCGCTTCTTCCGCGCGCCGCAGGTATTCGCCGCGGGTGCGCGCGAAGAATGCGTCCGACTCGCTTTCGAACTTGTCGGGCATGCGCGCGGCGCCGCGGCGCTCGCTCGCCACTTGCGGCGCGACGTCGAACAGCACCGTCAGGTCGGGCTGGAAACCGCCCTGCACCCAGCGCTCGAGCGTCTCGAGCTTGTCGCGCGGCAGCCCGCGGCCGCCGCCCTGATACGCGAACGTGGCGTCGGTGAAGCGATCGGACACGACCCAATCGCCGCGCGCGAGCGCGGGCTCGATCACGAGCGCGAGGTGCTCGCGGCGCGCGGCGAACATCAGCAGCGCTTCGGTCTCGAGATCCATCGGCTGGTTCAGCAGGATTTCGCGCAGCTTCTCGCCCAGTTGCGTGCCGCCCGGCTCGCGGGTCACGACGACCTGCCGGCCGCTCGCGGCCAGCCTGGCCTGGAGGCGTTCGCAGAACCATTGCAGGTGGGTGGTCTTCCCCGCCCCGTCGATGCCTTCGAACGTGATGAATTTACCGCTCGCCATTATTGACCTCGTATGTACTTGTCCACGGCCTTGTTGTGGTCGCCGAGCGTGTCCGAGAACACGCTCGTGCCGTCGCCCTTCGCGACGAAATAGAGCGCGCTCGTCTGGGCCGGATTGATCGCCGCCTGCAGCGCGGCGACGCCCGGCAGGGCGATCGGCGTCGGGGGCAGCCCGCGGCGCGTGTAGGTATTGTAGGGAGTGTCGGCCTGCAGGTCGCGCTTGCGCAGGCGGCCGTCGTACGCATCCCCCAGGCCATAGATCACCGACGGATCGGTCTGCAGCGGCATCCCGATGCGCAGCCGGTTCGCGAACACCGCCGCGACGAACGCGCGATCGGCCGCGTGGCCCGTTTCCTTTTCGACGATCGACGCGATCGTCAGCGCTTCGTAAGGCGTCTTGTACGGCAGTCCGGGCACGCGCGCGGCCCACGCTTCGTCGAGGCGCGTCTGCATCAGGTGGTACGCACGCCGGTAGATGTTCAGATCGCTCGTGCCCTTGTCGAACAGGTAGGTGTCGGGGAAGAACAGCCCCTCGCCGCTGCCGCGCTGGATCGCGTTGTCCGGCGCCCCGATCGCGCGCAACAGTTCGGCGTCGCTCATGCCGGCCGTCGCGTGCGCGAGATCGGGATTGCCGTCGAGTTCCGCGCGCATCCGCTTGAAGGTCCAGCCTTCGATCACCGTCGCGACGTATTCGTTCACGTCGCCCCGTGCGATCTTCTGCAGCACGTCGTACGGCGTGATGCCGGTCTTGAATTCGTAGTTGCCGGACTTGAGCCGGCTCGACAGCCCGAGCAGGCGCGTCATCGCGACGAAGCCGAGCGGCTCGACCGGGACGCCGCCGCGCTTGAGCTGCAGCGCGACGCTCTTCACGCTGCTGCGCGGCTTGATCGTGACGTCGAGCGACGCGGCACCCAGCAGCAGCGGCCGGGTCGCCCAGTAATACCCGCCGCCCGCGCCGGCAGCGGCCACAACGACGGCCAGCGCCACGACAGTCGCGGCGCATTTCTTCAGTAGGGACATGGAAACGTGACTCAGGTAAGACCCATATAATACTTGCTCGCCTTCGTCAAAGTCAGGGTTGACTGTTCCCTCATTCCATGAGCACACCGTTCGCTTCACCGGCTGCCCAGCCCGCATCCGTCTCGCTCCCCGTTTTCCCCCGCCCGTCCGCCGCCGATTTCGACGCGCCGGGCGCCTGCATGCCGCTCGCGCAGTTCGGCGTGATCGACGTGGCCGGCGACGACGCCGCGACGTTCCTGCACAGCCAGCTCACCAACGACATCGAGCATCTCGATGCCGCGAGCGCGCGCCTGTCCGGCTATTGCTCGCCGAAGGGCCGCCTGCTCGCGTCGTTCCTCGCGTGGCGCGCCGGTCACGGCGTGCGCCTGCTCGTCTCGAAGGACGTCCAGGCCGCCGTGCAGAAACGACTGTCGATGTTCGTGCTGCGTGCGAAAGCGAAACTGACGGACGCGAGCGACGCGCTCGCGGTGGTCGGCTTCGCGGGCGACGTGCGCGACGCGCTGTCGGGCATCTTCGACGCGCTGCCGGACGGCGTGCACGTGAAGGTCGACGGCCCGGCCGGGGCGCTGATTCGCGTGCCGGATGCGGCTGGCCGCAAGCGCTACCTGTGGATCGGGCCGCGCGCGGAAGTCGACGCGCGTCTCGCCGCGCTCGCCGGCACGCTGCCGGTCGTGTCGCCGGCCGTGTGGGACTGGCTCGACGTGCGCGCGGGCGAGCCGCGCATCACGCAGCCGGCCGTCGAACAGTTCGTGCCGCAGATGGTCAACTTCGACGTGATCGGTGCCGTTAACTTCCGCAAGGGGTGCTACCCGGGCCAGGAAATCGTCGCGCGCAGCCAGTACCGCGGCACGATCAAGCGCCGTACCGCGCTCGCGCACGTCGTCGGCGAGACCGACACCGTGCATGCCGGCGTCGAGCTGTTCCACAGCGACGACCCGGGCCAGCCGTGCGGGATGATCGTCAACGCGGCGGCCGCGCCCGCGGGCGGCGTCGACGCGCTCGTCGAGATCAAGCTGGCCGCGCTCGACAACGGCACGGTGCACCTCGGTGCGGCCGACGGTCCGGCGCTCGCGTTCGACGCGCTGCCGTACGCATGGCCGACGGAAGCGTGACGCACTGACAACCCGTTCGCACGCCGGCTCGCACATGGCGGCCGGCGCCCGACGTTTCCTGCGAGAGATTCGCCCGATGTGTCTGATTGCCTTCGACTGGCAGCCTGATGCCGCCGCCGGTCCCGTCTTTACCCTGACCGCCAACCGCGACGAATTCTTTCGTCGCACGAGTGCGCCGCTTTCGTGGTGGGAGGATGTGCCGGGCGTGCTCGCCGGCCGCGATCTCGAAGCGGGCGGCACGTGGCTCGGCGTGTCGCGCGACGGCCGCTTCGCGGCGCTGACCAATTACCGCGCGCCGTTCGACATTCGCGCGGGCGCGCCGACCCGCGGCAAGCTCGTGTCCGATTTCCTCCGCGGCCCGTCCGTCGCGCCGCTCGACTACCTCGGCGAGCTGGCCGAGCACGCGGCTGTCTACAACGGCTTCAACCTGCTGGTCGGCGACTGGAAGCGGCGCGAACTCGCGTGGCTCTGCAATCGCGCGGCCGAAGGTGAAACCGGGATCGCCGCGCCGGTCTCGATCGGCGCCGGCGTGCATGCGCTGTCGAACGCGCGGCTCGATACACCTTGGCCGAAAGTCGTGCGCAAGCGCGCCGAACTCGGCACGCTGCTGACCGACAACCCGACCCCGTCGCTCGACGAGCTGATCGATCTGATGCGCGATCCGCATGTCGCGGACGACGACGCACTGCCGCATACCGGCATTCCGGTCGAGCGCGAGCGGGCGCTGTCGGCTGCGTTCATCGAGACGCCCGAATACGGCACGCGCGGCACGACCGCGCTGCGCGTGACGATGAAGGAAGGCGTGCGGCTGACGGTCGACATCAAGGAACGTTGCGACGACGACGGCTCGCACCGCACCGTTCGCCCGGGCAGTTTCGAGCGCGCGTTCACGTTCGACATCGACGCGACGCAACCGCGCTGAGCCTGCCGCCCGCGCGGCACTAGGGCGCGCGCGCCATCTCGACGTGCGGCACGCCGATTTCGACGAACGGTTCGCCGATCGCCGCGAAGCCGTGCCGCGCGTAGAACGACACCGCGGCATCCTGCGCGTAGAGCCGCACGACCGGCTCGCCGCGATGCCGCGCCGCGTCCAGCAGCGCATGCAGCACGGCCGATCCCGCGCCCTGCCCGCGCGCGTCGGCCAGCACCGCGACGCGGCCGATCGTGCCGGTGCGCAGCAGCCGTCCCGTCGCGACCGCGCGGCGCGCGCCGGTCGCCGCATCGACACGGTAAGCCACCGCGTGCAGCGACAGCGGATCCTCGTCGTCGAGCTCCCATTCCGGCGGAATCCGCTGCTCGCGCACGAACACCGCATCGCGAATACGTGCGGCATCGCCGCCCAGCACGGCCCAGTCACCCGTTTCCACCCAGCCGTCGGTCATCGCTTCCTCCGCGCGGCGCCGGGCGCCGCCGCCGTCAAACGTCGTCGAATGCGGCCTTGAGCGCCGCCACCGCGTCGGCATGCGCGGCCCGCACCTCCGGCACGTAGCCGCCCATCTTGAAGAACTCGTGGATCATCCCCGGATAGCAGACCAGCGTAACCGCATTGCCGGCCGCGCGCAGCTTGTCCGCGTACGCAGCGCCCTCGTCGCTCAGCGGGTCGTATTCGGCCGTCGCGATCCAGGCCGGGGCCACACCGGCGAACGACGGCGCGCCGCGCGTGCCGTCGAGCGGCGCGAAGCGCCAGTCGTCGCGGTCGGATCGATCCCGCACGTATTGCGTGAAGAACCACTGGATCGTGTCCTGCGTCAGCAGGTAGCCGTTCGCGAGCCGTCCGTGCGATTCGGTGTCCTGGTAGCCCGTCACGCCCGGATAGATCAGCAGCTGCAGCGCAAGGTCGATGCCCGCGTCGCGCGCGAGCACCGCGCAGACGGTCGCGAGCGTGCCGCCCGCGCTGTCGCCGCCGACCGCGAGCCGCGCCGCATCGATGCCGAACGCGGCGGCCTCGCGATGCAGCCAGCGCAATGCGTCGTCGGCGTCGTTCACCGCGGTCGGGAACCGGTGCTCGGGCGCGAGCCGGTAGTCGACCGACAGCACCGCGCACTGCGCGTCGCGCGCGAACATGCGACACAGCGCGTCGTGCGTGTCGACGCTGCCGACCGTGAAACCGCCGCCGTGGTAATAGACGAACGCCGGCAGCGGTTCGGCGAGGCTCGGCTCGACCGGCAGATACAGCCGCGCGCCGATCGTGCGGCCATCGCGCGTCGGCACGACGCAGGCCTCGACCGAATGCATCGGCGCGGGCGCGACGTCGAGGATCGGCGCGCTCTTCTCGTACGCGGCGCGCGCCTGCTGCGGCGTCTGATGGTGATAGGACGGGCGTTTCGCGCGCTCGACCATGTCGAGTATCTGGGCGATCTTCGGATTCAGCGGCATCGGTGAGAACGGCGCGTGCGGCGCCGTGAACGGACAAGCGTCACATGATGCCATGCGCGGATCAGACGAGCTGCACGAGCTGCTTGCCGAAATTGCGGCCTTTCAGGAGCCCGAGGAACGCGTCCGGCGCCCGCTCGAGTCCGTATGCGATCGTCTCCCGGTAATGCAGCTGCTTCGTCGCGACGAGCTCGCTGAGCTCGGCCAGCGCGGGCGGCCATGCGTCGGGATATTCGAACACGATGAAGCCCTGCATCGTCAGCCGCGAACGCAGGATCAGGCCCGGATTCGCGAGCGGCACGGGCACGCCGTCGTAGCCGGCGATCATCCCGCACACGGCGATCCGGCCGAATGCGTTCATCCGCGTCATCGTCGTGTCGAGCACGGCGCCGCCGACGTTCTCGAAACAGCCGTCGACGCCGTCCGGCGTCGCGGCGGCCAGATCGTCGGCCAGCCGGCCGGCCTTATAGTCGACGCACGCGTCGAAGCCGAGCGTGTCGACCACGTAGCGGCACTTGTCGGGGCCGCCCGCGATACCGACCGCGCGGCATCCGGCGCGCTTCGCGAGCTGGCCGACGACGCTGCCGACCGCCCCGCTCGCCGCGCTGACGACGATCGTTTCGCCGGCTTTCGGCGCGATGATCCGGTTCAGCCCGACCCACGCCGTCACGCCCGGCATGCCGGTCACGCCGAGCCAGGCGGACAACGGCACCCGCGACGTGTCCACCTTGCGCAGCCCGTTGCCGTTCGACGTGCCGTATTCCTGCCAGCCGAACTGGCCGACCACGTGCTCGCCGACAGCGAAATCCGGGTGACGCGATTCGATCACCTCGCCCGCCGTGCCGCCGATCATCACTTCGTTCAGCGGCTGCGGCACCGCGTACGACTTCGCGTCGTTCATGCGTCCGCGCATGTACGGATCGAGCGACAGGAAATGGTTGCGGACCCGCAGCTCGCCGTCGGCGAGCGGCACGAGCGGCGTTTCGACGAGCCGGAAGTTGTCGGCGCTCGCGGCGCCTTGCGGGCGTGACACGAGCAGAATCTGGCGATTGATCGTGTTCATGGCTGGCTCCTTGGCTCCGTTCGCAGCGTGACGCGGGCCCGCTGCGAATCCGTGCCGCAAAACAAAACGGCCCTGCCCGTAACCAGGCAGGGCCGCGCGTTCCGGCGCTTACGCGTCGCTCGGGCCGGGGTGGGCATCCGGCGCCGTGCGCGTGCGTTGCCGCTTGATGTCGCGGCCGACCGCGAGCCGCCGCATGTACTTGAACGTGCCGAGCGCCTTCGCGACGAAGTTGCCGTCGCTGTCGCGCACTTCACCTTCGCAGTACGCCATCGTCGTCGAACGATGCATCACGCGTCCGTATGCGCGCAACTCGCCGCGCCCGGGCTGCATGAAATTCACCTTCATCTCGACCGTGACGACGCCGACGCCGTCGTCGGTCAGGCTCCGGGCGGCCATCGCGAGCGCGATGTCCGACAGCGTCATCGTCACGCCGCCGTGCGCGATGCTCCACGTGTTCATGTGCCGCTCGTCGAGCGGCAGCACGATCTCGCTCGCGCCATCCTTCGCGGACACGAGCCGCACGCCGAGCAGATCGACGAACGGGCTTTCGATCGACGGGCCGTCCGTCGGGGATGCCGCGTCGCTCATCGTGCGCTGTCGGACAGGTAGTCGACGCACTGGCGCGATTCGGCCACGGCAACGACGAATTTCTTCACTTCCTGGTGAACCGGGTGCACCTGGTACGCATCGAGCGCGGCCTGATCCGTGAAATCGGACACCAGCACGACGTCCGACGTGGCTTCCAGGCCCGGCGTCGCGATGCCGACGTCGAGTTGCAGGATGCCCGGTACGAGGTCGCGGCAGCCTTCGAGCTTTTCCTTCAGCTTCAACGCGTTTTGCGCACGCGTGCCGCCTTCCGCCGATTCTTTCAGCTTCCACATCACGATATGTCTGATCACTTCCGTTGCTCCTGTTCGTTGGCGTGCGTGCTGCCGGCGCGCCGCTGGGGCGGCGGGCGACGCACCCCGTCTGTTGTCGGTCTGCGCTGTTTGCCTGCTGGCGCGGGCGGGCCGGGACGAAACGGGTCGAATATCGACCGTCGTCCGGTCGTTCCGACGACGATACGCGATTTTTCACCGCATCGATATTCGACGACGCGATCCGGGAAACGGCGGCAGGCACCAAGCCTACCAAACTTGACGACCGCGATGGGGTGATCATGCAGCGGGCAGCCCGCATCGGTTGGCGTGCGGCGGCAATGGCGTCCGTCTGCGGCCGAATGGCGGGAACGCGCATTGCTCGGCCGAATCGGCCGGCTTCACGTCGCGATTGGCTCGACTCCGGTCCGGCATCAATCGCCGGATCGCCGGATTGAAGCGCCATTGCCAACCATTTGATCGATCGTTATCCGGATTCGTTATTCATATTTTCATAATCGCAGTTTTTACCGACTAGACGAGTAATAATTGCGATTTAACAGGCAATTAAATATTCGAAAATCCATAAAACATCATTGACTTTGACTTTCATCGAAATTTAGAATCCCATACAACGTCTTTCGTCTGATTTTTCAGAACCGCACGAACATTGCCCTTCGCCTTCGCGAAGGCTTTCTCCAGTGACTACACCCGCATCAAAACGGGCGGCGCGTCCTTTTGCCTTCACTTTTCGGCATTGATCGCCCATTCGATTAATACCGTTCAATTCGCCCCCGAGCATCACTCGACGATTAATCCCGGACATTTTCAGAATGCCCACGACGCGGCACAAAGCGGATCAAACCGTCCGCTCATTCAGCATTCCGATAAAAATCACATGCATCAGGAGGGTCGTCATGAACGTGCACCGCTTCACCAAATCGCTGTGTCTCGGATTCGTCTGCGCGGGCCTGCTCGCCGCCTGCAACGACGACGACGTACAGTCGAGCGGTACGCCGTCGAATAGCGCCGCACTGTCGTTTCGCATGGACGCCGGCGGGCAGATCAATGCGTTCTACCGGCAGGACAAGGTCGCCGCGCACTTGCTGGTGCGCTCGTCGACGAAACCGCGTCTGCTCGTGGTGTTTCCGGCCGGCAACAGCGGCACCGGGGTGTGGTTCGACGACGTCGCTCAGCCGGTGAACTGGAGTCTCGACACGCCACCGTCCGCACTGTCGGCGCCCGACACGCGCGGTCGCGCGTTGTACGGCATCGGCGCCGACGTGTCGGTCGACACCGATACGCTGACGATCCGCCAGGGCCTGCTCGGCAACGTGCGCTTCCTGCGCGACTTCAACGGCGGCGCGACGATTCCGCCGGAGATCGTCACCGCCCCGACGGTCCAGGGCAGCGCCGTGCAATGGCAGCGCGACCGGATCGACGGCGCGCCCGGCCAGATGCTGCGCATCACGCTGCGCGACGGCGGCAGCATCGCGACGGCCGCGGGCGGCAAGCTCGTGCTGCGCGCGGCGCCCGGCGCGCATACGCTGAAACTGCACGTCGACGCGCTGTCGGGCGAAACGCCGTTGTCGCCAATCCTGCGCGCGGACCTGCTCGCGCCGTCCGTGAATCCCGACCCGGTCAGCCAGAACGTGCTCGAATTCCTGAGCTTCCACGACAAGCTGCTGGCCGGCTCGTGGCAATACGACACGTACTTCGGCCGCGACACGCTGATCTCGGTGCGCATGCTGATGCCGGTGCTTGAGCCCGCGGCGATCGAGGCCGGGCTGACGTCGGTGCTGAGTCGCCTGTCGAACGACGGCAAGGTCGCGCACGAGGAAGGCATCGGCGAATTCGCGCTGGTCGACAACGCGAAGCACGGCCGGCCGAACGATGCAACGCCGACCTACGATTACAAGATGATCGACAGCGACTACCTGCTCGCGCCGATCGCGGCGGCCTGGCTGATCGACGACGCGCGCGGCCAGGCGCGCGCGGCCGCCTATCTCGCGCAACGCGGCAGCGACGGCCAGACGAACGGCAGCCGGCTCGTCGTCAACCTGCTGCACGTCGCGGCGACCGCGCAGCCGTTCGCCCAGCAGCCGTCGGTCGCGAACCTGATCCACCTGCGGCCCGGCGAAATCGTCGGCAACTGGCGTGACAGCACCGACGGGCTCGGCGGCGGCGTCTATCCGTACGACGTGAATGCGGTGCTCGTGCCGGCCGCGCTGCGCGCGGCGAATGCGTTCCTCGCGCGCGGCCTGCTCGATCCTTACCTGGACGCCGGGCAACGCGCGACGCTCGCGAACACGGCGACCGAAGCGGCGACCTGGGAGCAGCAGGCGCCGCCGCTGTTCCAGGTGAGCGTGCCGGCCGCGCAGGCCGCGACCGACATATCGGCCTATGCGCCGTCTGCCGGTGTGCCGGCCGGCGCCGCGCCGAGCGCGCCGCTGATGTTCTACGCGCTGTCGCTCGACCAGCAAGGCACGCCGATCCCGGTGATGAATTCCGACGGCGGCTTCGCGCTGCTGTTCGGCACGCCGCCGGACGACCAGCTTCAGCGGATCGTCACCGACGTTACGCGGCCGTTCCCGACCGGGCTCGTCACCGACGTCGGGATGCTGATCGCGAACCCCGCGTATGCGAACCAGGCGCTGTGGCCCAAATTCACGAGTTCCGCATATCACGGCACGGTGATCTGGTCGTGGCAGCAGGCGATGTGGGTCGCCGGGCTCGACCGCCAGCTCGCGCGCCAGGATCTGTCGGACACAACGCGCACGCTGCTGACGCAGGCCCGGCAGACGATCTGGCAGGTGATCTCGAACGGACGCGACATGCGCACGTCGGAAATGTGGACCTGGTCGTACGTGAACGGCCGGTACCAGACCGATGCATTCGGCACCCGCAGCGCGGATGCAACCGAGGCCAACGCGGCACAGCTGTGGAGCACGACGTATCTCGCGATCCGCGATCCGCAACTGCGCGCGGGCAAGTACTGGTGGCAGGCGTCGCAGCGGATGCAGGACGCGCAGCCGGAGCGTGCGGCGGCCATCGCGTCGCGTTAGCCGATGCGCCAGTGAAACGAAAGCCCCGCACGCGCATGCTCGTGCGGGGCTTCATTCCAGTTGCGTGCGAGACGAACCTGCCTCGCGTCGCGCCATCATGTTGCGGCCGCGCGCACTACGTCGTCGAATGCGCGACGGCCGCTCGTCAGTGCGCGACCACGCGATTGCGCCCGTCGCGCTTCGCCTGGTACAGCCGTTCATCGACCGCCCGCAGCAACGCATCGACCGTGCTCCCGTCGACACCGTACTGCGCGACGCCGACGCTGACCGTCACCTGCACGCGCTTGAAATCCAGCCCGAACGGCGAACTCGCGATCGACGAACGCACGCGCTCGGCCGTCATGCGCGCGCCTTCGAGCGGCATCTCGGGCAACAGCGCCATGAATTCCTCGCCGCCGACCCGCGCGAGAGCACCGGCCGGACGAATCGCCTCGAGACACTGGCGCACGACGCCGCGCAGCACCTCGTCGCCGATCTGGTGCCCGTATGCGTCGTTGATGTTCTTGAAGTTGTCGAGATCGAGCGCGAGCAGGCAAAACGGCGTGCCGTCGCGCTCCGCGCGCACGATCTCGCGCTCGACCTGCGCGATGAACTGGCGGCGGTTCGACGCGCCCGTCATCGGATCGGTCGCGGCCATGTATTCGAGCTTCTGGTTCGTGCGCCGCAACTCCTGCAACGCACTCTCGGTGCGCGCCATCGATTCCGAGAGCCGACTCATCAGGTCTTCCTGACTGTAGATCGCCGAGAACGAGCGCGTCGTCTGCAGCGCCTGCACGACGCCGTAGCTGAGCAGGAAGAACCCGCCCGCGAAGATCGCATGCGCGAGCCACCACATGTGGTTCCAGGGCTTGCCGAGGATGAACGCGAGCGACGACAGCGCGAACGCCATGATCGACACGCCGTAGATCACCATCAGCGGCGAACGGATGCGCCGCGCGAGCAGCACGCCGACGTTGAGCAGCGAAAACACCAGCGCGCCGCCTTCCATCGACAGTCGCGTGCCCAGCGCGCCCGCGACCGGCGAATACGCAATGTATGCGACCGCCACGTCGACGACCAGGAACAACACGATCCACGGCAGCCACGTTCGCGCGCGCGTACGCTTCTCAAACCGATCGGGCGGCTGCGAATACGACAGCAGCCCCGTCAGCAGCAGGATCGACATCACGAGGCGCGATGCAGGCCCGTACAGCAGGAACAGCCAGATGTTGTGATGCGCCATCCCGGTGAACACGCCGTGCATCGCATAGATCATCGCGAAGCCCAGAAAGCCGAGTGTCAGCCAGCGCAACAGCGGCTCGCCGGACGACCGGTAGCACACCCACGTCACGTAGGTGACGAACGCACCCTCGAGGGTCGCGGCGGCGATCGCAATTTCATGGAAGGCGTGGCTCTCGAACACGACGTGCGGGTCGCTGTAGAACCACAGATAGGCGATCAGATAGGCTGGCAGCAATGCGAAGCCGACCAGCAGGCATTTCGCATAGAGCCTCGCGGCCGCGCTGACGACGCGCGGCGGTTCCCCGGCTGCATAGGTCGTGCTCAATTCGGTCCCCGTTCGGTCTGCTGCGTGGTTCGAACGTTCACGGTGCCGGACACGCGCGATGCATCGACTGCGCCGGCTACCGGAAACGCATCGCGTGCGTCGGTGCGATGCACGCGTTGCCCCATCCCGCCGAAAGGCAAATGTCAGAGCAAGTATAGGTGCGGCAATTCGTTTGACAAGTAAGGGGAAACGGCAGCATCGAACCGGCACCGTTTGCTTCCCAATCCTTTCGAATCGCATTCGACGGCCGCGGCTTGCGTCGGCGCAAGCGGCAGCCGTCGGCCGGCATGCAAAAAAATCAGACGATTTCGAACAGGCCGGCGGCGCCCTGCCCGCCGCCGATGCACATCGTGACGACCACGTATTTCACGCCGCGCCGCTTGCCTTCGATCAGCGCATGCCCCGTCAGGCGCGCACCCGACACGCCGTACGGATGGCCGACCGCGATCGCGCCGCCGTTCACGTTCAGGCGGTCGTCAGGAATCCCGAGCGTATCGCGGCAGTACAGCACCTGCACCGCGAACGCTTCGTTCAGTTCCCACAGGCCGATGTCGTCGACCTTCAGCCCCGCCTGCTTCAGCAGCTTGGGCACCGCGAACACCGGGCCGATGCCCATTTCGTCCGGCTCGCAACCGGCGACCGCGAAACCGCGGAACACGCCGAGCGGCTGCAGCCCTTCGCGCTGTGCGACATCCGCGTTCATCACCACGCACGCCGACGCGCCGTCCGAGAACTGGCTCGCGTTGCCCGCGGTGATCACGCCGCCCGGCACGGCCGAACGGATCTTCGACACGCCGTCGAGCGTCGTGTCCGGCCGGATGCCTTCGTCGGCCGACACCGTCACGTCCTGCGTGAACAGCCGGCCCGTCGGCTTGTCGGCGATGCCCGCGCGTACCGTGATCGGCACGATCTCGTCGTTGAAGCGCCCGGCTTCCTGCGCGGCCGCGGCCCGCAGTTGCGACCGCACGCCGTACTCGTCCTGCCGCTCCTTCGAGATTCCGTAGCGCTTCGCAACGTTCTCAGCCGTCTGAAGCATGTTCCAGTAGATCTCGGGCTTGTGCTCGACGAGCCAGCCCTCCTGGATCATGTGCCGGTTCATCTCGTTCTGCACGCACGAGATCGATTCGACGCCGCCCGCGACATACACGTCGCCCTCGCCCGCGACGATCCGTTGCGCGGCGAGCGCGATGGTTTGCAGCCCGGACGAGCAGAAACGGTTCACCGTCATCCCCGGCACGCTCACCGGCAGCCCGGCGCGCAGCGCGATCTGCCGCGCGATGTTCGCGCCGGTCGCGCCTTCGGGGTTCGCGCAGCCCATGATCACGTCCTCGATGCGCGCGGGGTCCAGCTTCGCGCGTTCGAGCGCGGCCGCGACCACGTGGCCGCCGAGCGTCGCGCCGTGCGTCATGTTGAATGCGCCACGCCACGATTTCGCGAGCGGCGTGCGTGCGGTCGATACGATTACGGCTTCGGTCATGCGAGTCTCCTTCGGTCCTGCTGTCCTGAATCGGATGGGAATGCGCTACGCCGTCGGGCGCGCGCCCGCGGACGTCACGTGCGCGACGCCCGCCGCCTGCATCTGTTGCCATGCGTGCGCGAGCGACCCGTTCAGGTCGATCGCACGGCACGCATCGTTGATCACGGCGGCCTCGAAGCCGGCCGCGCGCGCGTCGAGCGCGGACCACGCGACGCAATAGTCGGTCGCGAGCCCGCAGCACCACACGCGCTTCGCGCCGAGCTCGCGCAGATAGCCGGCCAGCCCCGTGCGCGTCGTGCGATCGGCTGCGACGAACGCGGAATAGCTGTCGACCTGCGCGTCGCCGCCCTTGCGGATCACGAGCCTCGCGTGCGGGATGTCGAGGTCGCGATGCAGCGCCGCGCCTTCGGTGTCCTGCACGCAATGCACGGGCCACAGCACCTGCTCGCCGTACGGCAGCGCAAGCGTCGAGAACGGCTCGCGCCCCGGATGATTCGCCGCGAACGACACGTGGTCGCGCGGGTGCCAGTCCTGCGTCAGCACGACCTGGTCGAAGCGTCGCGCGAGCGCGTTGATCATCGGCACGACCGCGTCGCCGTCCGGCACCGCGAGTGCGCCGCCCGGCATGAAGTCGTACTGCACGTCGATCACGAGCAACACGTCGTCAGTGCGTTTCATTGCGTTTCTCCTTGCAAGCCCGGGCGCGCCGTCACGCCCGGCGTCAGCCGTTGAACCCGCGTCCGGCCTTCGCCAGTTCGACGATCGACGGCGCGAGCTGCCACGCATCGCCGTTCGGCGCGGCCGCATAGCGGCGGATCGCGCGCTCGACGTTGTAGAGGCCGACCATGTCCGCATACAGCATCGGGCCGCCACGCCACAGCGGGAAGCCGTAGCCGGTCAGATAAACCATGTCGATGTCGGACGCCTTCGACGCGATCTTCTCCTCGAGAATCTTCGCGCCTTCGTTGACGAGCGCGAACACGAGCCGCTCGACGATCTCGTCGTCGCCGATCTTGCGCCGCTCCACGCCGCGCTCCTTCGAATACGCGACGACCATCTCGTCGACGA
This sequence comes from Burkholderia sp. RF7-non_BP4, assembly GCF_001521935.1. Lineage (NCBI taxonomy): Bacteria > Pseudomonadati > Pseudomonadota > Betaproteobacteria > Burkholderiales > Burkholderiaceae > Burkholderia > Burkholderia sp. RF7-non_BP4. Next base: position 216,423 of record NZ_LOTA01000034.1, on the reverse strand, counting down.
GCGCCGACGGCTTCGCCTTGCGCTCGCCCGGCACGTAGTCGTACCAGCCGCCGCCCGTCTTCTGGCCGAAGCGGCCCTGTTCGCACAGGCGGTCGGCGATCTTCGAGTAATGCAGATCGGGCTGCTCGACATAGCGGCGCTTGCGGATCGCCCAGCCGATGTCGTTGCCGGCGAGGTCGCTCATCCGGAACGGGCCCATCGCGAAACCGAACTTCTCGATCGCGCGATCGACCTGCGCAGGCAGCGCGCCTTCCTCGAGCATGAAGAGTGCCTGGCGGATGTACTGCTCGATCATCCGGTTGCCGATGAAGCCGTCGCACACGCCCGACACGACCGCCGTCTTGCGGATCTTCTTCGCCACCGCCATCACGGTGGCGAGCACGTCCTTCGCGGTCTGCGCGCCGCGCACGACCTCGAGCAGCTTCATCACGTTCGCCGGGCTGAAGAAGTGCATGCCGACCACGTCCTGCGGCCGCTTCGTGAACGCGGCGATCTTGTCGACGTCGAGCGTCGACGTGTTCGACGCGAGGATCGCACCGGGCTTCGCCACCGCATCGAGCTGGCCGAACACCTGCGCCTTCACGCCGAGCTCCTCGAACACGGCCTCGACGATCAGGTCCGCATCCTTCAGGTCGTCGTAGGACAGCGTCGGCGTGATCAGCGCCATGCGCGCGTCGAGCTTCTGCTGCGTGAGCTTGCCCTTCTTCACCTGCGCGTCGTAGTTCTTGCGGATCGTGGCCAGCCCGCGGTCGAGCGCGTCCTGCTTCGTCTCGAGCAGCGTGACGGGCAGGCCCGCGTTGATGAAGTTCATCGCGATCCCGCCGCCCATCGTGCCCGCGCCGATCACGCCGACGCGGCGGATCTCGCGCACCGGCGTATCGGCCGGCACGTCGGGAATCTTGCTCGCCGCGCGCTCGCCGAAGAACGCATGGCGCAGCGCGCGGCTTTCCGGCGTCATCATCAGCGCGACGAAACCGTCGCGCTCGGCGACGCTGCCCTTGTCGAAACCGTTCAGCACGCCGGCCTCGATCGCGTCGATGCACTTGTGCGGCGCGGGGAAGTTCGGCGCGGCGGCCCGTGCGGAATTGCGCGCGAACTGGATGAAGCCCGCCGCATTCTCGTGGACGATCCCGCGATCGCGCACGCGCGGATGCGGCCCCTGCCGCGCGCCGACCTTGCGCGCGAACGCGACGGCCGCGTCGAGCAGGTCGCCGTCGGCCATCTCGTCGAACAGCCCGCTCGTCGCGAGCTGCTCCGACGGCACCGGCGCGCCCGACACGATCATGTTCAGCGCGGTTTCGAGGCCCACCGCGCGCGGCAGGCGTTGCGTGCCGCCCGCGCCCGGCAGCAGGCCGAGCTTCACCTCCGGCAGCGCGACTTGCGCGCCGGGCGCCGCGACGCGATAGTGCGCGCCGAGCGCGAGCTCCAGGCCGCCGCCCATCACGACGCTGTGCAGCGCCGCGACGACCGGTTTCGCGCTCGCCTCCACCGCGCGGATCACGGTGTGCAGCGTCGGTTCCTGCAGGGCCTTCGGGGTATTGAATTCGGTGATGTCGGCGCCGCCCGAGAACGCGCGGCCCGCGCCGGTCAGCACGATCGCCGTGACCGACGGATCCTGCGCGGCGCGATCGAGCGCGTCCATGACGCCCTGGCGTGTCGACAGGCCGAGCCCGTTGACGGGCGGATTGTTGAGCGTGATGACGGCCACGCCGTCGCGAGTCGAGTAATCCACTGCCATCTGCCTGCCTCCATGCATCGCGCGCCGGGGTGGCTGCGCTTCATTGTGCGCGGTCGAACGGCCGCATGTCCGGATCGAACGGAGGCAGCATACAACGAAAAAGCACGGTCGTTCAATTTGATTTTGTCCCGATCCGGGGCCGGATCGGGAGACCGCGCGGCGGGCCGTCGCCGGTCGCGGCTTACGGCTCGCCGACCGCCGTCGGCAGCACGTAGTTGCGGAACGTCTCGCGCAGCTTCAGCTTCTGCAGCTTGCCGGTCGCGGTGTGCGGCAGCGATTCGACGAACACGACGTCGTCGGGCACCCACCACTTCGCGACCTTGCCCTCGTAAAACGCGAGCAGCGCGTCGCGCGTCAGGTTCGCCCCTTCGCGCGGCACCACGACGAGCAGCGGACGCTCGGTCCATTTCGGGTGCGCGCACGCGATGCAGGCGGCTTCGGCGACACCCGGGTGCGCGATCGCGACGTTCTCGATGTCGATCGAGCTGATCCATTCGCCGCCGGACTTGATCACGTCCTTGCTGCGGTCGGTGATCTGCAGGAAGCCGTCGGGGTCGATCGTCGCGACGTCGCCGGTCGGGAACCAGCCGTCCGACAGCGGCGACGTATCGCCCTTGAAGTAGCGATCGATCACCCAGGGCCCGCGCACCTGCAGCTCGCCGAACGCGACGCCGTCCCACGGCAGTTCGCGGCCGTCGTCGCCGACGATCCGCATGTCGACACCGCAGATCACGCGCCCCTGCTTTTCCAGCAACCGGCGCTGCGCGTCGAGCGGCCGCTGCGACTGCGCCCAGTTCAGCGTCGCGAGCGTGCCGAGCGGCGACAGCTCGGTCATCCCCCACGCGTGGATCACGCGCACGCCGTATTCGTCCTCGAACGTGCGCAGCATCGCGGGCGGGCACGCGGAGCCGCCGATCACCGTGCGGTTCAGCGTCGAGAAACGCACGCCGGCCTCGCGCATGTAGTTCAGCAGCCCGAGCCACACGGTCGGCACGCCCGCGGAAAACGTCACGCGCTCGGTCTCCATCAGTTCGTACAGCGACTTGCCGTCGAGGTCCTTGCCGGGCAGCACGAGCTTGCCGCCCGTGAGCGGCACCGCATACGGCAACCCCCACGCGTTCACATGGAACATCGGCACGACGGGCAGCACGGCGTCGAGCGCCGACAGGTTCATCGCGTCGGGCAGCGCGGCGCCGTATGCGTGCAGCACCGTCGAGCGATGCGAATACAGCACGCCTTTCGGGTTGCCGGTCGTGCCCGACGTGTAGCACAGGCCGGACGCCTGCAATTCGTCGAGACGCGGCCAGTCGTAGCGGCCGTCCTCGGCGTCGACGAGCGTTTCGTAGCAGAGGAACGGCGTCGCGCCGGACGGCAGGTGCGCGGCGTCGGTCATCGCGATCCAGCCTTTCACGTGCGGACACTGCGGCGCGATCACGTCGATGAGCGGCGCGAAATTGATGTCGAAGCAGACGTAGCGGTCTTCCGCGTGATTGACGATGTAGGCGATCTGCTCAGGGAAGAGACGGGGGTTGATCGTATGGCACACGGCGCCCATCCCGCCGATCCCGTAATACGCCTCCAGATGCCGGTAGCCGTTCCAGGCCAGCGTGCCGACTCGGTCGCCCGATTCGACACCGAGCCGCGCGAGCGCCTGCGCGAGCCGTTTCGCGCGCTGCTCGCAGTCGCGGTACGTGTAGCGATGCAGGTCGCCTTCCACGCGCCTCGACACGATCTCCGTGTCGCCCGCATGACGCGCGGCGTGCGCGATCAGCGACGACACCAGCAACGGCATGTCCATCATCTGGCCCAGCAACGGCTTACCCATCGTCTTGTTCTCCCGGAAGGACGCGAATCGGTGACCAGCCTCGACACGGTGCGCCAGCTTGCAGCCTGTCCACGGCCCGGACAGGCCTGACGCAAGGCGCGCGGGCCGCCATGCGGGCGGCGCGGCGCCGCCTTACAATATCGGCTTACCCAGAGGCGCTCAACATGTCGTTTTCCCGAAGCGCAGCCGATACGGCTGACACTCTCCCCGACCTCGCCGCGACGCTCGGCGCGCCGGCCGCCGGCGCGTTCGTCACGCTCGGCGACGCGTTTCATACGCGGCTGCCGGCCGCGCCGCTGCCCGCGCCGTACGTCGTCGGCTTTTCCGACGAAGTCGCGCACCTGCTCGGGCTGCCGGTGTCGCTCGGCCGGCAGCCCGGGTTCGCCGAGCTGTTCGCCGGCAACCCGACGCGCGACTGGCCGGCGAGCGCGATGCCGTATGCGTCGGTGTATTCCGGTCACCAGTTCGGCGTGTGGGCCGGCCAGCTCGGCGACGGCCGCGCGCTGACGATCGGCGAACTCCCCGGCGCGGACGGCCAGCGCTACGAACTGCAGATCAAGGGCGGCGGCCGCACGCCGTATTCGCGGATGGGCGACGGCCGCGCGGTGCTGCGCTCGTCGATCCGCGAATTCCTGTGCTCGGAAGCCATGCATCACCTCGGCATCCCGACTACCCGCGCGCTCACGGTGATCGGCTCCGACCAGCCGGTGGTGCGCGAGGAGATCGAGACGTCGGCCGTCGTCACGCGTGTTTCGGAGAGCTTCGTGCGCTTCGGCCACTTCGAGCATTTCTTCTCGAACGATCGCCCGGACCTGCTGCGCCAGCTCGCCGATCACGTGATCGGCCGCTTCTATCCCGCATGCCGCGACGCCGACGATCCGTACCTCGCGCTGCTCGAAGCCGCAATGCTGCGCACGGCCGACCTCGTCGCGCAGTGGCAGGCGGTCGGCTTCTGCCACGGCGTGATGAACACCGACAACATGTCGATCCTCGGCGTGACGATCGACTACGGCCCGTTCGGCTTCGTCGACGCGTTCGACGCGAATCACATCTGCAACCACTCCGACACGAGCGGCCGCTACGCGTACCGGATGCAGCCGCGCATCGCGCACTGGAACTGCTACTGCCTCGCGCAGGCGCTGCTGCCGCTGATCGGGCTGCAGCACGGGATCGCCGACGACGATGCGCGCGCCGAGCGCGCGGTCGACGACGCGCAGGCCGTGCTCGCGAAGTTTCCCGAACGCTTCGGCCCCGCGCTCGAACGCGCGATGCGCGCGAAGCTCGGCCTCGAGCTCGAGCGCGAGAACGACGCCGAGCTCGCGAACAAGCTGCTCGAAACGATGCACGCGAGCCATGCGGACTTCACGCTGACGTTCCGCCGGCTCGCGCAGCTGTCGAAGCACGACGCGAGCCGCGACGCGCCGGTGCGTGACCTGTTCATCGATCGCGACGCATTCGACGCGTGGGCGAACCTCTATCGCGCACGGCTGTCCGAGGAAACGCGCGACGACGCGGACCGCGCGGCCGCGATGAATCGCGTGAATCCGAAATACGTGCTGCGCAACCATTTGGCCGAGGTCGCGATCCGGCGCGCGAAGGAAAAGGATTTTTCCGAAGTCGAGCGACTCGCGCAGGTGCTGCGCCGGCCATTCGACGAACAACCGGAACACGAAACGTATGCGGCATTGCCGCCCGACTGGGCCGGGTCGCTCGAAGTGAGCTGCTCGTCGTGACCCGCACGACCCGACCGACCGATCAGGAGAACATCCACATGTCACACGATTCCGACGACAAGACCTTCCCGTACCAGAAGGACGACGCCGAACTGCGCCGCCGGCTCACGCCGATGCAGTACGAGGTCACGCAGCATGCGGCGACCGAGCGCGCCTTCACCGGCGAATACACCGACACCGAGGACGCCGGTATCTACAAATGCGTCGTCTGCAGCACGCCGCTGTTCGAATCCGGCGCCAAGTTCCATTCGGGCTGCGGCTGGCCCAGCTACTTCAAGCCGCTCAACGGCGAGGTGATCGACGAGAAGATCGACCGCTCGCACGGCATGGTGCGCGTCGAGGTCCGCTGCAACCATTGCGGCGCGCATCTCGGCCACGTGTTCGAGGACGGACCGCGCGACAAGACCGGTTTGCGGTACTGCATCAATTCGGCTGCGTTAAACTTCGAGTCCCGACCCGAAAACGAATGAGCGGCACCGGACGGATCGGTCGGACAGCCTGCCCGGCTGCCCCGATCCCGGACGGTGGCGCCTGGCGGGTCCCCACAACGGTGAACGGCCGCGCGATGCGGCCTTTCACGCAGCTGCGAGCGCCATGAAATTCCTGTTCGATCTGTTTCCGATCATCCTGTTTTTCGCCGCCTTCAAGGTCTGGGGCATCTTCACCGCCACCGCCGTCGCGATCGTCGCGACACTGGCCCAGGTCGCGTGGGTGGCCTTCCGGCACCGGAAGGTCGACACGATGCTGTGGGTCAGTCTCGGCGTGATCGTCGTCTTCGGTGGCGCCACTCTCGTCCTGCATGACGAGAAATTCATTCAATGGAAACCGACTGTGCTGTACTGGCTGTTTGCGATCGGGCTGCTCGCCGCACGCTATGCGTTCGGCAACAACCTGATCGAGAAGATGATGGGCAAGCAGCTCACGCTGCCGCACCCCGTGTGGGACAAACTGAACGTCGCGTGGGCGCTGTTCTTCGCGGTGCTCGGCGTCGCGAACCTGTACGTGGTGCACAACTTCACCGAATCGCAGTGGGTGAACTTCAAGCTGTTCGGCACGACGGGCGCGATGGTCGTGTTCATCATCCTGCAGAGCCTGTGGCTCACGAAGTACCTGAAGGACGAATGACATGACCGACGCCTTTCTCGCCGCCTCTCCCGACGAACGCATCGCGCTGATCGAAGCGCGCCTGAGCGCAGCGCTCGCGCCGCTGTCGCTCGCGGTGCGCGACGACAGCGCGCAGCACGCGGGCCACGCCGGCGCGGCCGCCGGCGGCCACTACACGGTGACGATCGTGTCGGCCGCCTTCGCGGGCAAGCCGCGCGTCGCGCGGCACCGGCTGGTGTATGATGCGCTCGCTGATGCGATGCAGCGCGGCATTCACGCGCTCGCGATCGTGGCTTATACGCCCGAAGAATTCAACGAATCTTCAATCTAGTCTCAACAGGAATTCCCGATGATCCTGAAATCCCCCCGCCTGTGGGTCGCGGCGGCTGCATTCGCAGCGGCACCGGCATTCGCCCAGAACATCGCCGTCGTCAACGGCACGCCGATTCCGAAGTCGCGCGCCGATGCGATGGTCGCGCAGCTCGTCCAGCAAGGCCAGACCGACAGCCCGCAGCTGCAACAAGCCGTGCGCCAGGAACTCGTGAACCGCGAAATCCTGATGCAGGAAGCGATCCGCGAAGGCATCCCGAACCGTCCGGACGTGAAGGCGCAGGTCGCCGTCGCGCAACAGACGGTCGTGCTGCGCTCGATGATCGAGAGCTTCCTGAAGAAGAACCAGCCGACCGACGCGGAAGTGAAGGCGCGCTATGACGATCTCGTGAAGGGTGCCGGCGGCAACCGCGAGTATCACCTGCACCACATCCTCGTCGACAGCGAGCAGCAGGCGAAGGACCTGATCGCGAAGATCAAGGCCGGCGCGAAGTTCGAGGATCTGGCCAAGCAGTACTCGAAGGATCCGGGCTCGGGCAAGAACGGCGGCGACCTCGACTGGTCCGATCCGAAGGCGTACGTGCCGGAATTCGCGGCCGCCGCGCAGAAGCTCCAGAAAGGCCAGATGACCGACGCGCCGGTGAAGACGCAGTTCGGCTGGCACATCATCCGTGTCGACGACGTCCGCGACATCGCCCCGCCGCCGTTCGACCAGGTGAAGGCGCAGATCGCGCAGCAGCTCGTTCAGCAGAAGCTGCAGGCGTTCGAGGAAGGCCTGCGCCAGCAGGCGAAGATCCAGTAACGTCGGCGACGATCGCCCACGCAAAGGCCGCTCCCCGGAGCGGCCTTTTTCTTTGTCATGCTCGCTTGCGGTCGGCCGACCCACGCGGTGGCCGCGCAAAGAAAAAGCCGCTTCGAGGCGGCTTTTCAGGACTGCGGGGTAGCGTTCGGGCAGCGCGGCGAACCGCTATGCCGGATAAAACACATCGTGGTAGCGGACTTCGCCCGACGGCCGCGGCGCGTCTTCGTCGAACGCCAGCGCGAGAAAATACTCGGGCGGCGCATCCGGGAACACCAGATCGCCGGACTGCGCGAAGTCGAAACGCGCGTAATACGCGGGATCGCCGAGCACGACGCAGCCGCGCGCACCGAGCCGGCGCAACGCGTCGAGCCCCGTGCGCACGAGCCCCGCGCCGATGCTTTGCCGCTGGCAGTCGGGCAGCACCGCGAGCGGTGCGAGCCCGTACCACTGCTGGCTGCCGGCCGGCTCGCCGCCGATCGACACCGGCGAAAACGCGACGTGACCGATCACGCGCTCGTCGCGCTCCGCGACGAGCGACACGCTGAGCACACCCTCCGCGCGCAGCGCATCGACGATCTGCCGTTCGAACCGACCGTGCTGCGGCTCGTCCGCGAACGCGGCCACGATCACGCGACCGATCGCATCGACATCGCTCGCGTGTTCGTCGCGCAGCGTGACGATCTCGACCGGTGCGTGCGGATCGAACATCAGCCGATCCAGCGGCGTGCGTTACGGAACACGCGCATCCACGGGCTCGCTTCGCCCCAGCCTTCCGGATGCCAGCTCATCGTGACCGTGCGGTGCACGCGCTCCATGTGCGGCATCAGCACCGAGAAGCGGCCGTCGGCCGTCGTGACCGACGTGATGCCGGCCGGCGAGCCGTTCGGGTTGAACGGATAACGCTCGGTCGCCTCGCCACGGTGGTCGACGTAGCGCATCGCGACCGCGACGCGATCGATGTCGCCCTGCTGCGAGAAGTCCGCATAGCCTTCGCCGTGGGCGACCGCCACCGGAATCCGCGAGCCTTCCATCCCCGCGAAGAAGATCGACGGCGACTTCTCCACTTCGACGAACGAGAAGCGCGCCTCGAACTGCTCCGACTTGTTGCGCGTGAACTTCGGCCATGCCTCCGCGCCCGGAATCATCGACGCGAGGCTCGACAGCATCTGGCAACCGTTGCAGATGCCGAGCGCGAACGTGTCGGGACGCGCGAAGAAGGCCGAGAACATGTCGGCGAGATTCGCGTTGAAGCGGATCGTCTTCGCCCAGCCTTCGCCCGCACCCAGCACGTCGCCGTACGAGAAGCCGCCGCATGCCACCGCGCCCGCGAAATCGGCGAGCGTCGCGCGGCCGGCCAGCAGGTCGCTCATGTGCACGTCGTGCGCATCGAAGCCCGCGCGGTCGAACGCATAGGCCGTTTCGAGATGCGAATTCACGCCCTGCTCGCGCAGGATCGCGACACGCGGACGCGCGCCCGTCGCGATAAAGGGTGCTGCGATGTCGTCGGCCGGATCGAAGCTCAGCACCGGCGAGATGCCCGGGTCGGCCGCGTCCAGCAGCGCGTCGTATTCGGCGTCCGCGCAAGCGGGGTTGTCGCGCAGACGCGCGATGCGCCAGCTCACTTCGCTCCACGCGCGATGGAGCTCAGCGCGCGGCGCGTCGAACACCTTCTTCGCGTCGCGGTACACCTCGATCACGTCGCGATCGTTGACCGTGCCGATCACGTGCGAGCACGCCGACAGACCGAACTCGCGCAGCGCGCCGAGCACCGCGTCGCGATCGGCCGCGCGCACCTGCACGACGGCGCCGAGTTCTTCCGAGAACAGCGCGCGCAGCGTGCGATCCTCGCGACGGCCGCTCGTCTGCTTCGCCCAGTCCTTCGCGTCGCCGTAGTCCGATTCGTGATTCGGGTCGAGCGTCAGCATGTCGACGTTCAGCGACACGCCCGCGTGACCCGCGAACGCCATCTCGCACACCGTCGCCCACAGGCCGCCGTCCGAGCGGTCGTGGTACGCGAGCAGCTTGTCTTGCGCGTTGAGCGACTGGATCGCGTTGAAGAAGCGCTTCAGGTCTTCCGGATCGTCGACGTCCGGCGTCGTATCGCCGACCTGCTGCGTGACCTGCGCGAAGATGCTCCCGCCCATCCGGTTCTTGCCGCGGCCGAGATCGATCGCGATCAGCACGCTGTCGCCCGCGTCGGCGATGCGGCGCAGTTGCGGCGTCAGGTGGCGGCGCACGTCCTCGACCGGCGCGAACGCGGAGATGATCAGCGACACCGGCGACACCACTTCCTTCGCGACGCCCTGCTCGTCCCACTTGGTCTTCATCGACAGCGAATCCTTGCCGACCGGGATGCCGATCCCGAGCGCCGGGCACAGCTCCATGCCGATCGCCTTGACCGTGTCGAACAGCGCGGCGTCCTCGCCGGCCGTGCCGCACGCGGCCATCCAGTTCGCCGACAGCTTCAGCTTGTCGAGCGACGCGATCGGCGCGCTCGCGATGTTCGTGATCGCCTCGCCGACGGCCATGCGGCCCGATGCCGGCGCGTCGATCACCGCGAGCGGCGTGCGCTCGGCCATCGTCATCGCCTCGCCCTTGAAGCCCGCGTAGTCGAGCGCGGTCACCGCGCAGTCGGCCACCGGCACCTGCCACGGGCCGACCATCTGGTCGCGCACCGACGTGCCGCCGACCGAACGGTCGCCGATCGTGATCAGGAACGACTTGCTGCCGACCGTCGGGTGCTTCAGCACGTCGACCGCGACTTCCGACAGCGCGATGCCCGTCACCTCGACCGGCGCGCGCTCGGTCGCGACGCGCGCGACGTCGCGGTGCATCCGCGGCGGCTTGCCGAGCAGCACTTCCATCGGCATGTCGACCGGGAATTCCTCGATGCCCGTTGCTTCGTCGTCGACGAGCTTGAGCTGGCGTTCGTCGGTCGCGACGCCGACCACCGCGAACGGGCAGCGCTCGCGTGCGCAGATCGCCTCGAAGCGCGGCAGGTCGGCCGGCGCGATCGCCAGCACGTAGCGCTCCTGCGCCTCGTTCGACCAGATTTCACGCGGCGACAGGCCCGACTCCTCGAGCGCGACCTTGCGCAGTTCGAAGCGCGCGCCCTTGCCCGCGCCGTCGACGATTTCGGGGAACGCGTTCGACAGGCCGCCCGCGCCGACGTCGTGGATGCTCAGGATCGGGTTTTCCGCGCCGAGCTGCCAGCAGCCGTTGATCACTTCCTGCGCGCGCCGCTCGATTTCCGGGTTGCCGCGCTGCACCGAGTCGAAGTCGAGTTCGGCCGTGTTCGCGCCGGTCGCCATCGAGCTCGCCGCGCCGCCGCCCATGCCGATCCGCATGCCCGGGCCGCCGATCTGGATCAGCAGCGAACCTGCCGGCACGTCGTGCTTGTGCGTGTGTTGATCCGCGATGTTGCCGAGGCCGCCCGCGATCATGATCGGCTTGTGATAGCCGCGCACCTGGCCGCCGACGTTCTGCTCGTACACGCGGAAGTAGCCGCCGAGGTTCGGACGGCCGAATTCGTTGTTGAACGCGGCGCCGCCGAGCGGGCCGTCGATCATGATCTGCAGCGGCGACGCGATGCGGTCCGGGCGGCCGTACGGGCCGTGCGCATCGTTCGGGTTGCGCTCGCCGACCGGCTGCGCCGCGTCGCGTGCGTTCTCCCACGACTGGCGTGCGTCCGGCAGGTCGAGGTTCGACACGGTGAAGCCCGTGAGGCCGGCCTTCGGACGCGCACCGCGGCCCGTCGCGCCTTCGTCGCGGATCTCGCCGCCCGCGCCGGTCGCCGCACCCGGGAACGGCGAGATCGCCGTCGGGTGGTTGTGCGTCTCGACCTTCATCAGCGTGTGAGTGAGCTCGGTGTGACGACCGTAGCGTTCGCCCGGCTCGCCGGCCGCGCCCGCGTTGCGCGGGAACCAGCGCTCGGCTTCGGCGCCGACCATGATCGACGAGTTGTCCGAATACGCGACGATCGTGCCTTGCGGGCTCAGCTTCTCGGTGTTGCGGATCATCGCGAACAGCGACATGTCCTGCGCTTCGCCGTCGATCGTCCACTGTGCGTTGAAGATCTTGTGGCGGCAATGCTCGCTGTTCGCCTGCGCGAACATCATCAGTTCGACGTCGGTCGGGTTGCGTTCGAGCTTGCGGAACGCGTCGACCAGGTAGTCGATCTCGTCGTCGGCGAGCGCGAGGCCCAGCTCGACGTTCGCGCGCTCGAGCGCGGCGCGGCCGACGCCCAGCACGTCGACGGTCGCGAGCGGCTTGGCCGGCAGCTCGTCGAACAGGTGCTTCGCGTCGTCGCGCGCGGCGACCACGCTTTCGGTCATCCGGTCATGCAGCGCGGCCGCGACGGCTGCGCGCGCGTCGTCGGACAGCGCCTTCTTGCCGCCGAGCAGGCCCGACTTCAGCGTGACCGTGAATTCGACACCGCGTTCGATGCGGCGCACTTGCGTGAGGCCGCAGTGCTGCGCGATGTCGGTCGCCTTGCTCGCCCACGGCGAAACGGTGCCGAAGCGCGGCAGCACGACGAACGTCTCGGTCGTGCCCTTCTCGGCCGCCGGCTCGAACGGCGCGCCGTAGTGCATCAGTGCGTCGATGCGTGCGCTGTCGTCGGCCGACAGCGGCTCGGCCGCATTGACGAAGTGCAGGAACTGGCCGCGCACCGCGACGATGTTGGCGTCGATTTGCCTGAGCGTGTCGAGCAGACGGGTTTGACGGAAATCGGAGAGGGCCGAAGCGCCGGGAAAACACGAGAAGTGAGCCATGGGCTGGACTGACGTCGATGAGTCGCGCGAGGTGGCGACGTGGGGCGAAAGGAAGGCCGTAATTATACCCGGAAGTCGGCCGTCCCAGACCGGCTGATCGGCACCCGTCACGCACCGCAACGGTGCGGCGGCATCCGCGGCGCACAGCCGGCCGCCGCACCGGCAGGCACGGCCGCGGCGGCCGGCGACCACGCTATGGCGGAATCGGACGAGGTCGCGCGACGCCGGTTCGCGCGATTTTGGCGCTATCATTCCCGGTTCACCGGGCCGGGAGCCCGTCAGCGAATCCTCACCGGGCGGCATGCATGCCGCCCGTCATCGAAGCAATCCATGGATGTCATCGTCATCGGCGGCGGAATCAGCGGCGTCGCCACCGCCTACCAGCTGCGCGCGGCCGGCCATCGCGTGTGCGTGGTCGAACGCCACGCGACCGTCGCGCAGGGCGCGACCTACGGCGACGGCGGCACGCTGCTGCCGAGCCCGCTCGACGTCTGGTTCGGGCCGACCTTCATGCGCCAGCGCCAGCCGCAAGACACCGGCATCGTCTACAAGCCCGGCTTCAACGGCGGCGTGCGCCGCTTCGTCAAGCAGCTCGCCGCGCTGCGCGAGCCCGACGCATTCGCCGCGCAGTATGCGCGGCTGCGCCCGCTGATCGACGCGTCGCGCGAGTCGCTCGCCGACATCGAGGCGCGCCTCCAGCTCGAATTCGAGCAGAAACCCGGAATCCTGCACGTCGTGCGCGACCCGCGCGACTGGGAAGCGCTGCAACCGGCACTCGACCTGCTGCGTGCGCTCGACCAGCCGTACCGGGTGCTCACGGCCGGCGAATGCGCGGCGCTCGAGCCGTCGGTGCCGGCCGAGCCCGGCTTTGCCGGCGGCGTGCTGCTCGAGAGCGAGCGCACCGGAAATTGCCCGCTGTTCGCGAAACTGATCAAGCAGACGCTCGACGAGCACGGCGTGCAGTTCCGCTTCGGCGCGGACGTCGCCGCGATCCGCGTCGACACCGGCCGGGCCGCGGTCGAGCTCGCGCCGGCCGGCGGCCGGCACGCGACGAAGGCGCACGAGGTCGACGTGATGTCGGCCGACGCGATCGTGGTCGCCGCGGGCGCCGGCAGCCTGCCTCTGCTGGAGCGGCTCGGCTGGCGGCTGCCGCTGCATCCGGTGCGCACGCATACGCTGACCGCCCCGGTCGCGTACGAAGAACATGCGCCGCACCTGAGCGTCGTCGATTCGATCAAGCGGATCTCGATCACGCGCACCCACCAGCGGCTGCGCATCGGCGGCGGCGCCGTGCTGCAGAGCCTCGCCGACACCGCGAAGCCGCTCCCCGAGCCACTGTCCGAGGCCGCGCTCGCGCTGCTCGGCCAGGCCGTCCACGACTGGGTGCCGGGCGCCGCGAAGATTTCCGCCGCGCTGTCGTGGCAAGGCACGCAGCTGCTGTCGCCGGACGGCCTGCCGGTCGTCGGTCCGACCCCGCATCCGCGCGTGTTCGTCAATTTCGGGCATGGCCCGGCCGGTTGGGGCCTCGCGTGCGGGTCTGCTAAAGTGGTGACAGACTGTCTGAGCGGCGACACGCAGCAGTGGCCCGCCGACACGCTCGCCGCGCTGAGTCCCGCGCGCTTCACGACCTGACCGCCACGGGCCCGTCCCGGGGCGGCCTCCTCCCGCCGCCATGACCCCGCGATGACGAATCCCCGCCCGCTTCCCGACTCCGCCCCGCTCGCGCTGCTGCGCGTCGCCGACCTGCGCGCGGCCGAGGCCGCCGCGACCGCCGAACTGCCGCCGCACACGCTGATGGGCCGCGCGGGCGCCGCCGCCGCGCGCTGGCTGTCCGAACGGGTGGCCGGAGACGACCGCCCGGTCTGGTTCGCGGTCGGCCCCGGCAACAACGGCGGCGACGCGCTGGTGGCCGCCGCGCAACTGCAGCAGCTCGGCGTCGCGACGCAGGCCTGGATGCCGGTGCCGGTCAAGCCCGACGATGCGCAATGGGCGCTCGGCCTCGCGCGCGCGGCCGGCGTGCCGCTGTCGACCGAACCGCCCGCCTCGCTCGACGATTTCGTGTGGGTCGTCGACGGATTGTTCGGCATCGGCCTCGCGCGCGCACTCGACGGACCGTTCGCCGCCCAGGCCGCGCGCATCGCCGCACATGCCCGAAGCGGCGGCCGCGTGCTCGCGCTCGACGTACCGAGCGGGCTCGACAGCGACACGGGCCGGATCGTCGGCGCGGGCGTGGCCGTCACCGCGACGCACACGCTCACCTTCATCGGCGCGAAGCCGGGGCTTTATACCGGCGACGGCCGCGACCTCGCCGGCGAGATCGACATCGCGTCGCTCGACGTCGCACCGCCCGCCGCGCCGGCCGTCGTGCTGAATGCACCGGCACGGTTCGCCGCCGCGCTGCCCGCCCGCGCGTTCGCTTCGCACAAGGGCACGTTCGGCAGCCTGGCGGTGCTCGGCGGCGACACCGGTATGTGCGGCGCGCCGATCCTCGCCGCGCGTGCCGCGCTGTTCGCGGGCGCCGGCAAGGTGCATGTCGGCTTTCTCGGCGCAGGCGCGCCGCCGTACGACCCACCGTTTCCCGAACTGATGCTGCATCCCGCGGACAGCCTCGAGCTCGATGCGATGTCCGCGATCGCGGCAGGCTGCGGCCTCGGCGCGCGCGAGGCCGCGGTCGCCCTCGTGCGCGACGTGCTCGCGCAGGACGCCGCGACGCTGCTCGACGCCGACGCGCTGAACCTCGTCGCGACGCACGCCGACCTCGCCGCCGCCGTCGCCGCCCGCGGCGCCCGGGGCAACGCGTGCGTGCTGACGCCGCATCCGCTCGAGGCAGCGCGGCTGCTCGGCAGCGATACCGCGACGGTGCAGCACGACCGGCTGGCCGCGGCGCAGGCGCTGGCCGCGCGCTACGCGAGCATCGTCGTGCTGAAGGGTTCGGGCACGGTGATTGCGGCGCCCGACGGCCGCCTGACGATCAATCCGACCGGCAATGCGGCGCTCGCCACCGGCGGCACCGGCGACGTGCTCGGCGGCCTGATCGGCGCGTTGCTCGCGCAGCGCGTCGCGCCGTACGAAGCCGCGCTTGCGGGCGTTTACCTTCACGGCCTCGCGGCCGACACGCTGACCGCGAACGGCACGGGGCCGGCCGGCCTCACCGCGGGCGAACTCGCGCCGATGGTGCGCACGCTGATCAATCGCCTTTTTTACCCGTCGGCGCGCGCCGACATATAACGCCGCTATACTGGGTGCCCCGCCGCACGGCGGGCCCGCTCGTCCGCCGGCGTTCCGATCCCGATGCACCGGCGCGGCATTCCTCCCGATTCACGCTTCACTCGAACCGCCATGACGCTGAATTCGCTCCCCGCCTGGACTGCCCTTCAATCCCACTTCGAACAAATCCGCCACGCGCGGCTGCGCGACTGGTTCGCGCCGGAAAACGACCGCGCGCCGACCCGCGCCGAACGCTTCACGATCCCCGGCGGCGGCCTTGCGGCCGACTTCTCGAAGAACCGCATCAACGACGACACGCTGCGCCTGCTCGTGCAGCTGGCCCGCGAAGCGGGCGTCGAGGCGCGCCGCGACGCGATGTTCGCCGGCGAGATCGTCAACCCGACCGAAGGCCGCGCCGCGCTGCACACGGCGTTGCGCGCGACCGACCCGCACGCGCCGTTCCATGCGCAGGTCAGCGCCGAGCGCGCGAAGATGGCGACCTTCGCACGCGCCGTGCGCAGCGGCGCGTGGACCGGCTACACCGGCAAGCGCATCCGCCACGTGATCAACATCGGCATCGGCGGCTCGGATCTCGGACCGAAGATGGTCACGCACGCGCTGCACCATGTCGCGACGCCCGACATTTCGACTCATTTCGTGTCGAACGTCGACGGTGCCGATCTCGCGCGCGTGCTCGAACAGGTCGACCCGGAGGAAACGCTCGCGATCATCGTGTCGAAGACCTTCACGACGCTCGAGACGATGACGAACGCACGCTCGCTGCGCGACTGGTTCGTCGCGCGCGGCTGCCCGGAAGATGCGCTGGCGAAGCACTTCGTCGGCGTGTCGGCGAACCCGGCCGAAGTCGTGAAGTTCGGCATCTCCGCCGACAACGTGTTCGAAATGTGGGACTGGGTCGGCGGCCGCTATTCGCTGTGGTCGGCGGTCGGCCTGTCGATCATGATCGCGATCGGGCCCGAGCAGTTCGACGAACTCCTCGCCGGCGCGAACGACATGGATCGCCATTTCCGCGAAGCGCCGCTCGAGCGCAACCTGCCGGTGCTGCTCGGCCTGATCGGCATCTGGTATCGCAACTTCTTCGGCTCGCAGAGCTATCTCGTCGCGCCGTATTCGGAAGCGCTGCACTACCTGCCGTCGTACCTGCAGCAGCTCGAGATGGAAAGCAACGGCAAGTCCGCACGCCTGGACGGCACGTTCGTCGACTACCCGACGTCGGCCGTCACGTGGGGCGAGCCGGGCACCAACGGCCAGCACGCGTTTTTCCAGATGCTGCACCAGGGCCCGACGATCGTGCCGATCGACTTCATCGCGGTGCTGACGCCCGAGCATCCGCTCGCGAGCCATCATCCGAAGCTGCTCGCGAACTGCTTCGCGCAGAGTGAAGCGCTGATGCTCGGCCGCACGCTCGACGAAGCGCGCAAGGTCGCCGGCCCCGGCAAGGAAGCGCTCGCGCCGCACCTGACCTTCCCCGGCAACCGCCCGACGACGACGCTGCTGGTGGATGCGCTGACGCCGCGCACGCTTGGCGCGCTGATCGCGCTCTACGAGCACAAGGTGCTGGTGCAGGCAACGGTGTGGGACATCAATCCGTTCGACCAGTGGGGCGTCGAGCTCGGCAAGATTCTCGGCAAGGTCGTCGAAGCCGACCTGTCGGCCGAATCGGTCGATCCCGCGAAGCACGATTCGTCGACGACCGCGCTGATCGAGCGCGCGCGTGCGGCGCTCAAGCGCTGACGCGACAGCGTCGAACGCACGCCGGCCGCATCGGGTGAGCCACCCTGCGCGGCCGGCAAGAAATTCGGTCTCGCGCTATGCCGCGTGCGGCGCGACGATGCGGCCGGCGTCGATGGTGATCGTCGTCGCGCAGCGCCGCGCGAGTTCGGCGTCGTGCGTGACGAGCACGAGCGTTGCGCCGTGCGTGCGGTTCAGTTTGAACATCAGGTCGATGACGGCGTGGCCGGTGGCGGCATCGAGACTGCCGGTCGGTTCGTCGGCGAACAGGATTGCGGGATGCGTGACGAATGCGCGCGCAAGCGCGACGCGCTGCTGCTCGCCACCCGACAGCAGCTTCGGATAATGCGCGGTGCGCTCGCCGAGACCGACCTGCACGAGCAACGCGCGCGCCCGATCGGCGGCGTCGCGCGCGTTGATGCCGCCTTGCAACTCGAGCGGAAGCATCACGTTCTCGAGTGCCGTCAGGTGCGGCATCAACTGAAACGACTGGAACACGAATCCGACCGCGCCGTTGCGCAGCGCGGCGCGCTCGTCCTCGTCGAGCTGGTCGAGCGCGCGGCCGAGCAGGCGAACCGTGCCGCTCGTCGCGCTGTCCAACCCCGCAAGCAGGCCGAGCAGCGTCGATTTGCCCGACCCCGATGCACCGACGATCGCGAGGCTGCTGCCGGGCCGCACGGCGAACGTGATGCCGTCGAGGATCGTCAGCTCGCCCGTTGCGTCGGCGACCCGCTTGCACACGTCATGGACTTCGATGATCGGATCGGTAATCTTGAACATGGACACGACATTCCGCTGGAAAAGACGCGCGGCGTTCGCCGCGCTGCTGGGTACCCTGCTCGCAGCAAACGTGCCCGCACGCGCCGCAACGGCGGCGGCCTCGACATCGGGCCAGCCCGCGCTCGTCGTGCTCGGCGACAGCCTGTCGGCCGAATACGGGTTGCCACGCGACACCGGCTGGGTTGCGTTGCTGCGGCAACGGCTCGCGACCGAGCGAATCGATTATAGCGTCGCGAACGCAAGCGTCAGCGGCGACACCACGAGCGGCGGCCGCGCGCGACTGCCTGCGGTGCTGCAACGGCTCAAGCCGTCGATCGTCGTCGTCGAGCTCGGCTCGAACGACGCGCTGCGCGGCGTGCCGCTCGCGACGACCGAACAGAACCTGCGCGACATCATCGCCGATGCGCGGCAAGCGCGCGCGAAGGTCGTGCTGATCGGCATGTACGTGCCGCCCAACTACGGGCCCGATTACACGCAGAAATTCCATGCGGTCTACACGCGCCTGTCGAAGGAACTCGGCGTACCGCTCGTGCCATTCCTGCTGGCCGGCATCGAGAACAAGCCGGAGATGTTCCAGTCGGACCAGATGCATCCCGCGCAGCAGGCGCAGGGCATCCTGCTCGACAACGTCTGGCCGGCGCTGAAGCCGCTGCTCGGCAAGCCGCGCGGCTGACCTCGCGGCGCGCCATCGCCGGAAAGCAAAAAGCCCCGCTACGAGCGGGGCTTTGTGTTGCTGCACGCGAAACACCGTGAACGGCGCTTCGCTTGGTTGTCGCTTGGTCGTGGCTTAGTTGCCGCCATCCTGCGACTGGCTCTGCGTGGTGCCGTACAGCTTCACCTTCGAGCGGTCGCGCAGCGCGGCGAGGTACGCCTCGCCTTCGCTTTGCGCTTCGACCTGCGCCATCTGCTGCTGTGCGGCCGCGAGCTGCTGCGGATCGACGGCCGTGCCCGGGATCACCGCGTTCACGCGATAGATCGCGTAGCCGTCCGCGCCGAGATCGACACCGACGTATGCCGGCAGCGTCTTCGCATCGACCTTGTAGACGGCGCTCAGCGCCGCCGGCGTGAGGCCCTGCGACTGCGTGCGCGACACCTTCTGCGCGGCCGTGAAGCCATCGACCGACTTCGACTTCTGCAGCTCGGCCAGCTTCGCCGCGCCGTCCTTCTTCGCGCGTTCCGCGGCCTGCTCGGCGATGACCTTCTGACGCACCGCGTCCTTGATCGTGTCGAGCGCCGGCACGGCCGCCGGCTTGTAGTCGGTCACGCGCGCCGAGATCAGCGTGTTGTTGCCCACGTCGATCGCCTGCGTGTTGTTCTGGCTCTTCACCGAGTCGTTCGCGAACACCGCAGCGAGGAACTTCGGATTGTTCAGCGGGCTCGTCGGCGGCAGTTGCGGATTCGGCGTCGGCGTGACGGTGGCCGTCTGGATCGTCAGCTTGTACTTGTCGGCGGCCGGCTGCAGCGTCTTCGCCTTTTCATAGACGGTTGACGTGAAGCCTTCCGCGTTGTCGGAGAACGCCTTCGCCGCGTATTGCTGCTTCAGGTCGACTGCGATCTGGTCCTTCACGTCGGCGAACGGCTTGACCACCGACGGCTTCACTTCCGTCGCCTTCAGGATGTGGAAACCGAGATCCGATTGCACGATACCGCTCACGTCGCCCTGCTTCAGCGCGAACGCGGCATCGTCGAACGCCTTGCCGCCCGCCGTCGAGCCACGCGTGATGAAGCCCAGATCGCCGCCCTTCGCCGCCGACGGCGCGTCCTGCGAGCTCTTCTGCGCGATCTGCGCGAACTGGTCCGGATGCGCCTTCACGTCGGCCAGCAGTTGCTCGGCCTTCGCCTTCGCGGCCGCCTTGTCGGCCGCGCCTGCGTCGCTCGCCGCGGCGATGAAGATGTGGCTCACGCGCACCTGCGCTTCCGAGCGGAAGTGCGTCGGGTTGTCGTCGTAGAACTTCTTGATGTCGGCATCGGTCGGCTGCGCGCTCGCGGCGGCAGCGGCCGGCGAATAGACGAGATACTGAATCGTCGCGGTTTCCGGCGTCGCGAAGCCCTGCTTGTGCGCGTCGTAGTATGCGGTGAGCTGTGCGTCGGTCGGCTGCACCTTCGACGCGTAGTCGCTCGTCTTCAGCACGAGCGCCTGCACTTCACGCTGCTGCGCAGCCAGTTCCGACAGCCGTTGCGCCGGCCCCTTCGGCGTGAATGCGCTCGCCACGATGCTCGCCGGAATCTGCTGCAGCGCGAGGCTGTAGCGCACGCGTTCCTGGTACTGCTCGGGCGTCATCCCCTGGAACGACAACAGTTGCGCGTAGCGCTGGACGTCGATCGTACCGTCGGGTTTCTTCAGCGACGCGATCATCGGGTCGCTCATCAGCGCGTCGCGCACCGCGTTGTCGGATGCGGTCAGGTGCAGGCGCTGCGTCTCGTCGGCCAGCACGCGTTGCTGGATCAGGCCGTCGAGCACTTGCTTGCGATGTTCGGGCGTGTCGAATGCCTTGATGTCGAACTGCCCGCCGAGCGCCTGGCGCGCCTGGTCGATCTGCTGGCGGAACGCGCCGTCGAATTCGACCCGCGTGATCTTGTGCCCGTTGACCGCCGCGACGTTCGCGCTGTCGTCGAAGAAGCCGCGGAAACCTTGGATCCCGACGAAACCCAGCCCCGGCAACACGATCAGGAGCAGGAGCGCCATCATCAGGCGCTGGTGATTACGGAAGAAATCGAGCATGCGTGACGGGAAAATTGGACAAAACGTCCGATATTACAACATACGGGGTGGCACGGGAGAAAAGCAGGTGCGCAACGAACGGGCGCAACCGACGACGCAAATGAAAAAGCCCGCACGAGGCGGGCTTCTTCATTTTCTGGCGGAGCGGACGGGACTCGAACCCGCGACCCCCGGCGTGACAGGCCGGTATTCTAACCGACTGAACTACCGCTCCTTGGTCTGGCTGAATCAGGAAACTGGTGGGTGCTGAGGGGTTCGAACCCCCGACCTACGCCTTGTAAGGGCGCCGCTCTACCAGCTGAGCTAAGCACCCGTTTCCGATTCGTTCTGGCTGCGATCTGCGTTTCGGCATCAACAACCAGCGAGCCCGCAAGTTTAATTCATCCCCGATCATTTTGCCAAGCCCGTGCGCAAAAAATTTAACGCGCCGCTCAACCCACGATGTCGACGCACATAAAAAAACCCGCGGACACGCCGCGGGTTTCGTGAACAACCGTCAGGGACAGCGTTCAGGTTTTCAGTGCTTGACGACTTCCGTCGAGCCGGCATCCTTCGCCGCCTCGCCGACCGGTGCCGCAGCCTTCGCCTCTTCTTCCGGCGGCAGCGGGGTCGGCGTACGTTCGAGCGCGAGCTCGAGCACCTTGTCGATCCAGCGGACCGGCACGATCTCGATCGCGTTCTTCACGTTGTCCGGAATGTCCGCGAGATCCTTCACGTTCTCTTCCGGGATCAGCACGAGCTTGATGCCGCCGCGATGCGCTGCCAGCAGCTTTTCCTTCAGCCCGCCGATCGGCAGCACTTCGCCACGCAGCGTGATCTCGCCCGTCATCGCGACATCGGCACGCACGGGGATCCCCGTCAGCACCGACACCAGCGCGGTCGTCATCGCACCACCGGCGGACGGACCGTCCTTCGGCGTCGCGCCTTCCGGCACGTGGATGTGGATGTCCTGCTTCTCGAACGCCTCGTCCTTGATACCCAGACGGCGCGAACGCGAGCGCACGACCGAACGTGCGGCCTCGACCGACTCCTTCATCACGTCGCCGAGCGAACCCGTGCGGATCACGTTGCCCTTGCCCGGCATCACCGCGGCTTCGATCGTCAGCAGGTCGCCGCCGACTTCCGTCCACGCGAGGCCCGTCACCTGACCGACCTGGTTTTCCTTCGCCGCGAGGCCGAAGTCGTACTTGCGCACGCCGAGGAACGTATCGAGGTTCTCGCCATCGACCTTGATCGCGCCCGATGCCTTCTTCAGCAACAGCATCTTCACGACCTTGCGGCAGATCTTCGACACTTCCCGCTCGAGCGAACGCACACCGGCTTCGCGCGTGTAGTAGCGGATGATGTCGCGGATCGCCTGCTCGGTGACCTCGATCTCGCCGTCCTTCAGACCGTTGTTCTTCTTCTGCTTCGGCAGCAGGTAGCGCTGCGCGATGCTGACCTTCTCGTCTTCCGTGTAACCCGACAGACGAATCACTTCCATCCGGTCGAGCAGCGGCGGCGGGATGTTCAGCGAGTTCGACGTCGCGACGAACATCACGTCCGACAGGTCGAAGTCGACTTCGATGTAGTGGTCGGCGAACGTGTGGTTCTGTTCCGGATCGAGCACTTCGAGCAGCGCCGACGACGGATCGCCGCGGAAATCCATGCCCATCTTGTCGACTTCGTCGAGCAGGAAGAGCGGATTGCGCACGCCGACCTTCGCCAGGCTTTGCAGGATCTTGCCCGGCATCGAGCCGATGTACGTGCGGCGGTGACCGCGGATCTCGGCTTCGTCACGCACGCCGCCGAGCGCCATCCGGACGAACTTGCGGTTCGTCGCGCGAGCGATCGACTGGCCGAGCGAGGTCTTGCCGACGCCCGGGGGCCCGACGAGGCACAGGATCGGCGCCTTCACCTTGTCCACGCGCTGTTGCACCGCGAGGTACTCGAGGATACGTTCCTTCACCTTCTCGAGGCCGAAGTGATCCTCGTCGAGCACCTGCTCCGCGTTCGACAGATCGTTGTTGACCTTGCTCTTCTTGCGCCACGGCAGGCCGATCAGCGTGTCGATGTAGTTGCGCACGACGGTCGCTTCGGCCGACATCGGCGACATCAGCTTCAGCTTCTTGAGCTCGGCATCGGCCTTCTTCTTCGCTTCCTTCGGCATGCGCGCGGCGTTGATGCGCTTCTCGAGTTCCTCGAGGTCCGCACCCTCTTCGCCTTCGCCCAGTTCCTTCTGGATCGCCTTGACCTGCTCGTTCAGGTAGTACTCGCGCTGGCTCTTTTCCATCTGGCGCTTCACGCGCCCGCGGATGCGCTTTTCGACCTGCAGGATGTCGATCTCGGCTTCGAGCTGCGCGAGCAGGTGCTCGAGGCGCTCGATGACCGGAAACATCTCGAGGATGTGCTGCTTCTGGTCGAGCTTAAGCGGCAGACGCTCGGCGATCATGTCCGCGAGGCGACCGGCTTCATCGATGCCCGACAGCGACGTGAGAATCTCCGGCGGGATCTTCTTGTTCAGCTTCACGTACTGGTCGAACTGCGACACGATCGCACGGCGCAGCGCTTCCGTTTCCGCGCTGTCGGCGTGATCCGGCTCGAGCGGCATTACTTCACAGGAGAACTGCGTCTCCTGCTCTTCGATCGACAACGCCTTCGCACGCTGCAGGCCCTCGACGAGCACCTTCACGGTGCCGTCCGGCAGCTTCAGCATCTGCAGGATGTTGGCGATACAACCGACCTCGTACATGTCCTTTTCGGTCGGTTCGTCCTTGGCCGCGGTTTTCTGGGCGACGAGCATGATGTGCTTGCCGCCTTCCATCGCTGCTTCGAGGGCCTTGATCGATTTCGGCCGGCCCACGAAGAGCGGAATCACCATGTGCGGGAAAACGACGACATCCCGCAGCGGCAGCAGCGGGAGCGTGATGCGTTCCGGCGGGAGAAGTTGGGTGCCTGACATTTCATTTCCCCATGAGTGGAATCAATTGTTCGGTAATTGAGGCCGCCACAACGAATTGCAAGCCTTCAAGTGCGGGAAATATTCGGTAAGAAAGTAACCACCGCGTGTCGAGTCAGAGTTACCCACAAGATAAACGAAAAAAAGCCGCCCACGGACTCATGAACGGCCTTTTTCGCAGAACATCGTCGGCAAGCCGGTCAGTTCGAACCCGCCACCTTCGGCGTGTCCTCATAGATCAGCAGGGGTTTGCCGTCGCCATCGATGACGTTCTCGTCGATGATGACCTTGCTGACCCCTTTCATCGCCGGCAGCTCGTACATCACGTCGAGCAATGCCTGTTCGATGATCGAACGCAAACCGCGCGCGCCGGTCTTGCGGCGGATCGCCTTGCGGGCGACTGCCTGCAGCGCACCCGGCCGGATTTCCAGCTCGACGCGCTCCATCGCGAACAGCTTGTGATACTGCTTGACGAGCGCATTCTTCGGCTCGACGAGAATCTTCATCAATGCGGCTTCATCGAGCTTGCCGAGCGTCGCGACTACCGGCAGACGGCCGATCAATTCGGGGATCAGACCGAATTTGATCAGGTCTTCCGGTTCCGTTTCGCGCAGCACTTCGCCCGCGTCGCGTTCCTGCTTGCTCTTGACCGTCGCACCGAAGCCGATGCCCGTCTTTTCGGTACGGTCGGTGATCACCTTCTCGAGACCGTCGAACGCACCGCCGCAGATGAACAGGATGTTGGTCGTGTCGACCTGAATGAAATCCTGGTTCGGGTGCTTGCGGCCGCCCTGCGGCGGCACCGACGCCATCGTGCCCTCGACGAGCTTCAGCAGTGCCTGCTGGACGCCCTCGCCCGACACGTCGCGCGTGATCGACGGGTTGTCCGACTTGCGGCTGATCTTGTCGATTTCGTCGATATAGACGATCCCGCGCTGGGCCTTGTCGACCTCGTAGTTGCAGTTCTGCAACAGCTTCTGGATGATGTTCTCGACGTCCTCGCCGACGTAGCCGGCTTCGGTCAGCGTCGTCGCATCGGCGATCACGAACGGCACGTTCAGCAACCGCGCGAGCGTCTGCGCGAGCAGCGTCTTGCCGGAGCCCGTCGGGCCGATCAGCAGGATGTTGCTCTTCGACAGCTCGACGTCGTCCTTCTTGTCGAGGTGCTTGAGGCGCTTGTAGTGGTTGTACACGGCCACCGCGAGGATCTTCTTCGCGCGCTCCTGGCCGATCACGTACTGATCGAGGATGTCGCGAATTTCCTGCGGGCTCGGCAGATCCGACCGGGACAGGCTGGCCTCGACGCCGGCGGCAGCCGCCTCGTCGCGAATGATCTCGTTGCAGAGGTCGATGCACTCATCGCAGATGAATACCGACGGGCCCGCGATGAGTTTCTTCACCTCATGCTGGCTCTTCCCGCAAAACGAGCAATACAACAGCTTCTCGCTGTTCGAACCTTTTTTGTCCGCCATGAATGTAGAGCCTCCGGACAGGTAAATGACATGATACGCCGAATGCTCCGGACGCCGCGCCTAGGGCGCGACCGGAGCCGGCTGGATGCGCTTGCCGCAGATGCTCAGAGCACTCGGGACGTTGCAGGGGCACCGCGCGAATCGGGGCGGCACCCCACTTAAGCTCACGGGCGCTTCAACAGCACCTGATCGATCAGCCCGTACGCCTTCGCATCTTCGCTCGACATGAAGTTATCACGGTCGGTGTCGCGGGCGATGCGCTCGACGTCCTGCCCCGTATGCTGCGCGAGCAGGTTGTTCAGCCGTTCCTTCAGGTAGAGGATTTCGCGTGCCTGGATCTCGATGTCGGACGCCTGGCCGCGCGCGCCGCCCAGCGGCTGGTGAATCATCACGCGCGAGTTCGGCAGCGCGAAACGCTTGCCCTTCGCGCCCGACGCGAGCAGGAACGCGCCCATGCTGGCCGCGAGGCCCATGCAGAGGGTCGACACGTCCGGCTTGATGAACTGCATCGTGTCGTAGATCGCCATGCCGGCCGACACCGAGCCGCCCGGGCTGTTGATGTAGAGGCTGATGTCCTTGTCGGGATTCTCGCTCTCGAGGAACAGCAGTTGCGCGACCACGAGGTTGGCCGTCTGGTCGTTCACTTCGCCGACCATGAACACCAGGCGTTCCTTCAGGAGACGCGAATAGATATCGTACGAACGCTCGCCGCGGCCGCTCGTTTCGACGACGATCGGCACCAGCCCCAGCGCTTGCGCCTCGAAACCCTGCGGCGCGTTCGAAGCAAGCATGTCCAGCAATTCAGCGCGAGTGATCATTCAATGAACCTTGTTCGAATGGAAAATTGAACGGAGGGAAGCCGCCCGCTCAATCGCCATATTAATGGCAACCGTGCGCTTGACGTAAAAACGGCGTGCGGGCCGTCGCTCCGACAGCCGGCACGCCGCTAGAGCGACACTTACGCTTGCGCCGATGCGCTCGCGAGTGCCTCGAAGCTCACTTCCTTGTCCGTCACCTTTGCCTTGCCCAGCACGAAGTCGACGACGTTGCTTTCAACGACGAACGCTTCCATCTCGGCGAGGCGCTGCTGGTTCGAATAATACCAGCGGACCACTTCCTTCGGGTCTTCGTAGCTCTTCGCGAACTCGTCGACTTCCGCGCGGATCTGCTCCGGCTTCGCTTCGAGGCTGTTCGACTTCACCAGCTCGGCCAGCACGAGGCCCAGCTTCACGCGACGCTCTGCCTGCTCGGCGAACATCTCGGCCGGGATCGGTGCGTCCTTCGCGTTCGGCACGCCGCGCTGCGCCAGATCCTGGCGAGCCATTTCGACGAGACGTTGCTGGTCCTGCTCGATCAGCGCCTTCGGCACGTCGAGTTCGGAAATCTTCAGCAGCGCGTCCATCACCTGGTTCTTGACGATGGCTTGCGTGCGACGCTTCGCTTCGCGCTCGAGGTTTTCCTTGATTTCGGCGCGCATCTTCGTCAGGTCGCCGTCTTCGATGCCGAGCGACTTCGCGAATTCGCCGTCGATTTCCGGCATGTGCGGCCACTCGATCTTCTTCATCGTGACCGTGAATTGCGCCGTCTTGCCCGCCACGTCCTTGCCGTGGTAATCGTCCGGGAACTTCAGGTCGAACGTACGCTGTTCGCCCGCCTTCAGGCCCAGCGCCGCCGTTTCGAATTCCGGCAGCATGCGGCCTTCGCCGAGCACGAACGGGAAGTCTTCGGCCGTGCCGCCCTGGAACGCGACGTCGTCGATCTTGCCGACGAAGTCGACCGTCACGCGGTCGCCGTTCTTCGCTGCGGTGTCCGCGCCGCCGTCGCCATGCTCGCCGGCTTCGCCGCGAGCGTGGTAGTGCACGCGCTGCTTGCGCAGGATTTCCAGCGTGCGGTCGATTTCGGCGTCGCCGATCGACGTCGTCGAGCGCTCGACTTCAGCCGTCGCCAGATCGCCGATCTTCACTTCCGGGTAAACCTCGAACGTCGCGTCGAACGCGTATGCGTCCTCAGCCTGCTCCTGCTTCGGCTCGAAGCTCGGCTGGCCGGCGACGCGCAGGTTTTCCGCGCGGCTGATCGTGAAGAATTCCTGGCCGATCTTGTCGCTCAGCACTTCCGCCTCGACCTGACCCGCGTACTGCTGGGCGACCATCTTGAGCGGCACCTTGCCCGGGCGGAAACCCGGCATGCGAACGTTCTTCGCGAGTTTCTGGATACGGGCGTCGATTTCCTTCTGCACAGTGTCCTTCGGCAGGGAAATCGTCACGCGGCGTTCAAGCTTGCCGAGGTTCTCAACAACGTTAGCCATGGCTTCAATCGTCCTAAAATTATTCGAGCGAATCGGGTTTTCCTTGCCGTGCCTGCCTGCGGCGTGAGGTGCATCGCATGCACACGCCGCGCCGGAGCGCCACGCCATCCCTGCACGCGCCGGATGGCTAGCGCAAGCGGCTCGGAGCACGGCTTTGGCCGGAAGAATCGACTATTCTAGCAAACAATTTTCCTCGTACCGCCAGATCGGTACGACAACGATGCCGACCGGCCATGCCGCCCGCTCCCGCGCACGGCAATGCGCGCGGATCGCCGCTATGCCGAACGGCGTATCCCCCACGGGCCCACCATCCTGTAAGCTCCGAATGAGGATGCGCCGCGATCGCGGCCGCCATTCTTCACACCAATCACGCCTTCCGGAGACACCATGCCGCAACACCCGTCCGCGCCTGTCGTCGTCATCGCGCCCGATTCGTTCAAAGGCTCGCTTTCCGCCGAGCAGGTCGCGGACGCGATCGCCACCGGCATCCGCCGTGCCCGCCCCGACGCGGTCGTGCGCTGCTGCCCGATGGCCGACGGCGGCGAAGGCACGCTCGACGCGATGCTGGCGGGCGGCGGCACGCGGCGCACGCTGCGGGTGGCCGGCGCATCGCTCGCGGCACGCGACGCGGCGGTCGGGGTGATCGACGCGCGCACCGCGATCGTCGAGACGGCCGAGATCGTCGGGATCACCGACGCGGTCGGCATGAGCGTGCCCGTCGACGCGCGCAGCACGCGCGGCATGGGCGAAGCGATCCGCACGCTGCTCGACGAGGGTGTGCGCCGCTTCTTCGTCGCGCTCGGCGGCAGCAGCACCAACGACGCGGGCGCCGGGTTGCTCGCGGGCCTTGGCCTGCAATGCTTCGACGCGGCCGGCCAGCCGGTCGAACCCGTCCCGGCGCGGCTCGCCGATATCGAGCGGGTCGACGCGTCGGGGCTCGATCCGCGCCTGAAGGAAGCGGAATTCATCGGCATGTCCGACGTCGACAACCCGCTGACGGGCACGCACGGCGCGACCGCGGTGTTCGGTCCGCAAAAGGGCGTGACGCCCGAGCACGTTGCGACCCTCGACGCCGCGCTCGGCCGTTTCGCCGACCTGCTCGAGGCCGCGCTCGACCGGCGAGGCCGTGAGCTGCCCGGCGCCGGCGCCGCGGGCGGCCTCGGATTCGCGCTCCACATGCTGGGCGCACAATTCGAAGCCGGTGCGGAAGTCGTCGCGCGGCAGATCGGGCTCGATGCCGCGCTCGCCGGCGCCGACTGGCTGATCACCGGCGAAGGCCGCTCCGACGTGCAGACGCTGCACGGCAAGGCACCGTTCATCGCCTGCCTTCATGCGCGGGTCGCGGGCGTGCCCGCGTCGCTGCTGTCGGGCGCGGTCGATCCGGCCGCGCTGCCGCGCCTGTCCGAGCACTTTTCCGGCTGCTTCTCGCCCGCGCCCGGCCCGATCACGCTCGACGTCGCGATCCGCGACGCGGCGAACCTGCTCGCGAACGAAGCCGAACAGTTGACACGGCTGAAGTACGGCGCACACTGACCGTTGACCCGAGCGCGCGATACAGGAACAATCGGGCCCGCCCTTTTTCTTCAGGATTCGACATGAAAGGCCGCCAAGCCGGGCTCGATCAGTTTCTGACCTATCGCCTCCATGCGCTCACGAAGCGATCCGACCGCGGGATCGCCGACGTGTACCGGCACAAGCTGGACATCTCGCTGCCCGAGGCGCGGGTGATCGCCGCCGTCGGCGCCTTCGGTCCGTTTTCGATCATGGATCTCGCTCGCCACACCAACCTCGACAAGAGCCAGGCGAGCCGCGCGGCGGAAGCGCTGCTGCGCCAAGGGCTGCTCCAGCGCAGCGCCAGCGAGGAAGACGGCCGGATCGTGCTGATCGCGCTGACCGCCGACGGCCGCGCGCTGCATCGCAAGATCATGCCGATCGTGCGCAAGTGGAATGACGGCTTGCTCGCTTGCCTGTCCGACAGCGAGCGCCAGACGTTCGAGCGACTGCTCGACAAGGTCGTCGCGAACGCGGTCGAGCGCGACAACTGAATCGCATTACGGGTGCCCGCGGACCACCCGAGTCGCGCAAGGGCAAGCCAAAGGGCAGCGTGCCCGGCTTCTCTTGCCGTGGCTAACGGACGACTGCCCGGCACTTCTTCATCCTTCTTCTCGTGCCGGCCATCGGCGCGGTCATGCGCCTCCGCTATAGCCCGCTGTTCGCCGCACGCTGACGCAGCAATCCCAGCACCGCGTCGCAATACGGCGTCGGCACGTCGAGCTTGCGTCCCAGTTCCGGAAACACGCCGAGGATCGGTCCGATTTCCAGCGCTCGCCCGACCTCGAAATCCTGCAGCATCGATGTCCTGAACGCACCGAGCCTGCGCGTCACGGCAATCCGCTCCGGCCCGCTCATTCCCGTATCGAGACCGAGCTTCGCACCGATCGCGGCCGCCTCCTCCATCATCCGCAACGCGAGGTCGTGCGTGAACGGATCGTCGAGCAATTGCGAGGCGGTCGAACCCGTCAGCGCGCTCAATGGGTTCATGTTCATGTTGCCCCACAGCTTTGCCCAGATTTCGGTGCGGATCGCCGCGGTCGACTCGACGTCGAAGCCGCCCGCGGCGAGCGCCGCCGCGAATCGCGCGGTCGACGCATCGAGCCGCGGATCGGGCGAGCCAATGATCAGACGGTTGCCGCGACCGCGGCGCACGATACCGGGCGCGTCGGTGCTCGACGACAGGTGCACGACGCAGCCGATCGCCTGCGCGGGCGGCAGCGCCGCCGAAACCGCCCCCGCCGGATCGACCGCATCGAGCGGCACGCCGTCGAGCGGACCCGCGAACCCGTGCGTGAACCACCACGGCAGCCCGTTCATCGCGGCGACGATCACCGTGTCGGGCCCGACCAGCGGCGCGATGCGCGCGGCCAGCGCCGGCAATGCCTGCGCTTTGAGCGCGATCACCACGTAGTCCTGCACGCCGAGCGCGGCCGCGTCGTCGCTCGCACGCACCGGGACCGACGACTCGATGCCCGCTTCGTCGATCACGCGCACGCCGTGCGCGTTCAGGGCATCGAGCGTCGCGCCGCGCGCGAATGCGCTCACCGTCATGCCGGCCCGCGACAGCGCGGCCGCGAGCAACCCGCCGATCGCGCCGACACCGACCACCGCCGCGCGCACCGACCCTGAATTCGTGTCGTTCATGATGGAAATCCGTCTACCGGGAGCTGACGAGCA
Source organism: Burkholderia sp. RF7-non_BP4 (assembly GCF_001521935.1). NCBI lineage: Bacteria > Pseudomonadati > Pseudomonadota > Betaproteobacteria > Burkholderiales > Burkholderiaceae > Burkholderia > Burkholderia sp. RF7-non_BP4. The sequence goes on along the minus strand of NZ_LOTA01000034.1, from coordinate 185,712 downwards.
TAGCGCCAGATGGTTGCGGATACAACCATTCACGCAAGCATCTGCGTGACCGTGTTCGCATGAGCGATTCAGCGCGGTGCGATGCCCGCCTCCACAGGCTCGTCGTCGGTCGAGCCGCCCGTCGCGCCGAGCACGCCGGCGATCTGGCTCTTGTCGTGCATGCCGAGCTTGCGGTACGCGCAGCGCAGATAGTGACGCACGGTCGTCGGCGAAATCGCCATCTGCTGCGCGACCTCCTTGTGCGAACGGCCGGCACCGTAATAGCGGATCGCCGCCAGCTCGCGCGGGCTCAGCCGGTCGAGCAGCGAGCGCGGCCGCGCCTCGATCTGGAACAGTCCCGCGACGGGCACGCACTGGATGCGCAGCGCGTCGCCGATGTACGGCTGGCCCGACTGGCGCCGCACATGCGCGACCAGCGGCTCCGGCACGCGCGGGCCCGTCCACGCCGGCCATTCAGTCCGCAGCACGTCGTCGAAGCCGTGGTCAGCGTGATGCAGCACGCCGAAGTTGTCGCACAGCGCGCGGGCCGCCGGCGCCACCGCATCGGCACGCTCGCGCGTGAGCTGTGCCGCGCGGTTGATCGTCAGCGCGGCCGCCAGATGCGGAATCACTTCCTCGACGCGGCTCGCGTCGTCGTCGCTGAACGGACGGTTCAGGCCCTGGCGGTAGATCGACATGAACGTCGTCAGCCCGAAGCGGCGATCGAGCGTACACACGCACATCAGTTGCGCCAGCCCGTACTTCACGCACCAGTCGCGAAACCGCGCGTCGAACCCGGGTTCGACGACCGACAAGCGCACCGCGCGACCATGCGCGCCGAGCAGCGTGCGCTGCGCGAGCGGATCGCAATCGCGCACGCGTTTCCAGTCGCTGAAGAACGCGTGCGGAAGACGGTACAGGAAACTGTTGTGCATCACCGGGCCGGTCGGCACGTGCGTCGCGACGCCGGTCCACGCGGCGTCGAACGGGATGAGCCCCTGCAGCAGCGAAAAGAAGCGGCACTCGAATTCGCCGATGCTCGACTGCGCGGCGAGCGCGTACAGGTCGAGCAGCATCAGGCCGAGTTCGCGTCGCGCCGCGTCGCCGCGCGTCACGCCGTCGAAATCGGCGCGGCGCGACGGCAGCAGCGGCCATGCGGATTCGTCGAGCACGATCGCGGCCGGCACGTCGCGCAGCGCATCGGGATCCTGCCTGATATCCGTGGTGATCCTCACCTTTCCGCTCCCCTGCCCGATCGGGCCGCTGATGCGCGCAACGCAGACCGGCCGATTATAGCGACCGGCATTTTTGGCGGGCTCCGCCGCCGGAACACGCGGCAACCCCATCCATTTGAACGGTGCGCCGCCCGTTGCTGCTGCGCAGCACGCCGCGCCGCGGTGTCGCGGTCCGTCCATCCCGTGCACCGCGGGTTTTCCTCACCGTTCATCTGCACGACTGTTCAGCGGTTTTCCTGCTGCCGACACTGCGTCGCGACAACACCAACGACAAACGATGCAGGACGGTATGGAGAACCCCACGTGACGACATTCCGCTTCATCCGCACGGCGACCGCCGCGGCGCTCGCCGCGTGCAGCCTCGCCGCGCACGCGCAATCGACCCTCACGCTGTACGGCGCGCTCGACGCCGGCGTGCAGTACCTGACGCATGCCGACGGACGGCACGCGGCCGTGCAGTTGCGGAACTACGGCATCCTGCCGTCGCAGGTCGGGCTGAAGGGCACCGAGGATCTTGGCAGCGGCTGGCGCGCGCTGTTCAAGCTCGAACAAGGCCTCAACATCAACGACGGCACCTCGACCGTGCCCGGCTACGCGTTCTTCCGCGGCGCGTATGTCGGCATCGCGGGGCCCGTCGGCACCGTGACGCTCGGCCGTCAGTTCAGCGTGCTGTTCGACAAGACGCTGTTCTACGACCCGCTGTGGTACGCGTCGTACAGCGGCCAGGGCGTGCTCGTGCCGATGAACGCGAACTTCATCGACCACTCGATCAAGTACCAGTCTCCGACGTTCGCCGGCTTCGATGTCGAGGCCCTCGCCGCGACCGCCGGCGTCGCGGGCAACACGCGCGCCGGGCGCGTGCTCGAGCTCGGCGGTCAATACGCCAGCAACGGACTGTCGGTCAGCGCGGTGCTGCATCAGGCGCACGGCGACGCGTCAGCCGCGGAGGACGCGTCCGCGCGCCGCCGCGAACTCGGCACGCTCGCCGCGCGTTACGCGTTCGCGACGCTGCCGCTCACCGTCTACGCGGGCGCCGAACGCCTGACCGGCGACCTCGATGCGGCGCGCACGATCGTCTGGGGCGGCGCCCGTTATCTGACGTCGGGCGGCATCGGACTGAACGCGGGCGTCTACCACACCGATTCGCACACGCCGACGATCGGCCACCCGACGCTCTTCATCGCCAGCTCCACCTACGCGCTGTCGAAACGCACCGTCGCCTACGTGAACCTCGGTTATGCGCGCAACAGCGGCCAGAGTTCGCAGACCGTCTACGAATACGACCCGACACCGCTCGCCGGCGCATCGCAGTTCGGCGCGATGGTCGGCATGTATCACCTGTTCTGATTCCGTCCAGCGAGATCCCGCCATGAAAACCCTTTGCTCCGATGCCGCGCCGTCGTCCGACGGCCGCGCGGCGCCTTTCGCGCGCTCGACGCTCGTCGCGCTCGTCGTATTCGCGGCCATCACGCCGCTGCTGCTGCTCGTCGCGCCGGCCGTCGCCGGTCAACTGGCGACGCAGCTCGGGCTGTCCGCGTCGCAGATCGGCACCTACTTCTTCGTCGAACTCGGCGCGTTCAGCCTCGCGACCGTGCCGTCGTACCTGTGGCTCGGCCGCGTCGATGCGCGCCGCGTCGCCGCGTGCGCGATCGCGCTGTTCGGCGCGGGCAATCTCCTGACCGCGTTGTGGATGCCCGGCTTCGTCGCGCTGCTCGCGCTGCGAGCCGTCACGGCGCTCGGCGGCGGCTCGCTGATGGTGCTCTGCATGACCAGCGCGGCCACGAGCGAGAACAGCGATCGTGTGTACGGGCTGTGGGTCGTCGGCCAGTTGGTCGCCGGTGCGGTTGGCCTGTTCATGCTGCCGCACGTGTTCGCCGCGTTCGGGCTGCGCGCGCTGTACGTCGCGCTCGCCGCGCTCGCGCTGGTTGCCGCGCCGTTGTCACGCGGCTTTCCGGCGACGCTCGGTGCGCGGCCCGCGTCGGCCCGGGCCGCGCGCGGCGCCGCGACGGATGCACCACGGCTCTTCGTCGCGCTCGCGATCGGCGCGGTACTGAGCTTCTATCTCGCGATCGGCAGCGTATGGACATTCGCGAGCCGCGCGGCGGCGGAAGCCGGACTCGACCCGCAATCGACCGGCAACGTGCTCGCGATCGCGAGCGTGATGGGGATTGCCGGCGCGGCGCTCGCATCGTGCGCGGGCGGCCGGCTTGCGCGGCGCACGATGCTGGCCGCCGGTTACGCGCTGCTCGCGGCGTCGCTCGTCGCACTCGCCGCGCTGCCGCATGCGAGCGGCTACGGCGCGGCGATCTTCGCGTTCAAGTTTGCGTGGACGTTCGTACTGCCGTTCATTCTCGCGACCGTCGCTCAGATCGACACGTCCGGACGCCTCGTCGCGACGCTCAATTTCGTGATCGGCGCGGGCCTCGCGGCCGGCCCGCTCCTCGCCGGGCTGTTGCTCGATGCCGGCGGCACGATGCACGCGCTGTTCGCGACCGCGACGGCCGTCGCGATCGCATCGTTTGTCGCGCTGCGCCATATCGATCGGCGCGCGCGGTCTTCCATCACTTCCGTTTCTTCCCAACCGTGACAGGTCACCGATCCATGAATCGCACTGCCTTCTTCACCGACGAACGCACCTTCTGGCACACCGGCGGCACGCACGCGCTGTTCTTCCCGGTCGGCGGCTGGGTCCAGCCGCCGTCGAGCGCAGGCTACGCGGAATCACCCGATTCGAAGCGCCGCCTCCTGTCGCTCGTGCAGGCGTCGGGCCTGGCCGACCAACTCGACATGCGCGGTGCCGCACCGGCCACCACCGGCGATCTGCTGCGCATCCACCCGGCCAGCTATCTCGACGCATTCCGCGCGCTCAGCGATGCGAACGGCGGCGACCTCGGCGATCTCGCGCCGTTCGGCAAGGGTAGCTACGAGATCGCCGCGCTGTCCGCGGGTCTCGCGATCGCGGCGGTCGACGCCGTCGTCGCCGAGCGCGCGGCGAACGCGTTTTCGCTGTCGCGACCGCCCGGCCATCACTGCCTGCGCGATCGCCCGATGGGCTTCTGCCTGCTCGCGAACATCCCGATCGCGATCGAGGCCGCACGCGCGAAGCATGGCATCGACCGCGTCGCGGTGATCGACTGGGACGTGCATCACGGCAACGGCACGCAATCGATCTACTACGACGATCCGGACACGCTGACGATCTCGCTGCATCAGGACCGCTGCTTTCCGCCCGGCTACTGCGGCGGCGACGAGCGCGGCGCAGGCGCGGGCATCGGCGCGAACCTGAACGTGCCGATGCTCGCGGGCAGCGGCGACGACGCGTATCGCCACGCGTTCGAGCGGATCGTGCTGCCGGCGCTGGAGCGGTTCCGGCCGGAACTGATCGTCGTCGCGAGCGGCCTCGATGCGAACGCGGTCGATCCGCTCGCGCGCATGCAATTGCATACGGACAGTTACCGGTACATGACGCGCGCGGTAAAGGAGGCGGCGCAACGCCATTGCGGCGGGCGGCTCGTGATCGTCCACGAGGGCGGCTATTCGGAAGCGTACGTGCCGTTCTGCGGACTGGCGATCGTCGAGGAACTGGCCGGTATCCGAACCGATGTCGCCGACCCGATGCTGGATCTCGCGATCGCGCAGCAGCCGGGCGAGCGGTTCGTCGCGTTCCAGCGCGAACTGCTCGACGAACTGGCCGCGTCGTTCGGCTTGTAACGCGCGCTCACCAACGATGCGGAGCCGGCCCTTGCGCGATCGGTGCGGATGGGGTTTCCTGTGCTTTTACACCTGCCAGGTCCAGCCCCCTCTTCAGATGAAATCGTCTCCGCGCGACCCCGACACCAACGACAAAGCGCGCCGCCAGCCTTCGAAGCTCGCACTGAATATCGCCGCCGTGCTGGTCGGGCTCGTCACGTTCGCGATCGGCGCGGCGTGGTTGATCTATAGCTGGATCGTCGATCGCGAAGCGCAGTATTTCGCGATTCCACTGGTGTTCTCGGTGCCGGTGATCGTGGCGGTCGCGGTGCGGAGTTTCTGGGACTAGGCACGCTTGAAACGACGAAGCGCCGCGGTCGGTGGACGCGCGGCGCTTCTTTTTCAGGTCCAGTACAGGTATCTGCGGCGAGCAGCAAGCCTCTCCATTCGGATTGGAACCGTTCATAAGCCCGCGCGTGCACTCCGCGCGGAACCGCACCAACAAAAAAGCGCTGCCGGTCAGCCAACCGGCAGCGCTTTTTTGGAACGGCCCTTGGCGGGGTACGTTCGACTTCGTGGTGCGTGAGGCCGGACTCGAACCGGCACACCCTTGCGGGCGTCAGGACCTAAACCTGGTGCGTCTACCAATTTCGCCACTCACGCGGATTTCTGTCGCCCAATCGCATGGCACGCAAGATGCGGTCTCCACGCGCCCGGGGCTTCATGCCGAACCAAAAACCGGCACACCCGATCAGGCGAGCGCGAGATTCTACCCGATCTGTGCAGCATTGTCTCGCCCAACCGACACCCGTCGAACAGCGGTGCTAGAATGCCGCGCTCGACGTGCCGGCCATGCGCCGGCGCGCGTCCCCGAACCCGCCTCCGCCACGATCCCACCTGTGAACTTCGACGACTACTGTCAGCAAAAGGCCGCCCCCGCAGGCTCCAGCGTCTACTACGCGCTGCGCCAGGCGCCGCTCGCCGCCGAACCGCGGCTGACGGCCCTGTTCGCGCTGCGCCGCGAACTCGAGGAAACCGTCAAGGAAACCAGCGATCCGACCGTCGGACACACGAAGCTCGCGTGGTGGCACAAGGAACTCGCGGCGCTCGCCGCCGGCGAACCGTCGCATCCGGTCACGAAGGCGCTCGCGCAACACCACCCGGCGATCAAGGCCGAATCCGATGCGCTGCGCACGCTCGTCAACGGTTACGGTATGGATCTCGAACAGGCGCGTTATCTGGATTTCGCGAACCTGCAACGCTACATCGCGCAGGTCGGCGGCACCTTCGCGTCGCTGGTCGCGCGCGCAAGTGCCGCGAATCCGGCCGACCCGCAACCGTGGGCCGCGGATGCCGGCCGCGCGCTGATGCTCGCGCAATTCGTGCAGGAACTCGGCAACGACGCGCGGCACGGCCGCATCTATCTGCCGATCGACGAACTGCAACGCTACAACGTGACCGCTGCCGACCTGCTGAACCGCCGCTACAGCCCGGCTTTCACCGAGCTGCTGCAGTTTCAGACGGGCCGCGCACGCGACGCGCTGGCCGCCGCCGACGCAGCGGTCCCCGCATCCGAGCGCCGCGCGCAACGCACGCTGCGCGCGCAGATTGCACTGGCCGGTGCGCTGCTCGACGAAATCGAGCGCGACGGCTACCAGGTGCTGCACCAGCGCATCGCCCTGACACCGATCCGCAAGCTGTGGATCGCGTGGCGCGCCGCGCGCCGCCGCTGACCCGCGCCGTCACCCTCCCCGGCATCACACCTTCAGCAGCGGCAGCGTATCGAAGCGCTGCTGCAGCACGTGCGTCGCATCGAGCCCCCACCACGGCCCGAGCACGGTCGCATACAGCTGGCGGAAATCGACCGCGACCGGCAGGTTGCCGTTGCCGTCGAGATGCCCGAGTGCCGGCGCCGCGCCGTACAACCCGCCCGCCACGCGCCCGCCCATCACGAAATGCGGCGCGGCGGTGCCGTGATCGGTGCCGTTGCTCTGGTTCTCGCGCACGCGCCGCCCGAATTCCGCATACGTCATCACGAGCGTCTGGTTCCAGCGTCCGAGTTCGATCAACGCGCCGCGCATCGCACTCATCCCTTCCGCGAACTGCTTGAGCAGCGCAGCCTGCTGCCCCGGCTGGTTCTGGTGCGTATCGAAACCGTTGAGCGTGAGCCGCAACACCGCGACGCCGTCCTGCGCGCCGGGCCCCGACGCCTCGCATGCAGCGAGCACCTGCATCGCGGTCTTCACAGACGTACCGAACGTGCCGGCCGGAAAGGCGGTCCTGAACTCGCGCATGCCGCCGCGCGGGCGCAGCCGGTCGGCCGCCTTCACGATGTCGTTCTCGACGTCGATGATGTGCGCGAGCGCCGGGTTCCGCTCGCGCAGCGACGACGGTTCGGCCAACCGCGCCGCGCGGATGAACTGCGCCGGATTGACGAGCGCGATCGCGCGCGCGCCGTTCGCGAGCGGCCCCATCTCCGCGCTGCCGAGCACGACGCCGTCGGCCGCGAAGCCCGGCGGCACCGGCGCCTGCGCGAACGTGCGCGTGAGCCAGCCTTCGTGCAGGTACTGGTCGGAGCGCGACGCGGTATCCCAGATCTCGATCGAGCGGAAATGCGACAGGTTCGGCTGCGGATAGCCGACGCCCTGCACGACCGCGACCTGCCCGTCGCGCCACAGCGGCATCAACGGCGCGAGCGACGGGTGCAGCCCCGTATGCGCATCGAGCTGCAGCACCTGATCGCGCTTGATGCCGATGCTTCGGCGAAACTGGTAGTAGAGCGGATCGGCATACGGCACCACGGTGTTGAGGCCGTCGTTGCCGCCCTTCAGCTCGACGAGGATCAGCACGTTCGCATAGCCGGCCGCCGGCTGCCGCCCCGCCGCGGCCATCGATGTCGCCGCCTGCGCGGGCGGCTGCCACAACGACACGCCCGCCGCGGCCGCGGCGCCCGTCAGCGTCAGAAAATCACGTCGGTTCATCGTGCATCCTTCGGTTCGCCGCGCGGCATGGCCACCGCGGCAGCGCGCCTGTTCATCGTCGTTTCGGTCATTTCAGTTGATAGGCCGGATCCATCAGCAGCGCCTCGAGATACGCGCCGCCGGTCGAGTCCGTATCGATGGCCGCGACCGGCGACACCGGCAGCACCGCGTGCTGCAATTGAAGCTCGGTCGACAATCCGGCAATCGCCTGCGGCCGTGCACGATACTGCGCAAGCCAGCGTTCGAGGTCGAATCGCAGGCCGCCGCGCGCGGGCCGGGCCGGCGCACCGCGCATGCCGGCAACCGACGCGGCGTCGGCAACCGGTATCGCGTGCGCATTATTCGGCGACGGTGCCGCCATTGCATGCGCCGGCGCCCGCATGCCGGCGGTCTCGGTCGCGCGGAACAACTGCTCGACGAACTGCTTGCGCGCAAGCAGCGTCGTGCTGTTGATCCACATCGCGCCGCCCGGCCAGCCCTTCACGTTCGGCGGATAGAACAGGTTCTGCCCGAGCGTGCGCACGGTGTTCGCGAGCATCTGCGGATCGCCGTATGCGACATCGAACAACCGCACCGATCCGACGACGAACTCGGCCGGCGACTTCACGAGCACGCCGCGATTGCGCGGATCCCAGAATTCGTCGGTCGACCAAAGGGCGGCGAGCGCCGCGCGTATGTCGTAGCCGCTCGCGCGAAACCGTTCGGCGACGACATCGAGCGCGCCGGCGTCGGGCGTATCGGATACGAACTCGCGCCACAGCTTGCCGGCGATGAAGCGTGCGGTGTCGGGCCGCTTCAACAGGATGTCGAGAAAGCCGTCGCCGTCGAACGCACCGGTCTCGCCGAGTATCGTCTTGTCGCCCGCGTCGTGCCATTCGGGCCGCACCACGAAGCGCAGCGTATCGGGATCGACGCTCCAGCCGGTCATCGCGCGCGCGGCCTCGGTGACGTCGTGCTGCGTGTAATGCCCTTCGCCGAGCGTAAACAGCTCCATCACCTCGCGCGCGAAGTTCTCGTTCGGACGGCCCTTGCGGTTGCTCGCGCCGTCGAGATACTGAAGCATCGCCGGATCTTTCGCGACCGCATGCAGGAGCGTGCCGAAGTTGCCGAGCGCCTCGCGGCGAAACAGCGCATTCTGTGCGGCCATCGTCTGCGGATACGGGACCTTGTCCTGACCGGACGTGAAATGCCCGTGCCAGAACAGCGTCATGCGCTCGGTGAGCGGGGAAGGCGTCACGACCATCTCGTTGACCCACGCCGCCCGCAACACATCGTAGCGACGATTGCGTTCGCCCTGCTCGTCGCGCCGCATGTCGGGCGTCAGCGCCTGTCGCTGCGCGCGGGTCGGCGGCAACTCGGCGAGCCAGTCGGGCCAGGGCGTCACGGGGTCGCGACGCACGTTGCCGAGCGTGTCGGCCACGACTTGCGCGCGCGTCATCCCGACGATGCGGGCGACCTCGGCCGGTGCGGGAGAAAAGCCGGTGCGGCTCAGGAAGAACAGCGCATCGTCGGCGTCGAGCGGCGCCTGCATCGCGGGCGATGCCGGGGCGGCAGCGTTCGCTTTCATCGTCGTGGACTCCCGGAACGCACCGGCGGTGCGGATGCCGGTACAACGGCAGCAGGCATCCGAAAGTTGACGGAAAAATTGCTACGGAATCTTTCCGCGCCGCGCGTGGGCGCGTGCGGATCAGCGCTTGTACAGCTCGCGAACGGCGTCCTCGATGTGCTGGCGCAACAGGTGGCGCTCCTCGGGCGTCATGTGCCCGTCGCGGCGGCGCTGTTCGAGATCGGGAGGCACGGCGGAACGGACCGCCATGTCGGCGGCGCGGTCGGGCTGCGGCGCTTTGCCGCGCGGCAGCTTGCGCGACGAGGCGCCCTGCTCGGGGCGCTGCGCATACGCGAAGTTCGACGCATATGGACCGGCAAGTGCGATCGTCAGCATCAGTGCAATCCGGGCAGATCGCATGACCGTCCTCGCTTCTTTGGTCGATTTGTTCCCTTCGTCACGCGGCAACCGGTTACCTCTGGTACTTGAAAAACCCTGCGGAATTCGGGCGTACAAAGATGAAAGATGGAGTGCAGGGGAGTATCTACCGAATTTCGGCTTCGAGTAAAGGAATCTCTATAGCCTGCCTTTACTCCGCGCGACACTACGGGTAAATTTTGTAACGGACTGTAACGCGCGAAAATACGCGACCGTGCGTAATTTCCCATTCGCGATAAGATGCCGCTCATGGAAACGAAAAACCCCTCCAAGATTCTCGTCGTCGACGACGACCCGCGCCTGCGCGATCTGCTGCGCCGCTATCTCGGCGAGCAGGGTTTCAACGTGTACGTCGCGGAAAACGCGACCGCGATGAACAAGCTCTGGGTGCGCGAGCGCTTCGACCTGCTCGTGCTCGACCTGATGCTGCCGGGCGAGGACGGCCTGTCGATCTGCCGCCGCCTGCGCGGCAGCAACGACCGCACGCCGATCATCATGCTCACCGCGAAGGGCGAGGACGTCGATCGCATCGTCGGCCTCGAGATGGGCGCCGACGACTACCTGCCGAAGCCGTTCAATCCGCGCGAACTCGTCGCACGCATTCACGCGGTGCTGCGCCGCCAGGCGCCGGCCGAGCTGCCGGGCGCGCCGTCTGAAACCACCGAGGTGTTCGAGTTCGGCGAGTTCTCGCTGAACCTCGCGACGCGCACGCTGACGAAGTCCGGCCAGGAAATTCCGCTGACGACCGGCGAATTCTCGGTGCTGAAGGTGTTCGCACGTCATCCGCGCCAGCCGCTGTCGCGCGAAAAGCTGATGGAGCTCGCGCGCGGCCGTGAATACGAAGTGTTCGACCGCAGCCTCGACGTGCAGATCTCGCGCCTGCGCAAGCTGATCGAGCCGGATCCGGGCAGCCCGCGCTTCATCCAGACCGTCTGGGGCCTCGGCTACGTGTTCATTCCGGACGGCGCCGCCTGATCTTTTTCCTTTCCGGTTTCGCCCGCCCTCGGCCCGTCCCATGCGTATCGACCGGCGCCTCCTGCAGCTCGCGTTCGGCGGGCTGTTCTGGCGCACCTTCCTGCTGATCGCGCTGCTGATCTCGGTCAGTCTCGCCGCGTGGTTCCAGAGCTTTCGCGTGATCGAGCGCGAGCCGCGCGCGCAGCGCGTCGCGCTCCAGCTCGTCGCGATCGTGAAGCTCACGCGCACCGCCCTGCTCTATTCCGATCCCGATTTGCGGCGCGCGCTGCTGCAGGATCTCGAGAGCAACGAGGGCGTGCGCGTGTACCCGCGCGAAAAAACCGACAAGTTCAAGCTGCAGCCCGACGAATCGCTGAACCGCCTGATCGAACACGACATCCGCAGCCGTCTCGGCGACGACACCGTGATCGCGCAATCGGTCAACGACATCCCGGGCGTGTGGATCAGTTTCAAGATCGACGACGACGACTACTGGGTCGCGCTCGACCGCGACCAGCTCGACAGCGTCACCGGCCTGCAGTGGGCCGGCTGGGGCCTGTTCGCGCTCGCGCTGTCGCTGTTCGGCTCGGCGTTCATCACGAGTCTCGTGAACCGGCCGTTCTCGCGGCTGGCGCTCGCCGCGCGGCAGATCGGCTCGGGCCAGACGCCCGAGCTGCTGCCCGAGCGCGGGATGGGCGTCGCGGCCGAGACCAACCGCAGCTTCAACCAGATGGTGCGCGATCTCGAACAGCTCGAGGCCGACCGCGCGCTGATGCTCGCGGGCATCTCGCACGACCTGCGCACGCCGCTCGCGCGGCTGCGCCTCGAGACCGAGATGAGCCCGTCCGACCAGGCGACCAAGGACGCGATGGTCGACGACATCGAGCAGATGGACCGCATCATCGCGGCCTTCATCGATTACGCGCGCCCGTCGCAACGCAAGCCCGAGCCCGTCGACCTGTCGTCGATCGCGCAGGAAGTCGCCGCGCGCGTGGCGGGCGAGGACGGCGTCGAGATCCGCACGCGGCTCGCGGCGACCGCCGTGATCGAAGCCGACGAGACCGACATGCGCCGCGTGATCGGCAACCTCGTCGAGAACGCGCGCAAATACGGCCAGAGCCGCGACGACGGCGTATCGCGCATCACGCTCGAGACGCGCGTGACGCACGCGCGCGTCGAGCTGTCGGTGAGCGACGAGGGCCCCGGCATCCCCGAGGACCAATTGCCGCTCGTGATGCGGCCGTTCTACCGCGTCGACACGGCGCGCACCAAGGCGGACGGCACGGGGCTCGGCATGGCGATCGTGCTGCGCCTGGTCGGCCGCTATCGCGGCGCGCTGCGCCTGCGCAACCGCAGCCCCGAAGCGGGCCTCGAAGTCACCCTCGAATTCCCCGGCGCCGGCAAGACGCGTGCGACGGCGTGACGCGTTCGCGCACGCTTCTTGCGCGTCACACTATCGGCGCGGTTGAAAAAAACTATGGGAATCGTTAGCCAAAATCTATTGAAGCGCTTTGTTAATAGTGTTATAGTCCTGCCCATGCTGTCACACCAACGTTGCAGCACCGAGGTAGCTTGACTCAGTCTTCTTCCCAACTCACACAGGAGTATCCGCATGAAAACCGTGGGCGATAAACTCGAAGCATTCACCGTCGTAGCCGCGAAGCCGGGCTTCAACAATCACGAGGAAAACGGCCAGTCGGCGTTCGAGACCGTCACCGAAGCGTCGTTCCCGGGCAAGTGGAAGATCATCTACTTCTATCCGAAGGATTTCACGTTCGTGTGCCCGACGGAAATCGTCGAGTTCGCGAAGCTGACGAAGCAGTTCGAAGAGCGCGACGCCGTCCTGCTCGGCGGCAGCTCGGACAACGAATTCGTGAAGCTCGCATGGCGCCGTGAGCACAAGGACCTGGACAAGCTGAACCACTACTCGTTCGGCGACGTCAAGGGCGAGCTGATCGACCAGCTCGGCGTGCGCGACAAGGAAGCCGGCGTGGCCCTGCGCGCGACGTTCATCGTCGATCCGGACAACACGATCCAGCACGTTTCGGTGAACAACCTGAACGTCGGCCGCAGCCCGGAAGAAGTCCTGCGCATTCTGGACGGCCTGCAAACGGACGAACTGTGCCCGTGCAACCGTGCAGTCGGCGGCGCAACGCTGTAAGCGCATCGATGCACGAAGCCCGCGGCGCACGTCCTGCCTGCGGGCTTTTTTAACGGCCAACCCATAGGAGATATCAATGGAATTCATCGACTCGATTAAGGCACGTATCCCCGACTACGCGAAGGACATTCGCCTGAACCTCGACGGCACGATCTCGCGCTCGTCGCTCGAAGGCACCGATGCAGTCGGCGTCGCGCTGGCGGCGGCGGTCGCGGCGAAGAGCACCGTGCTCGTGAAGACGATCCGCGAAGCCGGCGTGCTGTCGCCCGAAGAGACGAACGCCGTGCTGACGGCGGCCGCGCTGATGGGGATGAACAACACCTGGTATCCGTATGTCGAGATGGCCGACGACGCCGACCTGAAGACGCAGCGTGCCGAGCTGCGGATGGGCGCATATGCGTCGCACGGCGGCGTCGACAAGCGCAGGTTCGAGATGTACGCGCTCGCCGCATCGATCGTCGGCAAGTGCCACTTCTGCGTGAAGTCGCACTATGCGCTGCTGAAGAACGAGCAAGGCATGACGACGACGCAGCTGCGCGACGTCGGCCGTATCGCGTCGGTGATCAACGCCGCCGCCCAGGTGATCGCAGCCGAAGGCGAATAAGCCGTCGCGCCAGCGGCAGCGCGGTGCACTGCGGCGGCCACGCGCGCCGCACCGCACCGCAAAAACGAAAATGCCACGCAAACGCGTGGCATTTTTCATTCCGGCGGCGCGACCGGCGCGCCGCTTCGGGGCGGTTTCAGACGCTCACGCGCCCTGCTTCACCAGCAACGCGGCGGCCTGCGCCTCGATGCCCTCGCCACGGCCGAGATAGCCGAGCTTCTCGTTGGTCTTCGCCTTCACGTTCACGCGCTCGAGCGGCAGTCCGAGATCGGCCGCGATGTTCGCTCGCATCCCGTCGATGTGCGGCGCGAGCTTCGGCGCCTGCGCGATCACCGTGCTGTCGACGTTCTGGATCGTGAAGCCGGCCGCCTTCACGCGGGCGACGCACTCGCGCAGCAGCACGCGGCTGTCCGCGCCCTTGAACGCCGCGTCGGTGTCGGAGAAATGGCGGCCGATGTCGCCCAGCGCCGCCGCGCCGAACAGCGCGTCGGTGATCGCGTGCAGCAGCACGTCCGCGTCCGAATGACCGAGCAGGCCGCGCTCGTAAGGAATCGTCACACCGCCGATGATGAGGGGGCGCCCCGGGACGAGCTGATGCACGTCGTAGCCTTGTCCGATTCTGAAATCCATGCGTAGTCCGGTTGAGATGAGGTGAAAGTCAGGAAGCGTTCGAGGAGCGCGCGAGGATCGCTTCCGCAAGCGCGAAATCTTCCGGGTACGTGACCTTGAAGTTGCGCAGGCTGCCCTGCACGACACGCGGCGTATGGCCGGCCCATTCGATCGCGCTGGCCTCGTCGGTCAGGTCGTGCCCTTCGCGCTGCGCGCGCAGGATCGCGTCGCGCAGCATGCCGATGCGGAACATCTGCGGCGTTTGCGCCTGCCAAAGCGCGTCGCGCGATTCGGTGCGCGCGATCGCGTCGCCGCCGGCCGGCACGCGCTTGAGCGTATCGGCCACCGGCAGCGCGACGATGCCGCCGACCGGGTCGTCCTTCAGCGTCGCGACCAGCGTGCGGATCAGATCCGGCGTGATGCCCGGGCGCGCGGCGTCGTGCACCAGCACCCAGTCCTGGTCGGTCGCGCCGAATTCGGCCAGCCCGAGCAGCCCGTTGAGCACCGACGCCTGCCGCGAGCCGCCGCCGCAGCGGCGCACCGCGAAACGCAGGCCCGCGAAACGGCGCGCGTCGAAGTGCGTGTCGTCCGGTGCGAGGACGACGAGCGTCTGCGCGAATTCGCTGCACGCGTCGAACGCGGCGAGCGTGTAATGCAGGAGCGCGCGGCCGGCCAGCGTGCGGTATTGCTTCGGCACGGCAGAGCCGGAACGGCTGCCCGTGCCGGCGCAAGGAATCAGGGCGAAAAGTCGGGGAGTCACGAAGGGGAAACGCCGGAAAGATGAAATCGAGAAGCGGATTTTATAATAGGTCTTTCGTCTCGACCGGCGCACCGCGATGCGCCCGTGCCCGCCACCCCTGCCGTCCCTATGCCAGACAACGCTTCCACCCCGTTCGCCTCGCCCGTCGCCCGCGTCAAACCGGGCCAGCGGTTCGCCTTCGACGGCGCGCACGGCTCCGCCGACGCACTCGCCATCGCCCGCTATCTCGCCGACAACCGCGACGCGGTCCCGCTCCTCGCGGTGATCTGCGCGAACGCGGTCGACGCGCAGCGGCTGTCGCAGGAACTCCGCTATTTCTCGCCCGACGCGCGCGTGCGCCTGCTGCCGGACTGGGAAACGCTGCCGTACGACACGTTCTCGCCGCACCAGGATCTCGTCTCCGAGCGCCTCGCGACGCTGCACGACCTCGGCGAGGGCCGCTGCGACATCCTGCTGGTGCCCGCGACCACGGCGCTGTACCGGATGCCGCCCGCCTCGTTCATGGCCGCGTACACGTTCGCGTTCGCGCAGGGCGAGCGGCTCGACGAGGCAAAGCTGAAGGCGCAGCTCACGCTGGCCGGCTACGAGCACGTGAGCCAGGTCGTGCGCCCCGGCGAATACTGCGTGCGCGGCTCGCTGCTCGACCTGTACCCGATGGGCTCGCCGCTGCCGTACCGGATCGACCTGTTCGACGACCAGGTCGACTCGATCCGTGCGTTCGATCCCGATACGCAGCGCAGCCTCTATCCGGTGCGCGACGTGCGCCTCCTGCCCGGCCGCGAGTTTCCGTTCGACGAAGCCGCGCGCACGGCCTTCCGCAGCCGCTGGCGCGAAACCTTCGAAGGCGACCCGAGCCGCGCGCCGATTTACAAGGACATCGGCAACGGCGTGCCGTCGGCCGGCATCGAGTATTACCTGCCCCTCTTCTTCGACGAGACGGCCACGCTGTTCCACTACCTGCCGCAGGATGCGCACCTCGTGTTCGCCGGCGACCTCGAAGCGTCGATCCGACGCTTCACGGCCGACACGAAGCAGCGTCATGCGTTCCTCGCGCACGATCGCGAGCGGCCGATCCTCGAGCCGCAGCGCCTGTTCCTGTCCGACGAGGATTTCTTCGCGTTCGCGAAGCCGTTCGCGCGCGTCGTGCTGCCCGCGCAGCCGGCGGGCGGCTGGGCGACGGGCCTGCCCGAGCTCACCGTCGATCGCCATGCCGACGATCCGCTCGCCGCGCTGCGCACGTTCGTCGAATCGTCGGGCAAGCGCGTGCTGCTGACGGTCGAATCGGCCGGCCGCCGCGAAACGATCCTGCAACTGCTCGCCGAGCATCACCTGCGCCCCGCGTCGAACGACCACTTCGCAGGCTGGCTCGAAAGCGACGCGCCCTTCGCGCTCGGCGTCGCGCCGCTCGCGAGCGGCTTCGCGGTGCCGGGCGAAGGCTACGCGATCGTCACCGAAACCGAGCTGTACGGTGCGCTCGGCCGCCGCGCCGGGCGCCGCCGCCAGGAACAGGCGAGCAACGTCGATGCGATGGTGCGCGACCTGTCGGAGCTGAAGGTCGGCGATCCGGTCGTGCATGCGCAGCACGGCATCGGCCGCTACATGGGCCTCGTGTCGATGGATCTCGGCGAAGGCGAAACCGAATTCCTGCATCTCGAATACGCGGGCGAGAGCAAGCTCTACGTGCCGGTCGCGCAACTGCACGTGATCTCGCGCTACAGCGGCGCCGATCCCGACAGCGCGCCGCTGCACGCGCTCGGCTCGGGCCAGTGGGAGCGCGCGAAGCGCAAGGCCGCGCAGCAGATCCGCGACACGGCCGCCGAGCTGCTGAACCTGTATGCGCGGCGCGCGGCCCGCGAAGGCCATGCGTTCGCGCTCGAGCCGCGCGACTACGTGAAATTCGCGGAAAGCTTCGGCTTCGAGGAAACGCCCGACCAGGCCGCGGCGATCGCGGCCGTGATCGGCGACATGACGAGCGGCAAGCCGATGGACCGCCTCGTGTGCGGCGACGTCGGCTTCGGCAAGACCGAGGTCGCGCTGCGCGCCGCGTTCATCGCGGTGATGGGCGGCAAGCAGGTCGCGCTGCTGTCGCCGACCACGCTGCTCGCCGAGCAGCACACGCAGACCTTCGCCGACCGTTTCGCGGACTGGCCGGTGCGCATCGTCGAGCTGTCGCGTTTCAAGACCGCGAAGGAAGTGAACGCGGCGATCGCGCAGATCAACGAAGGCAGCGTCGACATCGTGATCGGCACGCACAAGCTGCTGTCGTCGGACGTGCAGTTCAAGCGCCTCGGCCTCGTCATCATCGACGAGGAACACCGCTTCGGCGTGCGCCAGAAGGAAGCGCTGAAGGCGCTGCGCGCGGAGGTCGACGTGCTGACGCTGACCGCGACGCCGATCCCGCGCACGCTCGGCATGGCGCTCGAGGGGCTGCGCGATTTCTCGGTGATCGCGACCGCGCCGCAAAAGCGGCTCGCGATCAAGACCTTCGTGCGACGCGAGGAAGAAAGCGTGATCCGCGAGGCGATGCTGCGCGAACTGAAGCGCGGCGGCCAGGTGTACTTCCTGCACAACGAGGTCGAAACGATCGAAAACCGCAAGGCGATGCTCGAGGAACTCGTGCCCGAGGCGCGCATCGTGATCGCGCACGGCCAGATGCACGAGCGCGAACTCGAACGCGTGATGCGCGATTTCGTCGCGCAGCGCGCGAACGTGCTGCTGTGCACGACCATCATCGAGACCGGCATCGACGTGCCGAGCGCGAACACGATCATCATGCATCGCTCGGACAAGTTCGGCCTCGCGCAGCTGCATCAGTTGCGCGGCCGGGTCGGCCGTTCGCACCACCAGGCGTATGCGTACCTGCTGGTCCACGACCCGCAGTCGCTGACCAAGCAGGCGCAGCGCCGGCTCGAGGCGATCCAGCAGATGGAGGAACTCGGTTCGGGCTTCTATCTCGCGATGCACGATCTCGAGATCCGCGGCACCGGCGAGGTGCTCGGCGACAAGCAGTCGGGCGAGATCCACGAGATCGGCTTCCAGCTTTACACCGACATGCTGAACGACGCGGTGAAGGCGCTGAAGAACGGCAAGGAGCCCGACCTCACCGCCCCGCTCGCCGCGACGACGGAAATCAACCTGCACGCGCCCGCGATCCTGCCGGCCGATTACTGCGCGGACGTGCAGGAGCGGCTGTCGCTGTACAAGCGTCTCGCGAACTGCGAACACGGCGACGCGATCGACGGCATCCAGGAAGAGCTGATCGACCGCTTCGGCAAGCTGCCGCCGCAGGCGCACGCGCTCGTCGAGACGCACCGGCTGCGGCTGGCCGCGAAGCCGCTTGGCATCGTCAAGATCGACGCGAGCGAGGCCGCGATCGGGCTGCAGTTCGAGCCGAACCCGCCGATCGATCCGATGCGGATCATCGAGATGGTGCAGAAGCACCGGCACATCAAGCTCGCGGGCCAGGACAAGCTGCGCATCGAGACGCGCTCGCCCGACCTCGCGATCCGCGTGTCGACGATCAAGGAGACGCTGCGCGCGCTCGCGCCGCGCGCCGACGCGGCGAGCGCGGCACGCTGACCGCACGGCCGCGATGCTGCACCGCATCGCGGCCGGCGAAGGCGGGCGCGCGCGTTTTTGAGTATGATTTTCCCATTCATCAGACGGAGTTTTGCCATGTCCACACTCGACGCGCCCGCGCCGTCCGCCGCCCCGCAAGGCGACGCTTCGCTCGTCAGCCTGCCCTGGATCGAGCGGCTGGTGTCGATGGACACGACGAGCCGCGTGCCGAACCTCGGGCTGATCGAAACGGTGCGCGACGCACTGGCCGCGAAAGGCATCGTGTCGACGCTCACGCACGACCCGCGCGAAGGCTGGGCCAACCTGTTCGCGACCGTGCCCGCGCACGACGGCTCGACCGACGGCGGCATCGTGCTGTCGGGGCACACCGACGTCGTGCCGGTCGACGGCCAGCAGTGGGACAGCAACCCGTTCGCGCCGGAGCTGCGCGACGGCCGCCTGTATGGCCGCGGCACGTGCGACATGAAGGGCTTCATCGGCGCGGCGCTCGCGCTGCTGCCGGAGATGCAGGCGACGAAGCTCGCGAAGCCGATCCATTTCGCGCTGTCCTATGACGAGGAAATCGGCTGCGCGGGCGCACCGCTTCTGATCGCCGATCTCGTCAAGCGCGGCGTGAAGCCGTCCGGCTGCATCGTCGGCGAGCCGACCAGCATGCGGCCGATCATCGCGCACAAGGGCATCAACGCGTACCGCTGCTGCGTGCGCGGCCACGCGGCGCACTCGTCGCTGACGCCGAAGGGCCTGAACGCGATCGAATACGCGGCGCGCCTCATCTGCCACATCCGCGACATCGCCGAGCGCTTCCGCGCCGAAGGCCCGTTCGACGAGCTGTACGACGTACCGTTCACGACCGCGCAAACGAGCACGATCCAGGGCGGCAACGCGATCAACACGGTGCCGGCGGAATGCCGGTTCGACTTCGAGTTCCGCAACCTGCCGACGCTCGATCCCGAGCAGATCTTCACGCGCATCGAAGCGTATGCGCAGGAAACGCTGCTGCCGCAGATGCGTCGCGAGCATCCGAACGCGGCGATCGAGTTCTCGAAGATCGCCGCCGCACCCGGGCTCGATGCGACCGAACAGGCCGCGATCACGCAGCTCGTGCGCGCGCTGACGGCCGACCAGGACAAGCGCAAGGTCGCATACGGCACCGAGGCCGGCCTGTTCGAACGCGCGGGCATTCCGAGCATCGTGTGCGGGCCCGGCAACATCGAACAGGCGCACAAGCCGAACGAGTATGTCGAACTCGCGCAGCTCGCCGCCTGCGAGCAGTTCCTGCGCAAGTTCATCCGCAGCATGTCGGTCGACGCACACTGACTGCCCCCCGCCACGCCGGCCTGCGTGCGCGGGCCGGCCCACCCCGCCATCCGCCACGTCATGTCGACTGAACAACAGGGCACCGCCCATACGACGATCGACGGCGAGCCGATTCCGACGCTCGACGAAATCGCCGCGCAGCATTTCGCGTTGTCGCCGTGGGTCGCGCGCACGCCCGTGTTCGAGCGCGCCGACCTCCCGTCCCTCGAGGGCACGCACGTCAACTTCAAGTTCGAGCTGCTGCAGGTGAGCGGCAGCTTCAAGGCGCGCGGCGCGTTCACGCACCTGATGGCCCTCGACGAAGCGCGCAAGAACGCCGGCGTCACGTGCGTGTCGGCCGGCAATCACGCGGCAGCCGTCGCGTACGCGGCGATGCGGCTCGGCAGCAGCGCGAAGGTCGTGATGTTCCATACCGCGAGCCCGGCGCGCATCGCGCAGTGCAAGCAGTACCGCGCCGAAGTCGTGCTCGCCGGCAGCGCGTCGCAGGCATTCGACCTCGTGCGGCGGATCGAGGCCGAGGAAGGCCGCTTCTTCATCCATCCGTTCAACGGCTATCACACGATTCTCGGCACCGCGACGCTCGGCTACGAATGGGCGACGCAGACGCCCGATCTCGACGCGGTGATCGTGCCGATCGGCGGCGGCGGGCTCGCGGCCGGCATGGCGACCGCGCTGCGGCTCGCGAATCCGCGCGTGCACGTGTATGGCGTCGAACCGGAAGGCGCCGACGCGATGAGCCGCAGCTTCGCGGCGAATCACACGATCAAGATGAGCGCGATGCAGACCATCGCCGACTCGCTGATGGCGCCGCACACCGAGGAATACAGCTACCAGCTGTGCCGGCGCCACGTCGACCGCATCGTCACGGTGTCCGACGACGCGCTGCGCGCGGCGATGCTGTTCCTGTTCTCGCATCTGAAGCTGGCGGTCGAACCGGCGTGCGCGGCCGCGCTCGCGGCGCTGCTCGGCCCGCTGCGCGAAACGCTGCAGGGCAAGCGGATCGGCGTGCTGCTGTCGGGCACGAACACCGACCCCGCGACGCTCGGCATGCATCTCGCGCACGCGAAACTGCAGCACTGACGCCGTGCACGGCACCCCGGGTTATCCCCAGTTTATGTTGACAGCCCTGTTGATAACCCGCCGGACATGCACGCAAGTGGTTGAGCGCGCAGCGTTTTACGCGCGCGAAGCACGCCGGACGCGAAATAGGCAGATGCCGCCTTCGAACGCCCGTCCCGCGACGTGGCGGCGTCGCGCGCATTACGCGATCGGCACCGCCGCCATCGCGCTGCTCGTCGGTTGCGCGGCGCCACCCTCGCCCGTCGTCGGCACGCCCACGGCCTGCGTGCAGCCGGACGCGCACCGGATGCTGCAGGCCGACCTGCTGTTCGGGCGCGATATCGCCGGACGCGGCCCCGTCACCGATGCGGAACGCGCGGGGTTCCTCGCCGACGTCGTCACGCCGCGCTTTCCGGACGGCTTCACCTACTGGGACACCCACGGCCAATGGCGCGACCGCGCCACCGGCCGGATCATCCGCGAAGCGAGTTTCGTGGTCCGCATCGTCGCCGACGATACGGCCAACACGCACGCGCGGCTTGCCGAGATCCGGCAAGCGTACCGCGAGCGCTTCCGGCAGGAGTCCGTCGGCATCACGCTCGTGCCGGCCTGCGCGTCGTTCTGATTCGTCTTCATCGGCCGGCGCACGGCGACACGCAAAAGAAAACGGGCGCCCGAAGGCGCCCGTCGCATGCGAAACATCCGCGTATCGCTTACTTGTTCTGGAACATGTCCATGATCTGCTGCTTCTCCTGCTGCGTGACGGGCGGCGGCGCGAGCCCCTCCGAGCCGGCCGAGCCGAGCGCGTCGTTCGCGCTGATCGCGTTCGCGGCCGGGTTGATGTCCACGCTCGCGACGAAGCCGTTGCCCGGCGTGCGATCAGCGTAGTAAAGCTCGCCGTCGATCGAGGTCAGCCCGTCCGGCATCGGCATCTGCTGCTCGGGCACGCCGTTCAGCGCGGTGCGCATGTAGTTCACCCAGATCGGCAGCGCGAGCTGCGCGCCGAATTCGCGGCTGCCGAGGCTCTTCGGCTGGTCGAAGCCCATCCACGCGACGGCGACGAGCGACTGCTGGTAGCCGGCGAACCAGCCGTCCTTCGCATCGTTCGTCGTACCCGTCTTGCCCTGCAGGTCGCTTCGGCCGAGTGCGTTGGTGCCCGCGCCCGTGCCGGCCGTCGCGACCGTGTGCAGCAGGCTGTTCATCACGTATGCGTTGCGGCCTTCGATCGTGCGCGGCGCGGTGCCGCCGGCGATCACCGGCTGCGACTTCTGCAGCGGCTGGCCGCGCGCGTCGTCGACTTCGGCGATCAGGTACGGATCGACCTTGTAGCCGCCGTTCGCGAACACCGCATAGCCGGTCGCGAGCTGCAGCGGCGTCACGAGGCCGGCACCCAGCGCCATCGGCAGATACGGCGGCGTCTTCGCCGGATCGAAGCCGAAGCGCTGCGTCACGTACTCCTGCGCGTACTGCGTGCCGATCGACGCGAGGATCCGGATCGAGACCAGGTTCTTCGAACGCTGCAGGCCCGTGCGCATCGACATCGGGCCGTCGGGCTGATCGTCGTCCTTCGGCTCCCACGCGGTGCCGCCCGGCACGCTCGGCGGGAAGTACAACGGCGCATCGTTGATGATCGTCGCCGGTCCGAGGCCCTTGTCGAGCGACGCCGAATAGATGAACGGCTTGAACGACGAACCCGGCTGGCGCCACGCCTGCGTCACGTGGTTGAACTTGCTCTTGTTGAAGTCGAAGCCGCCGACGAGCGAGCGGATCGCACCGTCCTGCGGCGCGATCGCGACGAGCGCGCCTTCGACCTGCGGCAGCTGCACGACCTGCCAGCCCGTCTTGCCGTCCTTCAGCACGCGCACGATCGAGCCCGGCTTGATCCGCAGCGTCGCGTTCGCGCGCGGGCTCAGCGCGGCCGACACGAAGCGCAGCCCGGCCGGGCCGATCGTCGTCGTCGCGCCGCCGACGAACTGCACCTCGACCGCGTTCGGCGACGCGGCCAGCACCACCGCCGACTGCAGGTCGCCGTTGTCCGGGTGATCGGCGAGCGCATCGTCGATCGCCTCGTCGCGATCGTCGCCGGCCGCCGGCAGGTTGATCGAGCCTTCCGGCCCGCGATAGCCGTGGCGGCGCTCGTAATCGAGAATGCCGCGACGCACGGCCTGGTACGCCGCTTCCTGGTCGGCCGAGTTGATCGTCGTCGTGACGGTCAGCCCGCGCGTATAGGTTTCGTCCTTGTATTGCTGGTACATCATCTGCCGCACCATCTCGGCGACGTATTCGCCGTGCACCGCGTACTGGTTGCCCGGCGTGCGCACGTGGATCTCTTCCTTCACCGCCTGGTCGTACTGCGGCTGCGTGATGTAGCCGATCTCGAGCATGCGCTTCAGGATGTACTCCTGACGCACCTTCGCGCGCTTCGGATTGACGACCGGGTTATACGCGGACGGCGCCTTCGGCAGCCCCGCGAGCATCGCCGCTTCCGCGAGCGTGATGTCCTTCAGGTCCTTGCCGAAATACACGCGCGCGGCGGCCGCGAAACCGTACGAGCGCTGGCCCAGGTAGATCTGGTTCATGTACAGCTCGAGGATCTGGTCCTTCGTCAGGGCCTTTTCGATCTTGTACGCGAGCAGCATCTCGTAGATCTTGCGCGTATACGTCTTCTCGCTCGACAGGAAGAAGTTGCGCGCGACCTGCATCGTGATCGTGCTCGCGCCCTGGCGCGCGCCGCCGTGCATCAGGTCGGCGACGCCCGCGCGCAGGATGCCGAGGAAGTCCACGCCGCCGTGCTCGTAGAAGCGGTAGTCCTCGATCGCGAGCACCGCCTTCTTCATCACGTCGGGAATGTCCTGGAAGCGCACGAGGCTGCGGCGCTCCTCGCCGAACTCGCCGATCAGCACGTGATCGGCGGTAAACACGCGCAGCGGCACCTTCGGCTGGTAGTTGGTCAGCGCATCGAGCGACGGCAGCTGCGGCGCCATCACGACGAGTGCGTAGCCGACGATCAGCGCACCGACGATCGCGAGCGTCGCGAACAGGCCGACGAACCACAGCGCGACGCGCGAGCCGAACGAACGGCGATCGCCGCCCCCGCCGCCGCGACGCTGCGCGCGCCGGTCGTCGCCGCGGTCGTCGTCATCGGGGTAATAGGCTCCCGACGGCGAACGGCGCAACGTGTAGTGAGGTTCGTTCCGATCGGAAGAAGAAGACGGTCGTTTGATAATTGGCATGTCGGAATGGCGGGCGGCGTGGCGCCCTCGGACGCATGCGGAAAATGCAAGCGGATGAATCAGAGTGGGTGCATCGTGGCAACTGTCACGTCGACAGACCCCGCCGCGCGGCGATCCGTTCCCGCGACGTGACAGCGCATTTTAATGAAATCGACCGATCGGCTTCGCGATTTTTTGTAAAAATTCCCGCACAAGCGTGAATTGCGGAACGTATTGGCGCCATGCTCCGCCTATCATGGACTCGCAACCCGGTGCGTGCCGCGCCGTTTCTTTCAGATGCGAAAGGTGGAAGTCCGCACACGCCTCGCGCTTGAACTCCGGCACTTAAGCCGTATTTAAGGGGCCGGCGGTGTAATATCCGCCAGCTCACGCGGGTCGGAACCGATTCGCGACGGGCATTGCCGCTGACGCGGCACCTTTCAACCACGGAGGATTTCATGTCGCTTTTCGACTCTGTTTCGCGCACGATCAAAGGCCTGCTGAACGATGCGGCCGACTCGGTACAGGATCCGTCGCGCGACGCACGGCAGATCGTGCGGGAGCTCGACGACAGCATCGGCCGTGCCGAGAATTCGCTGATCGAGATCGAGGCACAAGTCGCGACCCAGCGCAGCAAGCGCGATGCGGCCGACGACAAGGTGAAGAAGTACGAGGACGGCGCGAAGCGCGCACTGCAGGCCGGCGACGAAGCGCTCGCACGCGAGGCGCTCGCCGCGCAGTCGAACGCGGAAGCCGAGCGCGATGCGCTCGCGGCCGAACTGACGACGCTCGAGCCGTCGGTCGACAAGCTGAAGGGGCAGATCGCCGACATGCGTCAGCGCCGCAACGACCTGAACGCGCGCTCGAACATCCTGCAGGCCAAGCAGGAAATCGCGCAGGCGAAGGACGTCGCGGCCAGCGCGCTGGGCGGCATCGGCGGCAAGAACCTGTCCGAGGACTTCCAGAAGCTCGAGGACAAGGTCGCGCTGCAGAACGCGCGCTCGGACGCCCGCCTGAATTCGGCCGACACGTCGAGCGGCAAGGCGCTCGACGACAAGCTCGCCGCGCTGAACAAGGGCCCGTCGGTCGAGGACCGCCTCGCCGCGCTGAAGAAGCAGCTCGACACGCCCGCGCAGTAACGGCAACCGCGCCGCGGCCCGCCGGGCCCGCGGCGCGCACCGATCGTCAGGAGACGGGCGCTCGCGCCCGGTTCGACCATGAAGAAATCTCTCGCCGCTCTCGGCCTTTCGCTGATGCTGCTGTCGTCCGCCGCGTTTGCGGTCCCGTCGCTGCAGCAGGTCGAGCAATCGATCGCGCAGCGCAACTGGCAGCAAGCCGACACGCAGCTGTCGCAAGTCATCGACGCGCATCCGAACAATGCGCATGCGCGCTACCTGTACGCCCAGGTGCTGGACCGCGAAGGCCGCGCGTCCGACGCGCTCGCGCAACTGCAGCGGGCGAAGTCGCTCGATCCGCAACTGCGCTTCACCGACGCGTCGCGTTTCGCGCAGACCGAATCGCGCATTCGCGCCGACGCCGCACGCACCAGCGGCAACGCACCGTCGGCCACCCAGGCCGGTTCGTTGCAGTCGTCGCTCGCGCCCGCCGCGCCGGTCGAGAAACACGGTCCGTCGACCGGCATGTGGATCGGCCTCGGGCTGATCGTCGCGATCATCGCGTTGGTGCTGCGCTGGACGTTGCGGCGCGCGCGCTCCGCCGACAACAGCCGCGCCGACGACGAACGCCGCACGCAATTGAAGCGCGCGACCGACGTGCTGAACGACATCCGTCCGCTGAAACTCGACGCGAAGCTGTCGACGGCGCCGGGCGCCGCCGCGCTCACCGGCGAACTCGAAGGCATCGAGACCGATGCACGCACGCTCGTCGAGACGCTGTCGAACGGCAAGAACCCGGTGCCGCCGTATCGCATCGACGAACTCGAACAGCGACATGCGAGCGTGAAAGCGCGCGTCGAGGGCCGCCCCGATCCGAGCGCGCAGCCCGCGGCGCCCGCGAACGGCGGCGGCTCCGTGTATGCGCAGGAAGCCGATCGCATGACCGGCATGCAAGGCCAGCCATATCAGCAGCAACCGTACCCGCAGCAGCCGTATCCGCAACAGCAGCCGCCCGTCGTGGTTCAGCAAGGCGGTGGCTTCGGCGGCGGAATGGGCGGGCTGCTGACGGGCGTGCTGCTCGGCGAGGCGATGTCCGGCGGCCGCGAACGCGTGGTCGAACGCGACGTGATCGTCGACGACCAGCGCCGGCGCCAGGAAAACAACGATCCGGGCTTCGACTTCGGCCGCGGCGACAGCTCGAACTGGAGCGACGGCAACGGCGGTGGCGGCGTCGATCTCGGCAGCAACGACGACGGCTGGACCGACGACAACACCTGAGCCGTGCACACGCGGGCGTCGACGCATCGCGCCGCGCCCGCCGCCTCACACCGCGCTTCCTTTCATTTCCGCTCGCGCCGGCCCCGTCCGTGATTTGTTAATCATTTCAAGATGGGCTACCGGCAATGGGGCACGTTCGCTATCATGCGGCCATCGGCGTGCCTCCGATCCCCCTCCGACCCGCCAGACGCTTCGCAGCCCTGCGTGTCGCGGCACGCCTCCCCTCGCCCAACCAGGAGAAAGCCGCTCATGAGCATAATCAAGGAATTCAAGGAGTTCGCCGTCAAAGGCAATGTGATGGATCTCGCCGTCGGCGTGATCATCGGTGGCGCATTCTCGAAGATCGTCGACTCGGTCGTGAAAGACCTCATCATGCCGGTCATCGGCGTGCTGACGGGCGGTCTGGATTTCTCGAACAAGTTCGTTCTGCTCGGCACCATCCCTCCGTCGTTCAAGGGTAATCCCGATTCGTTCAAGGACCTGCAGGCCGCGGGCGTCGCCGCATTCGGCTACGGCTCGTTCATCACCGTGGCGATCAATTTCGTGATCCTCGCGTTCATCATCTTCCTGATGGTGAAATTCATCAACAAGCTGCGCAAGCCTGACGAAGCCGCGCCGGCCGCGACGCCGGAAGACACCGTGCTGCTGCGCGAGATCCGCGATTCGCTCAAGCAACGCTGAGCACCGCGCGACGCAGCATCCGCCGGGCCCGCCAAGTGCGGGCCTTTTTCATGGGCGCGCGCCGTGCGCGGCCTGTCTCACTTTTTTGTGACGCGCGAATGCACGCGCGGGAAAAGCAGGTCTATGATGGAGACTAAACGACAGTACGGGCGCCAAGACGCTGGCTGTGTCGATCATCGTGGCAAGCGGGTCGACGGGAGACATTGATCGTCGTACCGCACGAGTGCAGCATTTTCGTGTGCTATAAAGGATCGACATGCGGCGTACATAGCCGGGAGTGGGTCGCATGAAAGTGCCGCATTTCTTGCAATTGTTTTTGAGGCGAGTGTTTATGTCCTTCCCGAAAAAACGTCGACGTGCGCAACAGGACGGCCAGGAGTCGTTCCTCGCGGTATTGCGCCACTCGAAACCGTTCGCGCAGCTCGACACCAAGATTGCCCGCGCCCGTGCGCAGGACGAGCCCGTCCTCTACGCGCATGTGCTGCCCGGCCTCGACGTGCTCCTGTGCAGCGTGCGCGGCGCTCAGCCGCCCTATCCGGCCATCGCCGAACTGCGCAAGCGCTGCATCGAATCGATCGCCAACGCACTCGAACAACCGCTCGACGGCCTCGAGAACGGCGGGTACTGGTACGAGGCGAACGGCTTCGGCTTCCTCGTGTTCGCGAGCCGCGCCCGCGCGCGCATCCTGCCCGAATTTGGTGCAGGCACGAAGGCGAGCCTGCGCGGCGGCCTCGGACGCCAGAACGCCGGCGATACGACACCGCGCTCCCTCGGCTGAACCGACACCGACACGATGGGCCGCCTCCGGGCGGCCCATCGGCCATTCAGGCTTCCCGCTTCACCGTCGCCGCGCGATCACTGCGCCGTCGCGCGCCCGTTGCTGGGCCGGACGATGTCGATGAACGCGGCGAAATCGGCACCGGCGAGCCCCTGCGCGGCGCCCAGCCGCAGCACCTGCTGCACCGTGGCCGATACGGGCATTACCGCGCCGGTGTCGCGCGCGGCGTCGGCGATCGCGTCGACGTCCTTCTGGAACGTGCTCAGCGCGCCGATCGGCGGATGACCGCCTGACGTCATGCGCGGCACGAAGGTCTGCAGCAGCACCGAATCGGCCCACCCGCCCGCCAGCGCGTCGGCCAGACGCGCGGCGTCGATGCCGCTCGCCTGGGCGAGGCCGACCGCTTCCGCGATCGCGGTCACCGTCGCGGTAACGATCGCCTGGTTGCAGAGTTTCGCGGTCTGGCCCGCGCCCGCGTCGCCCATGTGCGTGATGCGCGACGCATAGGTGTCGATCAGCGGCCGCACCGCGTCGAGGTCGGCCGCGCCGCCGCCCGCCATCACCGCGAGCGTGCCGGCCTGCGCGCCGGGCACGCCGCCCGACACCGGCGCGTCGATCCAGCCGACCCCGAGCGCGGCCGCGCGCGCCGCGTAGTCGCGCGTCGCCGCAGGCGGAATGCTCGAATGATCGACGATGCGCTTCAGGCGGCGCGCATTCGCATCGCCGGCAAGGAGCCCGTGCTCGCCGAACGCGACGTCGCCGACCGCGCGGCCGTCGAGCACGCACACGAACACCGTGTCGACACGCTCGGCCAGTTCGCGCGGCGTGTCGACCACCTGCGCACCATCCTTTTCAAGCGCCTCGGCCTTGGCGCGCGTCCGGTTCCATACGCTGACCCGATGGCCCGCCGCCAGCAAATGCCGAATCATCGGCGCGCCCATCAATCCCGGTCCGCAAAATCCGACTTCCACGATGTTCCTCGTCTCCAATTGGGGTTGCACTTGCCGCCCATCATACCTATCACTCAAGAAGCCGGACACGCACGGCGCCGTCTCGGGCCCGCCGCTTGCGCCGGCCGCACACACCGACAACCCAGGGAGCGCATCATGAGCGACCACGTCTACAAGCTGATCGAACTGACCGGTTCATCGCGGCAATCGTGCGACGACGCCATCCGCAACGCGATCTCGAAAGCCGGCAAGACGCTGCACAACCTGCACTGGTTCCAGGTCACCGAAACGCGCGGCCACATCGAAGGCGACCAGGTCATCCACTGGCAGGTCACGCTGAAAGTCGGCATGCGCATCGACGACTGACGCACGCGCGTCACGCGCGGTGCCTTAGCCACCGGATGCGTGCAATGCGCATCCGCGCGGTGCCGCGCCCACCCGCATCACGCCCCGTTCAGCCCCCTTCGCGAGGCCCGGCCGGCGCGCGTGTGCGGGTATCCATCTCTTGACGCTGACTTTCGTTCATATTAAAAACCATATACCCACATCACCCCTCGATCAGCCCAGCCATATAAACTGGAGAAATCATGAGTCAGCAACGCGAGGCGATCGACACGTACCTCTTGCGCGTCTTGCATACCTTGTTGATGGAGCGCAGCGTCACGCGCGCGGCCGTCAAACTGAACCAGTCGCAACCGGCGATCAGCGCCGCACTGCGGCGCCTGCGCGACATCACCGGCGACCCGCTGCTCGTGCGCGGCAAGTCCGGCATGGTCCCGACCGAATACGGATTGCGCCTGCTCGAGCCGGTGCAGAACGCACTGCGCGAAATCGAGCGCATCAAGTTCCAGCAGCACAATTTCGACCCGGCCACGTCGATCCGCTGCTATCGGATCGGCTGCCCCGACTACCTGAACGTGCTGTTCGTGCCGACCGTCGTCGAACGCTTCCGCCAGGCGGCGCCGAACGCGACGCTCGAGTTCCACTCGCTCGGCCCCGCATTCGACTACGAGCTCGCGCTGGAAGACGGCAAGCTCGACATCGTCGTCGGGAACTGGCCCGAGCCGCCCGAGCAACTGCACCTGTCGAACCTGTTCGTCGACGAAATCGTCTGCCTGATGAGCAACACGCATCCGTTCGCGAAGCGCGGCGGCCTCACGCTCGACCAGTACCTGAACGCGCCGCATCTCGCGCCGACGCCGTACTCGGTCGGTCAGCGCGGCGCGATCGACGTGCATCTCGCGCGCGAACGGCTCAAGCGTCACGTGGTCGTCACGCTGCCGTACTTCAACCTCGCACCGTACGTGCTGGTGAAGTCCGACCTGATCTTCACGACGACGCGCCTGTTCGCCGATCACTACGCGAAATTCCTGCCGCTGTCGGTCGTGCCGGCGCCGCTCGACTTTCCGCCGATGCAGTATTACCAGCTGTGGCACGAACGCTGCCACTACTCCGACGAGGTGCGCTGGTTGCGCAGCCTCGTCGCCGAAGCGACCCGCACGCTGATCGAGGCGTAAGCGCGCACGACGCACGCGCCGGCCATGCCGTCGCGGTGCGGCCCGGTGCGATGCGCGGCATGTGGCGGCCGCGACCGCCACCGCGCGCCCGATCCGCGGCGCGCGGCGCGGCCTTCACATCGATGCGTCAGCGCGACGCCTCCACGAGTGCCTGCGCCAGCGCGTTGTGACGCTCGATGACCGGCGGCAGGTCGAGCGTCGCGAGCCGCCCTTCCCGCACCACTACCTTCCCGTTCACCACCGTGTACGCCGTCTGCGACGGCGCGCAGAACACGAGCGCCGCGACCGGATCGTGCAGCGCGCCCGCGAACAGCGGCTGGCGCAGGTCGAATGCGGCGAAGTCCGCGGCCATGCCGGGCTTCAGCGCGCCGATGTCGTCGCGGTTCAGCACCTTCGCGCCGCCCAGCGTCGCGATCTCGAGCGCCTCGCGCGCGGTCATCGCGTCGGGCCCGAAACCGACCCGCTGCAGCAGCAGCGCCTGCCGCACTTCCGCGACCATCTGCGCGCCGTCGTTCGACGCGGAACCGTCGACGCCGAGCCCGACCGGCACGCCCGCGAGACGCATCTTCTTCACCGGCGCGATACCCGACGCGAGCCGCATGTTCGAACATGGACAGTGCGCGACGCCGGTGCCGGTGCGCGCGAACAGGCCGATGCCCGCATCGTCGAGCTGCACGCAGTGCGCGTGCCATACGTCGTGGCCGACCCAGCCGAGATCTTCCGCGTATTCGGCGGGCGTCATCCCGAACTTCTCGCGGCTGTACGCGATGTCGTTGACGTTCTCGGCCAGGTGCGTGTGCAGCGACACGCCGTAGTCGCGCGCCAGCACGGCCGCGTCGCGCATCAGGCCGCGGCTCACCGAGAACGGCGAGCACGGCGCGACCACCACCCGCAGCATCGCGTAGCGACCTTCGTCGTGATAGGTCTCGATCAGGCGCTGCGCGTCGCGCAGGATGTCGGGCTCGCGCTCGACGACCGAATCGGGCGGCAGCCCGCCGTCGCGCTGGCCGACACTCATCGCGCCGCGGCTCGCGTGAAAGCGCATGCCGATTCGCTGCGCGGCGCCGATGCTGTCGTCGAGCCGGCTGCCATTCGGATAGATGTACAGATGATCGCTCGACGTCGTGCAACCCGACTGCAGCAGCTCGGCCATCGCGGTCAGCGTCGACACCTCGATCATCTCGGGCGTCAGGTGCGCCCAGATCCGATACAGGTTCGTGAGCCAGCCGAACAGCTCGGCGTTCTGCGCGGCCGGCACCGCGCGCGTGAGGCTCTGGTACATGTGGTGATGCGTGTTCACGAGCCCCGGGATCACGAGGTGGCCGCGCAGGTCGAGCACTTCGTCGGCGGTATCGGGCAACTCGGCGCTCGGGCCGACCGCGACGATCCGGTTGTCTTCGATATACAGGCCCGCGTCGCGCAATTCGCGGCGCGTGTCGTCCATGGTCACGAGCACGTCGGCGTGCTTGACCAGCAGGGTCGTCGGGCGGGATGAGGATGGGTGCGGCGCGCGTGCGCCGGCGTGCTGCTCGAGGTTCATGCGTTCTCCGCGTCGTTCTGCCCCCGGGAGCCGCTCCCGGAGACCGTCACAAGGCCGTTCGAACGCTGATTCGCGGCACGCCCCGGTGCCTGCGTCCGTTCGAACGCGCTGGCCCGGTTACCCGGCGTGAATGCCGTCTTCGGGGTACGCGCGGGCCCACGGCCCGACGCGCACGGCGGGAGCATCGCCCAAGCGCGCGCAACGCACAATGCGCGATCCGGAATACCGCGCTTCACGGATTCGATATGGTACGCCGCGCGCGGCCCCGGCAGGCGCCGGAATCCCGGGCCGCCGGCCGCTTCCGGCAGGGCGTCGACAGCGGTTCATGCGCGGCGCATTATCTTTGATATCGCGCCCGTATTTGCACGGGGAACCTTTTTACAATGCCTGCACGGCGCTCGCTTCAATCTCGCCGACGGGTATGTAGCCACGTGACGTGGAGCCTCGATCCGCCGCACAGTCAATGGATCGAGTCGCCGCCGAACCTCGCATTCACACAAGGACAATTGCGAATGGGAAAGCTCACTACCCACGTACTCGATACGGCACACGGTCGCCCCGGCGCTGCCATCAAGGTGGACCTCTACGCGCTGGACGGCGAATCGCGCCGCGCGATCAAGACCGTGCTGACCAATAGCGACGGCCGCTGCGACGAACCCCTGCTCGAAGGCGCCGCGCTCGCCGCCGGCGAATACGAACTCGTGTTCCATGCCGGCGACTACTTCGCGTCGCTCGGCGTGAAGGTGCCCGAACCCCGCTTCGTCGACCGCGTCGTGCTGCGCTTCGGCATCGCCGACACCGCATCGCACTACCACGTGCCGCTGCTCGTGTCGCCGTGGTCGTACAGCACCTATCGCGGCAGCTGACACACGCATCGGCGCCCGCATCAAAGACAACGATCTGAGTCTGGAGGAGTTTCATGGAAGGCTTCATCACCGACTGGCTGAACCTCGCGCTGCGATGGCTGCACGTCATCGTCGCCATTGCGTGGATCGGCGAGTCCTTCTATTTCGTCGCGCTCGACAACAGCCTGAAACCGCCGACCGACGCGAACCAGCGCAAGCGCGGCGTGTTCGGCGAGCTGTGGCACGTCCACGGCGGCGGTTTCTACAACATGCAGAAGTACACGGTCGCCCCGCCGGAAATGCCGGATGACCTGCACTGGTCGAAGTGGCCGTCGTACACGACCTGGCTGTCTGGCTTCTCGCTGTTCTTCGTGCTGTACCTGCTCGCACCGAACACGTATCTGATCGACAAGAGCGTGCTCGACATGGGCCCCGTGGTCGCCGTCGCGTCCGCCCTCGGCTTCCTCGCGGCCGGCTGGATCGTCTACGACTCGCTGTGCCGCATCCTCGGCACCAACGATCGCGTGCTGGGCATCTGCGTCGGCCTCTACGTCGTCGTCGCCGCGTACCTCGCGTGCCACATCTTCTCGGGCCGTGCGGCGTACCTGATCGTCGGCGCGATGCTCGCGACGATCATGTCGGCGAACGTGTTCTTCGTGATCATCCCGGGCCAGCGCAAGATGGTCGACAAGATGCTCAAGGGCGAAGAGCCGAACCCGATCTACGGCAAGCGCGGCAAGCAGCGTTCGGTGCACAACACGTATTTCACGCTGCCGGTCGTGTTCGCGATGCTGTCGAACCACTATGCGATGACGTATACGAACAAGTTCAACTGGGTCGTGCTCGTGCTGATCATGCTGGCCGGCGCGCTGATCCGTCAGTTCTTCGTGATGCGTCACCGCGGCAAGCAGCTGTGGTACCTGCCGATCGGCGGCGTCGCGCTGCTGTCGGGCGCACTGGTGTGGACGATGCCGAAGCCGGTCGCACCGGAAGCGCAGGCGGCGAACGCACCGAAGATCGTGATCAACGACATCATGCCGATCCTGCAGCAGCGCTGCGTCGAGTGCCACTCGGCAAAGCCGACGCTGATGGGCAGCGCGCCCGCCGGCGTGATGTTCGACACGCCGGACGAGGTATCGAAGAACGCACAACGCATCTACGAACAGGCCGTGCGCCTGAAGGCGATGCCGATCGGCAACGTCACGCACATGACCGACGACGAGCGCGTGAAGCTCGCCGCCTGGTTCGAGGGCGGCGCGGTCAAGTAAGCCGCCCTGCGCCGGCCACCGCTTGGTTGGTCGGTGCAGTCCTCTCCGTTCGCGGGCCCGGAAACGGGCCCGTTTTTTTGCCCGCGCGGAACGTGTCTCCCGCTAGCTTCGCATCGCGTCGCGCTGCAGCGCGACGAGCGCGTCGAGCGCACGCGGGCCGTCGTCGAACGGCACGAAGATGTGATCGTGATACGCGGCGGCCATCACGTTGCAGCTGATGCCGGCCGAGCCGAGGGCGCTCGCGAACGCGGCCGTCAGGCCGACCGCCGCGAGGTCCGAATGCACCGTCAGCGTGATCCACGCTGCGCGGAACAGCACCGGCCAGCCGCGACGTGCGGCCGTTTCCTCGTCGACGACGACGGTCATGCCTTTCGTTTCGCGGAACGTTGCAATCGCTTCGGATAACGATATGTCGGCATCGGCCGGCAGCGCGACGAACGCGAACGCACCGCGATGCAGTTCGGGCTGCATCGTGCGCAACAGGATCGCGAGGTCGTTTTCAGGTTGGCTCATCGTGGTACGGCCCGGGAACCGGGCGTCGTGCGGTGGCGATGCGGGCACGATAGCACGCGATCGACGTCTTCGACGTAGCGGCAACGTCATGGGCCTGTGCGCGCGGCGAGCATAAAAAAAACCCGCGCAGATCGCGCGGGTCTCTTCGATGAAACGGTACTGTCGAAATGCTGCTCAGGCCGTCAGTGCATCCAGCGCGTCCTCGGTGAGCCACAGCGATTCCTGCAGGTCCTGCTCGTTCAGATTCAGGCCGTCGCCGCCGCGATCGACGACGATGAAGTCGCTGACGCCGCCGAGCGCGATCAGCGGGTGATGCCACACGCCCTTCGCATAGTTCACGCCCTGCCACCCGCTCGTCACGAACGCACGGATCTTCGACGGATCGAGATCGCCCGCCGGCGCGACGACGACGAGATACGGCTGGTCGTTCAGCGGCACGAACGCCTGGCTGCCGAGCGGATGACGCTCGAGCATCTTCACCTCGAACGGCAGCGTGCGCGGCTGGCCGCGGAACAGGTTGACGAGCGTGCGGCCGTCTTCGTCGGTCACGTCGACCTTCGCGAGATCGTGAAAGCGGATCGTCGTGCCGAGGTTGATCGGAATCTGCTTCGCGCCGTCCGTTTCGATCACGTCGCCGAACGGCGCGAACGCGTCCTTGGTCAGCGGTTCGATTGCGAGCGTCTTCATTTGTCGAGCGTCCCCCACAGACGCAGGCGCGACACGCCGCCGTCCGGAATGATGTTCAGGCGCACGTGAGTCACCGGGCCCAGCGATGCGATCTCGTGCTCGAAGTAATGCTGCTTGTCCATCTGCAGCTTCTGTTCGCCGAGCAGCACCGGCCAGAACATCGACTGCGTGATCAGCGAGCTGTCGGTGCCGCCCGACACGTACGCGGCCTGGATCGAGCAGCGGTCCGGATAGTTGCCCTTGAAGAACGCGGTATCGACTTCGATCTTGCGGATCACGCCGGGCTGCGCGAGCGCGATGATCGCCCAGTCGTTGCCCGGTTCGCGGCGGCGGCGGGTTTCCCAGCCATCGCCCATGTTCACGCCGCGGCCCGGCAGCAGCAGGTTCGACGCGACGCCGAAATGCTGGTTGTTCGCGGCCACCACGTAGCCGCCGTTTTCCATCGCCGCGAGGTCGAACTGCTCGGTCGCGCTCGCGCCGGCCCAGTCGAGCTGCGGCTGGCCATACACGCGCAGGCGCGCGATGCCGCCATCCGGATAGATGTTCACGCGCAGGTGCGTGAACGCACGCGCGTCGCGCGCTTCGACATAGTGATGGCTGTTGCCCTGCAGCGTCGTCGACGGCACGATCTCGACCCATTCCGTCGCATGCGTCGGTGCGCCGTCGGCCACGTATGCCGCCTCGATCGACGCGGCCGGCGGGAAGTTGCCGGTGAAGTGGCTCGTGTCGATGTCGAAGCCCTTGATCACGCCCGGTCGCGCGAGCTTGACGATGCACCAGTCATAGCCCGTCGTACGCTTGCGGCGCGTCTCCCAGCCGTCCATCCACTTGCCGTGGTCGTCGTACTTGCCGGGGATGAACACCGCCGGCTCGGGGTTCAACATTCGGTCCTTCGGCGCGAAGAAATCGTCGCTGGCCTCGAGCGACTGCGCACCGAGGCGCGGGTCGGCGAGGTTCACGTAGCGCCGCGTGAAGTCGGGGGCGTCGGGATCGAGAAGCGGAACAGCCATGATGTTTCCTTGTTTCAGTGATGCGATCGGCCGCCGCGACGCAGCAGGCCGTCGTGAGGTGTCAGGCGTCGATCAGGTCGTCGAGGCGAAAGCGCGCGATCCGGTAGATCTGGTCGAGGCTCGCGCGCAGTTCCTCGGTGCGCGAATGATTCACGCGCGACTCGAAGTTCGCGATGATGCCGTGCCGGTCGTAGCCGCGCACCGCGAGGATGAACGGGAAGCCGAACTTCTCGCGATACGTGCGGTTCAGCGTCAGCAGCTTGTCGAACTCTTCCTGCGTGCACTGGTCGAGACCCGCGCCGCTCTGCTCGCGGGTCGACTCGGCCGTCAGCTCGCCGCGCACGGCGGCCTTGCCGGCCAGCTCCGGGTGAGCGTTGATCAATGCGAGCTGGCGCGCTTCGCCGCCCGTCTCCACCGCGTTCGACATCGTCTCGTGCAGCGCGTCGATGCTCACGAACGGCCGCTCGCCCGCGGCGACCTCGGCCACCCACGGCGAATGTTCGAAGATCCCCGACAGCGCCGCGACGAATGCGCTCGGCGCCATCGTGTTCAGTTGCTCCAACGTGTAACGCATCGCCTTCATGCTTTCCCTTCGTTTCGATGATTGGGCTGATACGGATGATGTTCACGCCAATGACGCGCGATATCGACACGGCGCGTCACCCATACGCGATCGTGCTTCTCGATGTGATCGAGGAAACGCTGCAGCCCGCGGAAACGTCCCGGCCGGCCGAGCAGACGGCAGTGCATGCCGATCGACAGCATCTTCGGCGCGTCGTCGCCCTCCGCGTACAGCACGTCGAACGCGTCGCGCAGGTAGTCGAAGAAGTGATCGCCGGTGTTGAAGCCCTGCGGCGTCGCGAAGCGCATGTCGTTCGTATCGAGCGTGTACGGGACGATCAGCTGCGGCGACGTCCCGCCGCCCGACACCTCGACGTCCATCCAGAACGGCAGGTCGTCGCCGTAGTTGTCGGAGTCGTACAGGAAGCCGCCGTATTCCGCGACGAGACGGTGCGTGTTCGGGCTGTCGCGACCGGTGTACCAGCCGAGCGGACGCTCGCCCGTCACGCGCTCGATCGCTTCCATCCCGAGGCGCATGTGCTCGGCCTCGAGCTCGGGCGTCATGCTCTGATAGTGGATCCAGCGCCAGCCGTGGCACGCGATCTCGTGGCCGAGCTCGACGAATGCGCGCGCGAGTTCAGGATGACGCTCGATCGCCATGCCCACGCCGAAGACCGTCAGCGGCAGCCCGCGCTTCTCGAATTCGCGCAGGATGCGCCACACGCCGGCACGCGACCCGTATTCGTAGATCGATTCCATGCTCATGTGGCGATCCGGATACGCGGCCGCGCCGACGATTTCGGACAGGAACTGCTCGGAGCCCGGGTCGCCGTGCAGCACGCAGTTCTCGCCGCCCTCCTCGTAGTTCAGCACGAATTGCACGGCGACGCGGGCACGCCCGGGCCAGTTCGCCTGCACGGGATGGCGGCCGTAGCCGATCAGGTCGCGAGGATAGTTGGGATCGAGTGACATGGGTTCGAAGTGCGGCGAAAACTTGCTGAAGTAATGGGTTCGCATCGACCCGCGCGGGTGCCGGAGGCCGGCCGCACGGGCCGATGCGATGACGGCCCAGTGTAGCGAAAACGTTCATACGCGCCCATACAGCGGCGCAGATAGTGCATGTCAGACGGCGTGTATGTGCGGTTGCGGCAAATTCGGGACCGGTTCCGACGCGGCGCTCCCGCTTCGCGCCGTGGCGGCGGCCGACGCGGGCGCGGGCGCGTCCTCCGGCGGGCTGAAACGCGCGAATTCGCCGTCGTAGCGCTTCGGCAGCGGCCGCGCATAGTCGCCGCGCTTCGCGGTCGCGAGGCGCAGCGCGACGAGCGCCTCGGCCCACTTGACGGCCGCCGTGACGCCTTCCACGACCGGCGCGCCGATCTGCTGCTCGATCTCGTGCGCGAATTCGGCCATCCCGGCGCAGCCGAGGACGATCGCGTCGGCGCCGTCCTCGTCGAGCGCGCGCCGGCATTCGTCGACGATGATCCGCCGCGCGGCCGAACCGGGCCGATCGAGTTCGAGCACCGCGACGTCGGTTGCCCGCACGTTGCGGCAGAATCGCTTCATCCCGTAGCGCTCGGCGAGATGCCACGCCATCCCGCAGGTGCGCGCGAGGGTCGTGACGACCGAGAAGCCCGGCGCGAGCACGCTCGCCGCATGCATCGCCGCCTCGGCGATCCCGATCACCGGCCCGCGCGCGAGTTCGCGCGCCGCATAAAGGCCCGGGTCGCCGAAACACGCGATCACGTACGCGTCGCAGCCGTCGCGCTCGCCCTGCGCGACCTCGGCCAGAAGCCCGGGCGTCGCGAGCGCCTCATCGTAATAGCCTTCGATCGACGGCGGCCCCATCGGCGGGCTCACCGCGACGATCTCGGTGCCTGCCGCCGCGATTTCACGCGCGCAGCGGCCCATCGCATCGGTCATCCGCTGCGTCGTGTTCGGATTGATCAGCTTGATCTTCATCGCGCGCTCCTCAGGCCTTCGTGCGAACGAGCAGCCGGTAGAACACGAAACCGAGCCCGGCGCCGATGAACCACGAGAAGTTCGCGGCGGCCTGCCAGCCCGGCACCATCACGCAGATGACGGCGATCACCGCGGCCGGCAGCAGCGCGGCGAGCGCGCGGCGGTTCACGCCGCCCGTGTACCAGTAGGTGCCGCGCTCCGACATCGTGTACAGGTCGTCGCGCACGAGCCGGCCGCGCTTGACGAGGTAGAAGTCGGCGATCAGCACGCCGTACAGCGGGCCGATGAACGCGCCGAGCACGTCGAGCGTGTAGTGGATCACGGCCGGGTTGTTGAACAGGTTCCACGGCGTGATGAAGATCGACGCGACGGCCGCGAGCATCCCGCCCGCGCGCCAGCTGATCAGCCGCGGCGCGACGTTCGAGAAGTCGAACGCGGGCGACACGAAGTTCGCGACGATGTTGATGCCGATCGTCGCGATCGTGAACGTCAGCGCGCCGAGGATCACGGCGGTCGGATGGTCGATGCGGCCGACCGTCTCGACGGGATCGGTGATGAGTTCACCGAACACCGGAAGCGTCGCGGCGGTGGTGATCACCGTGACGAGCGAGAACGCGAGGAAGTTGACCGGCAGCCCCCAGAAGTTGCCGCGCTTCACGTCGCCGAACGAGCGGCAGTAGCGCGAGAAGTCGCCGAAATTGAGCATCGGCCCGGAGAAGTACGACACGACGAGCGACACGGCCGTGATCATCACCGGAATCACTTCCGCGCCGTGATACTTGACGCCGCCGAGGTTGATGCCGATGTTGCGCCAGCCCGCGCGCCACACCATGTAGCCGGCCAGGATGAACATCACGACGTAGACGGCCGGGCCCGCGAAGTCGATGAATTTCTTGATCGTCTCCATCCCGTTCCAGAACACGAGCGCCTGCAGCACCCACAGCAGCATGAAGCCGGCCCAGCCGACCGCCGACAGCCCGAGGAAGCCGTAGCGATGGACGTCCGCATACGGCAGCCATTGCGGAAAGAACTTCAGCACGACGATCACGAGCGCACTGGATGCGAGATAGGTCTGGATGCCGTACCACGCGATCGCGATCAGCCCGCGGATCACGGCCGGCACGTTCGCACCGAGCACGCCGAACGTCGCGCGGCACGCGACCGGATACGGCACGCCGATCTGCTGGCTCGGTCGCGCGATCAGGTTGCACAGCCGGTTCACGATCGTGATGCCGACGATCAGCGCGATCAGCACCTGCCAGCTCGTCAGCCCGAGCGCGAACAGGCTGCCCGCGAACACATAGCCGCCGACGCTGTGCACGTCCGACATCCAGAACGCGAAGATGTTGTAGGCGCCCCAAGTCTGATTCTTAAGGGGTGCCAAATCTTCGTTGTACAAACGTTGACTGTAACCGTCCGGCAACACGGGTCCACCGCCCTCGCCGCCTTCTTCCGCCGGATAAGCGCTGTCGTGCGCCACACTGAACTGAGCCATGACTTCTCCTTGACGCGGCCAACCAGCCGCTCCACCGTCATCGATATCGCTCCGGATCATCGCCCGGAGTCGGACTGGCGGCCGGCGGTGCAAACCGCCGGCCTGCATTGCTCTCGTCGTGTGGCGCGCGGCCGGATTCGCGTCGCCGCTCAGGCGCCGCCGAACACTTCGCGCAAATCGACCTGCCCTTGCGCGGGCCGGTCCAGCATCTTCAGTTCGACATGCTGCAGGTGGTGCGCCATCAGCGTCACCGCCCGCTTCGAATCGCCCGCCTCCAGCGCGGTCAGGATCTCGTCATGGTCGTCGCACGAGCACGGGCTGCGCCCGTGCGATTCATACAGCGCCGACATCAACGTCGAGCGTGCGACGAGCCCGTCGAGGCACTCGCAGAGCGTCGCATTGCCCGTCAGCGCCGCGAGCGCCGTGTGGAATTCGCCCGACAGGCGGATCCACGCCGCGAAAT
This sequence comes from Burkholderia sp. RF7-non_BP4, assembly GCF_001521935.1. Lineage (NCBI taxonomy): Bacteria > Pseudomonadati > Pseudomonadota > Betaproteobacteria > Burkholderiales > Burkholderiaceae > Burkholderia > Burkholderia sp. RF7-non_BP4. The sequence goes on along the minus strand of NZ_LOTA01000034.1, from coordinate 144,928 downwards.
CGTGCCGCTCGAACGCCTTGCGTTCCTTGTCGATCAGCGCCGCAACGCCCTTCAGCCGCTTCGCGCCCGGCCCCGTCGCGAGCCGCTCGACGACGGCCAGCTCGATGATCCGGCGCATCTCGAACACCTCGTGCACGTCCTGCAGCGTCGGACTCGCGACAAACGCACCGCGATTCGGCTCGAGATCGACCAGTTTGTCGGCCGCGAGCTGCGAAAGCGCCTGCCGGATCGTTCCGCGCTTCACCCCGAACACGTCGCAAAGCTGCGCCTCCGTCAGCTTCGCGCCGGGCGCGAGCCGATGCTCGAGGATCGCCGTGCGGATCCGCTCGGCGATCGCTTCGGGACCGGCAACGCCGGACGGATGGGTATCGGAGTCGTTCATGTTCTGCATCGCGTGATGGTCCTCATCCTAGGACGGACATAAAGATTGTCAACAATTCTTTTCCCGGAATGCGCACAATCTGCGTGCATCCCCCTGTATCAGAGCGGTGCGCGGCACACCAAATCCAGGCATGGCAAGCCTCTGCTGCTTTCCCATCGCGGCTCACGGTGTATACCCTTCCGGTCATTTTGTTGACAAAACTGGTGCACGCGATGCCGCCAACCCGATCGACGGCGACAAAAATTTATGACCGTTAGTTGCGCGCTTACTTAAAGAAAAAGGCGGGAAGCCCCGCCTTTCGATCGTCACTGCCCGACTCAGCCGAGATGCGGATAGTCCGACAGCGTGAGCCGGAAACCGTGCGCATTCGCGACGAGCTGCGCCTGCGCACCGAACGGCAACGTCAGCAGGTCGGGAACGTGGCCGAACTGCAGCCCCGTGACGACCGGAATACCGACCACGGAGCGCACCTGGTCGATCATCGCCTGCATGTCGTAGCCGTTGTCGTACTCGAACGGCCGCGCACCCGTGAACTGGCCGAGCACGAGCGCCTGCTGGCGCGCGAGCACGCCCGACAGGTGCAACTGGTAGATCATCCGTTCGATCCGGAACGGCTGCTCGTTGACGTCCTCGACGAACAGGATGCCGCCCTCGATGTCGGGCATGTAAGGCGTGCCGACGAGCGATGTGAGGATCGCCAGGTTGCCGCCCCACAGCGTGCCCGTCACGTTCACGGTCTGCACCTGCGGCGCCTCGGCGATGATCGTCGTGGTCGGCTGCGACAACGTCCGCCAGAAGTGCTGCATCGTGAAATCGCTCGGCGTTTCCGCGCCGAAATCGGCCGACAGCATCGGGCCGCCGAACGTCTTGATGCGCGCCTTCGCGTACAGCGCGAGCTGGATCGCGGTGAAGTCGCTGTGGCCGACGAGCGCGATCGGCTGGTCGCGCAGGCGGCGCTCGAGCCCGCGATAGTCGAGCCCGTGCAGGATGCGTGCGGCGCCGTAGCCGCCGCGCACCGCGAGTGCGATGTCCGGCAGCGCGCGCTCCGGATCCGCGAGGCGGTTCAGGTCGCCGGCCCGCTCGCCGTCGGTGCCGCCGAATCGCTGGAAGCGGCGTTGCGTCGCCTCGATGTTCTCGATGCGATGTTGCGAGCCGCTCAGGCGCTCGAGCGCGCGGTTGATCGCATCGGGGTCGTGCGGGTAGCCGGACGGCGCCAGCAGGCGAATGGTGTAGGACGCAGCGGGCTGGAGGGACATGGCGAAAGGTATCGGGATCGTCAAACCTGCTTAGAGGGTCCGAACCGTCTCCGGTTCACGGAACCGTGCTGCCCGCCCCGCTCCAGGCGACGGGCGCGGCAGGGGTTACGGCGCGCCGGATTCGGCGTCGCGTGCGAGCCGCGCCTCACGCAGCGCGCGACGGCGCTCCGCGAAGAACGACTTCAGCGCGGCGCCGCACTCGTCGGCGAGCACGCCGCCGGTCACGTCGGTATGGTGGTTGAGTTGAGGATTCGCGAACGCGTCGATCACGCTGCCGCACGCGCCCGTCTTCGGATCGGCGGCGCCGTAGACGACTCGCGCGATGCGCGCGTGCATGATCGCGCCCGCGCACATCAGGCACGGCTCGAGCGTCACGTACAGCTCGCAGCCGGGCATCCGGTAATTCTGCAGATGCTGAGCGGCCATGCGCAACGCGGCCATTTCCGCATGGGCCGACGGGTCGTGCCCGCCGATCGGATGGTTGAAGCCGCGTGCGATCACCTCGTCGCCACGCACGAGCACCGCGCCGACCGGCACTTCGCCGGCCGCGCGCGCCTCTTCGGCGGCGGCCTGCGCGAGCCGCATGAAATGCAGGTCGCGCGCCGACACGGGCACGGCTTCGGGAACGGGAGAATCGGGAGCTGCGGCCGATCCGGCTGCGGCGTCGTGCAGCGCGTCGGCGCTCACATCGGCCCCGCTTCGGCGGACGCGTCGTCGAGCCCGCGCTCGCACAGACGTTCCGCGATGCGCCGGCAATAGTCGCGCGGCATCACCATCGGGCCGCCGCGCAGCGATTCGAGCGCCATGTCGAGGGCGAGGATCTTCGCCTGCAGCCGGCAGCGCGCGGCACGATCGCTGACCGCCTGCAGTTCGTCCTGCAGGTTGCGCAGCGCGCGCAGTTGCTCGACGGCCGGCGGCACGAAGCCCGCATTCTTCAGGATACGGTTGGCCACCCGCACCTCCTCGGGTACGAGCAGGTCGTCATCCAGCGCCTGCGGCGCGCCGGTACCCGGCAAATCGTCGAACTCGCCCCGCGCGGCGGCGGCGGCAATGCGTTGTTCGACCAGTGCGTCAAGCAATCTCATCAGTCAATCGGAACAAATGCGGCAGCCGAATTCTAGCAGGGTGACGTGCGTATGACAGGCCCTTCGAAGGTATGCTCGATATTGTGTTTTTAGGGGCCGAATCGGCGCGCATGCGCGCCGATCGCCACGACTTGCCGCTGTGCTGCGCCGCAGCAGGCTCCGCGCCGATTTGGCGTCGCCTGCGCGGGCGACGTCCGGCCCTGTTTTTTTATTTTCGCCCGGGTCGGTCGGCGTTCGTCATCGCGCAGAAATCGCCGTTTCGCGACTGCCGGGTCATGCGGCGACCACGTGCGACCGCGCCTTCGGAAACGGGCGGAACATCATCGCGACGAGGAACGCGCCGATGCCGATCGCAAACGATCCGAGGTACAGCCAGCCATAGCTGCCCAGCGCATCGACGATCAAACCGCCCGCGACCGGCCCGGCCGCCATCCCGAGGCTGCCGGCCATCGCGCAGCCGCCGATCACGGTGCCCATCATCCGCAGCGGGAAGTTCTCGCGCGCGAGCACCGCGTAGAGCGGCATCACGCCCGCATAGATGAAACCGAACAGCATCGCGACCGCGTAGAACCCGTCGAGCGTGCGCACGAAGTAGTAGCCGAGCGCGCCGAGCGCCTGCGCGAGCAGCCCCGCCACCAGCATGCGTTTCGCACCGAGGCGGTCGCCCAGCAGCCCGAACGCGATGCGCCCGCCCATGCCGGCGAGCCCCTCGACGCTGTAGATCGACACCGCGACGATCAACGGAATCCCGCACGTCACCGCGTAGCTGACCGTATGGAAGATCGGGCCGGAATGCGTCGCGCAGCAGAAGAAGTTGGTCAGCAGCAGCACGAGGAACTGCGGCGAACGCAGCGCGCCGCCGACCGACAGCGGCGCGGCCCCGGGCCCGCCGGCCGGCGCCGGCTCGGCGTGCGGCCCGTCGAGCGCGGGGGCGCGGCGCACGAGCAGCGACGCCGGAATCATCACGGCCGCCGCGAGCGCGGCGATCAGCTGCATCGACGTGCGCCAGCCGTGGCCCGACACGAGCCACGCCGCCAGCGGCGACATCGTCATCGGCGCCATGCCCATGCCGGCCGACACCAGCGACACCGCGAGACTGCGGTGCGTGTCGAACCAGCCCGTCACGCAGGCCATCATCGGCGCGAACACCGCGGCCGTCGCGCTGCCGACGGCCAGCCCGAAAATCAGCTGGAACGCGAGCAGCGACGGCGCTCGGCTCGCAAGCGCCAGGCTCGCCGACAGCAGAACGGCGCCCGTCACGACCACCGCACGCGTGCCGATCCGGTCCGACAGGCTGCCCCAGCCGATGCTCGCGAAGGCCATCGCGATGAAGCCGAGCGTCATCGCGGCGGAAATGCCGGTCATCGACCAGCCGGTGTCGCGTGCGATGGCCCGCAGGAACACGGGCAGCGAAAACATCGCGCCGATCGCGATGCAGCCCATCAGGCCGCCCGCGGCGACGATCACCCAGCGATAGCGGGAATCAGGCATCTGGCACCTCCTTTCGCTCTGTCGGTCAGGCATCGATGCGGAACCGGACTGCGGACGCCGTCGCGAATCCGGTCGACATCGATACGACGAACGACGCGGCGTGAAATCGACATGCGCGGCACATGCGAGCGCGAATCTCCGATTGTCTGCCGATTCGGGCAGCCGACAAGCGGCAGATCCGGACGAAGCTCGGCCACGCAGCCGCCCCCCGCTTTTCCGGAATCGGAAAGTCGAAATCAGAAATCGTTGGTTTGGGCGCGCGAGCGCGCTCACTACACTCGAGTCCTCTTGTCATGACAAGTTGACCGATGACCTCATCCAACGTCGTGCCGCTATCGGCGGCCCCGCTCTACGTGCAGATCAAGGACACGCTGCGGACGCGCATCCTCGACGGCACTTATGCGCCGCACAGCAGGATGCCGTCCGAGCACGAACTCTGCGCGATGTTCGACGTGAGCCGCATCACGGTACGCCAGGCACTCGGCGACCTGCAGAAGGAAGGCTTGCTGTTCAGGCTGCACGGCAAGGGCACGTTCGTGTCGAAGCCGAAGGCGTTCCAGAACGTGACGTCGCTGCAGGGCTTCGCCGAGGCGATGTCGTCGATGGGCTACGAGATCGTCAACCAGTTGCGCAGCTTTCGCACCGTGAAGGCCGACCGCCATCTCGCGACGAAGCTGAACGTGCCGGAAGGCGCGCCGCTCGTCGAGATCCGCCGCGTGCGGCTGCTGAACCGCGAGCCCGTGTCGCTCGAGCAGACGTGGGTGCCCGCGGCGCTCGGCAAGCGGCTCGCGGGCGCCGATCTCGCAACCCGCGACATCTTCCTGATTCTCGAGAACGACTGCGGCGTGCCGCTCGGTCACGCCGACGTGTCGATCGACGCGATCCTCGCCGACGATGAAATCGTCGATGCGCTGCGCGTCGAGGAAAGCAGCCCCGTGCTGCGGATCGAGCGTCTGACGCACGACGCGTCCGGTGCGCCAATCGACTACGAACACCTGTACTTCCGCGGCGACGCGTTCCAGTACCGGCTGCGCATCGACCGGCAGAAAACGCACCAACCATTAAGGAATCCGCAATGAACACCCATGTACTCGAATACGACATCGTCGTGGTCGGCGGCGGCACGGCCGGCCCGATGGCGGCGATCAAGGCGAAGGAGCGCGATCCGTCGCTGCGCGTGCTGCTGCTCGAGAAGGCCAACGTGAAGCGCAGCGGCGCAATCTCGATGGGAATGGACGGCCTGAACAACGCGGTGATTCCCGGCCACGCGACGCCCGAGCAGTACACACGCGAAATCACGATCGCCAACGACGGGATCGTCGACCAGGAGGCCGTTTATGCGTATGCGACGCACAGCTTCGCGACGATCGAGCAACTCGACCGCTGGGGCGTGAAGTTCGAAAAGGACGGCACCGGCGACTACGCGGTGAAGAAGGTCCACCACATGGGTTCGTACGTGCTGCCGATGCCGGAAGGTCACGACATCAAGAAGGTGCTGTACCGGCAGTTGAAACGTGCCCGCATCGCGATCACGAACAGGATCGTCGCGACGCGCGTGCTGACCGACGCGCAAGGCCGCGCGAGCGGCGTGCTCGGCTTCGACTGCCGCACGGCCGATTTTCACGTGATCCGCGCGAAGGCCGTGATCCTGTGCTGCGGCGCCGCCGGCCGTCTCGGGCTGCCGGCGTCCGGATACCTGATGGGCACGTACGAAAACCCGACCAACGCGGGCGACGGCTACGCGATGGCGTACCACGCCGGCGCGGCGCTCGCGAACCTCGAATGCTTCCAGATCAATCCGCTGATCAAGGACTACAACGGCCCGGCGTGCGCGTACGTGACCGGCCCGCTCGGCGGCTTCACCGCGAACGGCAAGGGCGAACGCTTCATCGAGTGCGACTACTGGAGCGGCCAGATGATGTGGGAGTTCTACCAGGAGCTGCAAAGCGGCAACGGCCCGGTGTTCCTGAAGCTCGACCACCTCGCGGAGGAAACGATCCAGACCATCGAGCAGATCCTGCACACGAACGAGCGGCCGAGCCGCGGTCGCTTCCACGCAGGACGCGGCACCGACTACCGGCACCAGATGGTCGAGATGCACATCTCCGAGATCGGCTTCTGCAGCGGCCATAGCGCGTCCGGCGTGTACGTGAACGCCCGCGCCGAAACGACCGTGCCGGGGCTCTACGCGGCCGGAGACATGGCGGCCGTCCCGCACAACTACATGCTCGGCGCGTTCACCTACGGCTGGTTCGCCGGGCAGAACGCGGCCGACTACGTGGCCGGCCGCGATCACGCGCCGGTGGACGACCAACAGGTCGCGGCCGAACGCACCCGCGTGCTCGCGCCGCTCATGCGCGAGCGTGGCCTCGCGCCGGCGCAGGTCGAATACAAGCTGCGCCGCATGGTGAACGATTATCTGCAACCGCCGAAGGTGACGCGCAAGATGGAAATCGGGCTGCAACGTTTTGACGCCATTATTGAGGATGTCGAAGAACTCAAGGCGAACCACCCTCATGAACTGATGCGCGCGGCCGAAGTGCGCGCGATCCGCGACTGCGCCGAAATGGCCGCGCGTGCATCGCTGTTCCGCACCGAGAGCCGCTGGGGGCTATATCACCATCGCGTCGATTTTCCGCATCGCGACGACGCCGAATGGTTCTGCCACACATGGTTGCGCAAGAATGCCGACGGCACGATGCGCAGCGAGAAGCGGCCGGTCGAGCCCTATGTCGTGCCGCTCGCCGACGACGAACGCAGCGCCTACGCGCACCTGCGCATCCGCGAACCGGCCGCCCTCGCGGCCGCCCTCTGACTCCGAGGAGCCTCACCGTGCCCCATACCCCGCAAGACATCTTTCTGCGCAGCAGCGCGCCCGTGACGATCGACGAGGATCGCTGCATCGCCGACAAGGGCTGCACCGTCTGCGTCGACGTATGCCCGCTCGACCTGCTCGCGATCGACGTGACCAAAGGCAAGGCCTACATGCAGTTCGACGAATGCTGGTACTGCATGCCGTGCGAACGCGACTGCCCGACCGGCGCGGTCAAGGTCGACATCCCATACCTGCTGCGCTGACCCGGCGGACCGCGTGTGCATCGACATCGCGCGTGTGCCGATCATCCGGCCGCGCATGCTGCCGATGGATGAATCGTTCGGCGTGCTCGACACGCAGAGGCGCCGCATGATGCGGACGCTGCTGCGCGCCATTGGGTCGCGGATCGGCGCGACCGTGTCGTTCGTCACGCCTCTTACGCATCGTTAATGCTCCGGATTTTGCCCATGACCACCTCCTCCCCTGCTTTCCCGCTACCTGGCGCGCACGCTTCCGACCTTGCCGCGCTCGTCGCGCGTGTTGCGGCGCCCGATGCATCCGTGCGCCGCATCGCGCTGCTCGAACTCGCCGATCTCGAAGATCCCAATCTCGTGCCGATCTTCGTTGCGGCACTGCGCGACGATCCGGCCACCGACGTGCGCGGCGAAGCGGCGCGCGTGCTCGCCGCCTGGGAGCAGCCCGACGTCGTCGACACGCTGTGCCACGCGCTGCTCGATCCGGACGACGACGTGCGCGCGACCGCGGCACGCAGCCTGTCCGAACTGAAGGATGTCGCGTCCGGTGCGGTGCTGTGCCGCTGGTCCGAACACGCCGAGCCGTTCGTGCGCGGCGCCGCGTTGCGCGCGCTGCGCGAACTGCGCGACCCCGACGCGTTCGCGCCTGCGTTGCACGCGCTCGACGCGCCGCAGGCAGCCGTGCGCGCCGAAGCCGTCGCCGTGCTCGGCTGGCTCAGGGACGTCCGCGCGTTGTCGCCGCTCGCACGCATCGCCACGACCGACGCTGATGCGGACGTGCGGCGCATCGCGGTCGGCGCGGTCGGGTTCGCGGCGTCCGGCGACACGGTCGTCGTCAACGCGTTGCTTGCCGCACTGCGCGACGCCGAATGGCAGGTACGCGAGGAAGCGGCCGCGACGCTCGGCAAGCTGCGTGTCTCGATCGCACGCGCGCCGCTCGTCGCCGCGCTCGATGACGATTACTGGCAGGTGCGCCTGCGTGCGGTGCGCGCGCTCGGGCAATTGCGCGACGCCGCCGCGGCGCCGGCCGTCGCCGCGCTGCTGTCGCATGCGATCAGCAACCTGCGCAAGGAGGCCGCACTCGCGCTCGGCGAACTGCGCGATCCCGCGACGCTGCCCGCGCTGCGCGACGCACTGGACGATCGCGATCCCGAAGTCCGCAAGGCCGTGCGGATCGCCATCGCGCAGATTGGAGGAGGTGCACGATGACGCCGCCGGCCGAGATTCGTCTCGATCATGCGACTCGTGCGTTGACGCTGTGCTGGCCGGACGGCAGCACGCAGCGTATCGGCTTTGCGAGGTTGCGCGGCGATTGTCCGTGCGCCGCGTGCCGGAAGATCCGGCTCGACGGCAGGCAAGTCGACGCGCCGCCCGACCTGACGCTGAACGGCGTGGAAGCGGCCGGTTACGGCATCCGCCTGCTGTTCGGCGACGGTCACGCGCGGGGCATCTATCCGTGGCCATATCTGGCGGAACTGGGCAGAGACGAGCCGGATGCGGGCATCACATCCTGCGACGTGCTCGCGTTTGGACGACCAGCGGACTGAGCGTCGACGAATCGACTCGCATCGGGCCGCCCGCTTCGGCCGCGTATCAGACAGCGACTTACACAGCTTCCGTGCGCCCGTCACTCGCCGACCGCACAAACGACAACGCCCGGCAGGTCATCCCTGCCGGGCGTTCGCATCGTCAGATGCCGTGGTCCGCTACCGAGGCACGCCCCGGCGCCGGATCACTCCCACTCGATCATCAACAGGTCTCGCAAACCCGCGTAGATAAAGGGATTAGCTGTGATCGACACGAGGCCTTACCGTCGCCTTTACCGTCAGAAGCCACCACCTTTTACTGGCGCGGCAGATGGAGCGATTTGCGGGGCGACGACTCTAGCGACACCATCATCGATCACCTCATAAGAATACAGGAGGCAGCGAGCCTTGTCCCCTCCCCGGTCCTCGATCGGTTTGCCTACGCTGTCCTTAACAGCTTCTCGATCGCAGCGGCCACTGCCCCCAACGCATTGATGACGCCGTCCAAGACGAAATCGAGTGCCCGTCCGTAGCCTGCGTTGACATTTGCAGTGTCGAAGCCGAGCCGCTGCAAGGTCGTCAGGCACTGCTCGACGGCCTCGTGCGCATCGGCGATTCTGAGATCATTGTTCAGAAATAAGGGTGCCATGGCTCCATTGCGATCGTTCCAGCCTTCCGGTTCTCTGCCTGAGGCAAAGGCATCGCTTGCCTCCTCGTGAGCATTCAGCGTTTCAATGACGTTCAGAAGTGCCTGCAACAACCGGAGGCTTCCTAACTCCTTGACAGCCCCCCTCGGACACCCAGCTCGCTCCAACAATGACTTGAAGTAGCCGTTTGGAACGCGCTGCCACACCTCGTGCAAGCCTTTGCAGCGAGCCAGGAACATCTGCTGCGTCATGCTCAACGGTGCAACCTGGGCCAATCTACTGAGCGCCGGATAGGCCAACCAACCATTGGCCGCCACCTCTGAACGATCAAAGCCAGTCAGCTCTACTGCCGACTTGTTTAGCCCCACGGTTGCGCCGAGGGCGGAAAGGCCATCACCCAGTCGTAGAAGCACATCGAGCAGCCGCTGCACCTTGGCGACCACATGCTCTTCATCTAGGTCCACATGCGCCAAGTCGGCCGGATCGACCGCGAATAATCGCGCGTGCACGATCTCGCGATCCGGCTTTGGCTTGTACAACTCACGCATCGACACCTGGATCAAATTTCTTCCGACGCGCCGACACTCCGTAAAGGTCCACTGCCCTCTGTACGACGGACTGCAGTACCACTGCTCCCAAACAAAAGCTGGTGTCGAGTCGTAGAAGACGCTCTGTTCGTATTTCTGGAGAAACCGATCATCGAGATAGACCAGATCGTGTCCCATTAGGGCGTCCGCACGCGCGTGGGTCATGGGCTGCGCGTCGCCAGGCCACTGAATGCCCTCTGCAGTTTGCTCTGGACAGAGTTCTGGCATGACCGCCTCGACCGAAGCCCAGAGTTGGAGCAGAAGTCGGCCCTTATGTTCGCGAATATCCAGTTCATACCAAGCCACCCCGTCGGCAGGCTTGCGGAACACATGAGGCTCTCCGCGCATGATTCCGCGAATTTCCGGGACATCTGGAAGCAGGACTGAGTAATAGAAGACTCTCACACCCCGAGCCTTACGCAGCCAGAGGTAGCGACGGAGGTACTCATTCGACATGCGCCAACTGACCGCTCTCTTCAAGCTCCAGTGATATTCACTAGACACTTCGCCCTCGGCCACGCCGAACTCTGGAAGTTCCAAGTCATCGTAGACCAGACGTTGTTGATCGTTCCCGACGCAGCGGGGTGTCAGTCCAAGCGTCATCCAGACCTTTTCGGCCAGATTGAAGGTGTAGAACGAGCCATTACCCCACGCCGCGACAATGTAGTCATGTCCCGATATAGAAGGACAAAAATTGGCCGAACAACCTCGCTCGTTGCCGACAGGAACAGAATATTCCACCACACCACTGCGCGTTTCAGACAGCACTTCCATCGGGCCATCATCCAGCCCAGAAACCACGGCCATCAGCAAATGAAGATGCTCGGCCTGCTCCCCATGCGGATCGCACTCTTGCTTTGAGGCCACCTCAACGAATTGATTTGGCGACAGGCCGACAGGCTCCAGTAGGCCGCGTAACCTTGGCGGAATAACGTGGGCTGGGATAGGAAATGCTGCCAGATAATCAAACGGCATAATTGATCTCGTGAGACCTCGATAGTGGTCAAGTTCTAGGCACTAACTCAAAACCCTGGATCTACACCAAGCCGTTGAATCAGTTCCTGCTGCAGTTCTAAGGCAGAGAGCTTTCGCTTGCCGGCATCGGTCTTGACATACACCTCCTGACCACCCGTCGCAAAAAGCAACGTACGCCTGACCGACGGCACGCGAACTTCCACGACATACAAATCGTCAATCACGATAGAACCGTCACTCACAGGATGAAGATCGATGCGGTAGGCGGTCGGGGCAATGGGCGGAACAATCTGGTGCAGTCGCTCCGTGACAATACGCCGAAGCTCATCGCATTCCTGTGGCTGAAGTTCAACGCCGACGATGGATCGATCTGCATCACGAATGCCCCAGAAAATCGCTCCCTCTTGGGGAAGCCCAGCATTCAGGAAGGCTACGGCGTACTGATCCACGACTCCCTTGATTGCGCCAACGGCGTTGCCACCCTTGACCTCTTTAAACTCACAGGTCCGATTTTCCTGAGTCGGATATTGCGCGCCTCTGATCCATTTTGACCGGAGAGATCGCTGAAAGTTGGGCCTTCGCGTTTCGTACCACGAGTTGAATGCTGCGAGAGACGTACCGCTAGGTGTCGTGGACACCTGCAGCAGGGACCCTGGACCCACCTCAACGTCATCGCGATGCGGACAAAGTAAGAACACTTGCGAATCGTGTGCAATTTCGCCAAGAAGCAGGAGCACAAACTGATGTTCTTGTTGTGGCCAATGCCAGAACACCTCGTCAACTATGAGAGGGAGCTTAAAGTGGGCACGTCGACGCGCCACGATCTGGGCGATCAGTTCCACTGCCGAACGTTGAGCCCCAGACCCGATATAGCTCGCATCGTTCCCTCTCCGCTTCAGCTCCGTCCATCCTGGATGGTTCGTAAGCTCTCTTGGAAGCAGTTCCCCCACTTCATCGAAATCAAGGGTCTCAGGAACGGTCTCGCGCACATGACCGATCATGAGGCGCTGACCTTCGGAATCGGCCATCGCTGCCAACGTCTGGAGCGCTAATGCTCCTGTCGTTTTCGACACCTCCGGCTTACCCCGAGAGGACTCGGCGACCTGAAGACTGACCGTTTCTCTGGCATCCCCTTCCCCTAAGGTGAGCACCACCGTAGAAGGTCCCACGCCGCCCGCAGTCAGTGACAATGCAGGCTTCCCGACAATGGCGGCCAGCATCGCCCCCGCCATCTGTGTCTTGCCTGAAGCATTATTTCCGATGACCCAATTTATCGCATTCGGCTCAAAATCGAACTGTGCATCGGAAAACGGCCCAAAGTTTCTAAGCCTGATTTGCGTGAAGTACATGAGGTCCTTGATGCTTATGGAATGAACGTTGGTTTACCTGAGCGCCTTCTCACTCTCCTTCTTTGGACGAGAGGTGCGGGCCGTCAGCATTTTTCCAGCATGGGCATGGCCAATCAGGCGTTCTCATGGCTGGCCGAAGCCGGCGACTCCAGGTATAGCAGGGCCCTGCACTTCACTGCCAACCATATCGCAGGAAAAACGGTTCAGCCAAGTCCATAGAACTTGCTCAACGCTGTCGCTAATACTCCACCGGCAGTCGCCACGCTGATTTCCCATCCACCGGAAGCAGCCAAAGAGACCATCTTGCCGACCCATGCGCTAACCTTCGGGCCAAAGCCCTTCCCGTGACTCGGCTCGGGATCGCTATCGACAGCCAACTCCAATTCTCGGATCTCGGCTTCTCCGACACCTTGACTCGCGAGATAACGTGCAAGCGAGGAGAAATCTGAAGCCTTAATCTTCTGAGTGTTGGTCTGAGTCACTGAACTACCCTCAACGTTGCCCAAGATGCCTTGGAAGTTATCAATACGGATGTTCTGACTCTGCATAGCTGCCTGCTTTTCGCTTGCGGAAAATGAAAGCCCATGGCCAAGGATGCCTTCTTCTTCCAGCGAGAGCGACCATTCCAAAATGCGTGTGCGAACAGTATTGAGGATCGCCGTCAGCTTGTTGGCACCAATCACACGCAACGGCCGCAGCGGCGCAAAGTCATTCTGCATCGACATCAATATGCGTTCTTGCTCAGGCGAAAAATAGAATACAAGGTGCCCTGTTCTCGATCCTTCAATCAACTGCTGGATAGAAGCTACTGACTCGGTCACATTGACTTGGGTGACCGTGTCATGCAATTGCTGGGGCACTAAGAAAGGCTGCAATCCATGAAAAGGATTTTGAACCCGCAACTCCCCATGGATAGTGCGGTAATCAGGCAATATCTCTCGGCTAGCGCCGGCGTAGCCATTAAGTTCAGCGAGAATCCACTCTCGAAACTCGGCAAGACCAAGCTTGGTCGCAACCATCAATGCTTTGCGAAGCAGGTTGCTAATGTCATGATCGTTATTCGACGCTAGCTCTTGAAGCTGGATGACAATGGGCTGAACCATGAAAGTGCGTTATCCCCTAAGTAATTGGCGGCTCTCATCCGATGTGCTCGTCCGCCGCGTTCTAAGGATAACAGCGCGGCACGGGAGACACAGGCAATATCGACACGCGACTCCCACTGCTCGTCACCCTAATGAGGCATTTGCACTAGAACCTGTTTTTCCCCCTACCTTGTCGAAAACCTCGATCCCTAGCCATAAACGCCTCCAGCATGTGTGGAATCAACACCACAGCGTCCACCGCGTCCCCATAGGCTTGGGCATGCAGCGCCGCGTAGCGGTCTAGCTCCACCTTCAGGCTGGCCGGGCACATGAAGGTCAGTTTGATGTTTTCGGTCTTCGGAAGCGGCCCCAGCCGCAGCTTGCGCGTGGTGCTCATTGTGATGTCCCCCGGTTGAAGAACAGCGGCTGATACGGTCGCAGCACCAAATCGCGGTTGACGATGATGCGCACCGGCAAGCCAGGCCGCTCGGTCAAAGTTGGCTGGATGTTGAGATTGCGCCGGGTCATCTCCTGGCCAGCCTGGTTCACGCTGTCCTGCAAACTGTCGCGTCCGGCGATGATGACGCGATCACCGTTGCGGTTCTCCGGCGCGGCCAGCTCGGCGCCGACGCCCAGCATCGTCGTCAGCGCCGCGCCGGCGACAATGCGATCCCAATGCCAATCGACGCCATCCTCCAGGCCGGCGTAGCCGGCCGGGTCGGTGCCGGCAAGGTTGTCCAGCGTCAGGGAAGACGTGTCCGGCAGGATGATGCGATTCCACACCACTTGCACGCGGCTTTGCCCGTAGGCGACCTGGCTGTTGTATTTGCCAAAGATGCGCGACCCCTGCGGGATCAGCAGATAGCGGCCGGTCGCGGTGTCGTACACCGGCTCCGTCACTGTGCCAATCACGTCGCCCGGCAAGTCCGACTTGATGCCTGTCACCAGCGCCGCCACGATCACTGTCCCGGCCATCACCTGATACGGCGAGGTCGGCATTTGCAGGTTGCCGGAATTACGGGTTTCCGTGGTTCCGGCTTTCTGGAACGCCTCTTTCTGGTCCTGCCGGTTTTGCACGGCGGTCGAGTCGGCGGGCTGCGCCGCCGTTGAGGCCGGCCCGGCGGCCTGCGGGTCGAAGCCCGCCAGGCCGGATGCAGACGCAGCCGAAGCGGTCTGCGTAGGCGTAGCGGTTGCGGCACGCTGCGGGTTGCTGGAGCGGAAGAACACCGACGAACCCGCCGCTGCTTCGGCTTCCTTGCGCAGCACGTCGCGCTCGGCCGCCGCCGCGTCCTGGCCGGGCGGCGTGTAGCTGGCCACCACCGGCGGCTGCGATTTGACGATGGCTAGTCCCAAGTCGCCCGGCAGCGGCGGCCCCAGCTCCGGCACCTTCGTCGGCAGCTTGGAGTAATCGCTGGGAAGCTGGTTGAGTCCTTCCGAGCGCGACACGCGATCGACGTTGTAAAGCTCGGTTGGCTCGTTCCCGGCGCGCTGATGCTTCGGCTGCAACGACCACATCGTCGCGCCGAGCACCGCAGCGCCCAGGCCGCCGCTCAGCAGCGCCAGCGTGCGCCTGTTAAGGCGCGTCACTGGACGCGGCTGCGCCCGCAGCGTCATGTTCTCCGGCGCGACCTTTGGTGCAGCGTCGGGAGTCGATACGTCCGGGGTGTCGTCCTGGTTCATAGTCAATTCCCCCGCGTGCCGTCCGTGCGCTCGATGCGCACCACGTCGCCCTTGTCGCCGCCCAGCCGCAGTTCGGCCGCGCCAAACAGCCGGTCCACGATGTAGTACGGCGAACGGAAACGGTAGTTGACCAGTTGGCCGTCACCCTGCGCGCCGATGACGAACAGAGGCGGCAGCTCGCCTTGGGCGATGCCCGACGGGAACTGGATGTAGACCTTCTCGCCGTCATCGAAGGCACGCAGCGGCTTCCACGGCGGATTGCTGCCGCTGACCGCGTAGCGGAAGCGGATCTTCTCCAGCGACAGGCCGGTATCGACCGGCGCCGCTGCTTGCGCGGCACGATCCTGATGCTGCAATGCGAGCATCTGGTCTTTCGGGTACTCCCACGATACCGACGCCATCCACGCCTTGTCTGTCGAGGTCAGCTCGATCAGGTAGGTTCGCCGGCTGGTAGTGATGACCAGGTTCGTCTTGAGGCCCGAACGGATTGGCTTTACCAGCACGCTCACGCGCAGTTCGTTGCCGGCGCCGCTGGATGTGTCGCCGACGATCCAACGTACCGTGTCGCCGGCGGCGACCGTCACCAGTTCCTCGCCGGGCTGGAGCGAAATCACGGTGACGCGCCCCGGCGAAGCGTAGACCTGATACAGCGCGCCATCGGTGAAGGGCCATACCTGGATCGCGTTGACGTAACCCTCGCGCGTCGGCGCGATCCGCGCCTCGGCGTTGGCGCGCGAGACGCGCATGGTTTCGTCAGCAGGTTCTGGCGCAGGCTTGGCGTCGTCTACTCCCGGCAACGGTTTCATCTGCGCAGGCATCGGCAGCACCTTCGGCATTGGCACCACTTCGACCGGCTTGGGCGGCTCGGGCTGCGGCTGCGCTTGCACCGGCTCATCGAGCGAAATGCGCGGTGGCGGCATACCCTGCGAGGCGCAGCCCGACAGGGCCAACACAGTCGACACGAAAGCATAAAAGCGGAAAGACAGGTTCATGGCTTGGCTCCTTCGGACGCATCCAGCTCGCGGCTCCACGACAGACCATTGACGTAGATACCCAGCGGGTTCTTGCGCAGCCGCTGCTCGGTGTGCGGGGTTTGCAGGACGATGGAAAGCACGGCATTCCAGCGTTCAGTACCAGTGGGCGCGCCGTTGACGAACCGCTGCTCCGTCCAGCGCACGTTGAACGACGAATCGCTGGCGCGCGTGACGCTGGTAATCTGCACCGTCACTGATTCCTTACCGACGCGGGCGAATGGGTCGTTCCTGCTGGCGTAGTCGTTGAGCACGGCCGCGCCGCGGTCGGTGGTGTAGTCGTAGGCGTCGAGCCAGTTCTGCCGCACGACGATCGGGTCGATGGATAGCGAGCGAACCAGCGAGATGAAGTGCGCGAGGTGGTAGGCGATTTGTGCATCCGCCGGGCGATACGGCGTGGCGGCTTCGCCGACCGCACGTACCTGACCGGTCTTGTCCACCTCCACCACGAAGGGCGTGACGATGGATTGCGCCGAACGCCAGACCAAGCCGCCGGCCATCAGCAGCGCGAGCACGAGGCAGCCGAAGGCCATCAGCCGCCAGTTCTTCGCCTGTACGCGTGCCGAGCCGATGCGCTCGTCCCACACCTGCGCGGCGGCTTGATACGGGGTGGCAGGCTGCGGCGTATCGGCATAGCGCACCTGCGGTCGCTTGAATCGCATGGTTAGTTCTCCTCAAGAATCGGAATTGCCCAGACTTGGGCCTTGCGCCGAGCCGCCGCCGTCCCCGCTGCGCAGCGCGTGCGCGGCGGTGGTCGCGGCGTGAGCAATCTGTTGGCGGCGATGCAGACGCTTTGCCCAGGCGGGTTGCTCTTGATCGGGCGTCGGAGGGGACGAGCCGGCTTCGGATGCGCTCGCTCCGGCAGATGCGCCAGCAGCCGAGCCACCTTCGCCACGGAATGCACCGGCAACCCGTTCGCCGAACGCGCGTGCCCCGGCGGCGACTTTCTGCCCGGCGGCCTGTGCGCCAACCCTTGCGACATTGCCCATACCTGCAGCAGCACCCTTGAAGCCACCGCCTGCGGCAGCGGAACCGGTCTGGAACGCCGACCGTGCGCTGCCGGCGGTTGAAGCGGTGGCACGTGCGCCGCTGCCGATCGCACTGGCAACGGCAGGTGCCATGCGTGCACCAGCGGCCACCGCACCACCGACGCCAGTGGCGGCCGCACCGATGGCGACGGCGGTGCCGGCTGCGCCCACCGCAGCGCCGGCCATCGCACCCGCGCCGAGCTGCGGCGCGCCGGACACGAGGCCCGTGGCGATGCCTGGTCCAAAGATGCCGAGCGCGAGCATCGCAAGCGAGGCCAGCATCACGACCAGCGCGTGGTCGATGGATGGTTCGTTGGGCGTGGCCTGGAACTCGGAGAACAAACCCGTGCCGATGCCGACGATGACGGCCAACACCAGCACCTTGATGCCCGACGACACCACGTTGCCGAGCACCTTTTCGGCGAGAAACGCGGTCTTGTTCCAGAGCGCGAACGGCACCAGCACGAAGCCGGCGAGCGTGGTCAGCTTGAACTCGATCAGCGTGATGAATAGCTGCACCGCCAGTACGAAGAAGCAGAGGATGACCACCAACCACGCGAGGAACATGACGACGATGGGCGTGAGGTTGATGAATACCTCGGGGAAGCCGGTCATCTCGCTGACCTGGTCGAGGATCGGCGCGGCGGCGTCGATGCCGGTCTTGGCGAGATGCCCCGGTTGCAGGAACGTCTCCATGCTCAAGGTCGAGCCGGCGGCAGTCAGGCCTAGGCCAGCGAACGAGCGGAACACGATGCTTGCCAGCATGTTGAAGTTGCCGATGATGTAGGCGAAGGCGCCGATATAGAGCACCTTGCGGATGAGCTTCGCCATCACGTCTTCGCCTTGGCCTGTGGCGTGGCCGAGTGCCCAATACAGGCCGGCGAGCGTCATGTCGATCGTCACCAGCGTCGCCGTCAGAAACGCGACTTCGCCGCGCAGCAATCCGAAGCCAGAGTCGATGTAGGTGGAAAAGACGTTGAGGAAATGGTCGATGATCGAGACGTCGTTCATGGCCGCCCCTCCTTCGGCACGTCAGGGCCGTCGAAACTCGCCGGAATCGGCGGCAGGTCGGTGAGCGTCTGGTATTCGTCAGGCCGGGTATGCCCGGAGAGGAAACGGCGCAGGTCGGCTTGCGCGACCCGCGCGCAAACCGCGCCGTCCTGTTCGCCACGGCGGCACTGCGCGACGAGCGCGTGCAGCCGCGTCGGGTCGGCGGCGAGTGCATCGACCGACAACGCTCGCGGCCGGTCGCAGCCGGCCAGCAAGCACGCGAAGGCAAACAGGACGGGCGCGCGGTTCATGGCCGTCTCCGTCAATTGCCGTAGAAGGTCACGGGCTGCGGCGTGTACGCCGTGCCGGCGCCCAGGAAGCGCCGCGTCACCTCGCGGCCACGTTCTACCGCAGCAGCTTGACGTGCCAGTTCCAGCGCCGTCGCCCGCCCCTGCGTGAGCTGGAGCTGTTGTGACTGGATGGACTGCTTCGCCTGCAAGGCCAGAAGCTGATTGGTCGCCTGCATCGCTTGCAGTGCGCCGGTCGCGGACTGGCTCTGGCTCACGAGGTCGGTCAAGACGCCTTCGTCTTCGGTCAGGTTCTGCGAAACCTGGGCCTGCATCTGCATCGCGGTCTGCAGGCCGCTGAGCGAGTTGCGCCAACGCTGCTGCGCATCGTGGTACATCTGGTTGCCGCTGACGGTCGCGGCGTACTGCTCCGGGTACAGGCGTGCAAACTCGGAGTTCATGCCTTGAACCTCGAACGCCAGCCCCTGGGCCTGAGCGATCAGCCTTTCGGTGGTGGCGAGCGTCGAGCGCAGCCGGTTGACCACGTTGAACGGCAGGCTCGCCAGATTGCGTCCCTGGTTGACGAGCATCTGCGCTTCGTTCTGGAGCTGGTTGATCTGGTTCTCGATCATTTCCATCGTGCGAACCGCCGTCAGCGTGTTTTGCACGAGGTTGGTCGGGTCGATGACCGTGATGGCCACCGCCGGCTGCGCGAGCATCAACGAACCGGAGAGCACGGCAGCAAGCGCCGCAGAAAGAACACTGGTTTTCATGGCGAAACCTCCAGCGGTTGGGAAGCAAGGAAAGAAGCCGCCGGTGCGGACGGCAGCAGGTCGGCGGCCCAATCGAGGCCGCTATGGCGCAGCCACGCGCCGGCGAAGCCGGGTACGCCGGCCTGCGTCAGCACGCGGTCGATGTCGCGTTGGTCTTGAGGTGTGGATGCGCCCGCGAACGCGAGCGCGACTGGCCCCAGGTCGAGGTCGAACAGGCGATTGCCGAGGCGGGACTGGAAGTAGTAGTCCCTCTTGGGTTGCGCAGTGGCGACGATCTCGATTTGCCGGCTGTTGAGGCCAAAGCCTTCGTAGATCGTGCGAATCTGCGGTTCGGTCGCTTGCGGGTTCGGCAGGAAGATGCGGCTCGCGCAGCTTTCGATGATGGCCGGCGCAATGCTCGAATCCTTGATGTCCGCGAGCGATTGCGTGGCGAAAATCACGCTGACGTTCTTCTTGCGCAGCGTCTTGAGCCATTGCCGGATGCGCGCGGCAAATACAGGGTCGTCGAGGAACAACCAGGCTTCATCGAGGATCAGCAGCGTCGGCGCACCGTCGAACCGTTCATCGAAACGCACAAAGAGGTAATGCAGCACGGCCATGACGGCGACCTTGCTGTGCATCAGCTCCTCCATCTCGAAGCCCTGCACGTCGGCCAGCCCCAGCCTGTCGCGGTCGGCGTCCAGCAACTTGCCGTGCGCGCCGCCGAGCACATAAGGCGCGAGCGCCTGCCGCAGCGCATTGGATTGGAGCAGCACCGAGAAGCCGGTGAGCGTGCGCTGTTCCATCGGTGCGCCGGCGAGGCTGCCGAGCGCCGACCAGATCGCCACCTTCTCGTCGGGACCGATGGCAACGCCTTCGTGGCGTAGCCGACCCTCGATCCACTCGGCGGCCCAAGTGCGGTAGCCCTCCTGGTCGATGCGTGCGAGCGGTTGGAACGCGATGCCGCCATCGGCGCCGAGGTCGTAGTGCTCGCCGCCGAGGCCGAGGATGGTGGCGCGCATCGAGCGCCCCATGTCGAAGGCGAAGATCCGCGCGCCGCGATAGCGGCGGAACTGCAAGACCAGTAGCGCCAGCAAGACGGACTTGCCCATGCCGGTCGGGCCGGCGACCAGCGTGTGGCCCACGTCGCCGATGTGCGTCACCAGCCGGAACGGCGTCGAGCCCTCGGTGCGGGTGACGACCAGCGGCGGGCCGTCGAGGTGATCGTTCTTCTCCGGCCCGGCCCATACCGCCGATTCCGGCATCAGATGCGCCAGGTTCAGCGTCGAGACGATGGGCTGGCGCACGTTGGCGTAGGCATTGCCCGGCACCGACGACAGCCACGCCTCCACAGCGTTGAGCGTTTCGGGGATGGTGACGTGGCCCCGCCCCTGAATCACGCGCTCCACCATGCGCAGCTTCTCGTCGGCGGCGTTGGCGTCCGTGTCGAGCACGGTCACGGTCGCGGTGATGTAGCCGTAGGCGACTTGATCGCTGCCCAACTCCTGCATCGCAGCGTCCGCATCGGCGGACTTGTTGCTGGCATCGGTATCGACCAGCGGCGATTCCTGTTGGAAAATGGTTTCGCGCAGTAAGGCTATGACATTCTTGCGCTTGGCGAACCACTGCCGGCGCAGGCGGCCGAGTTCCTTCTCGGCCTCAGACTTATCCATGCAGAGGAAGCGCGTGCTCCAGCGGTAGGCGAAACCGAGCCGGTTGAGGTCATCCAGAATCCCTGGCCAGGTTGAGGTCGGGAAGCCACGCACGGTCACGACGCGCACATGGTGATCGCCGAGCATCGGCGCCAGCCCGCCGATCAGCGGCGCGTCGGCCAACAGCGCGTCGAGGTGGAACGGCACTTCGGGCACACCGACGCGATAGCGTCGCGTCGAGATGGTGCCGTGCAGGTAGGTCAGCACCTCGCCGTCATCGAGCCATGCGATTTCCGGCATCACGCCGTTGAGCAGGTCGTAGAGGCGATCCGTCTCCGCAATGAACGCCGTCAGACGTTCGCGCCAATCCACGCCCTCGGTCGACCGGTTCTCGTACAGTAGGCCGGCGGCGCGTGCGCGCGATTCCTCCGGCGGCAGGTATTGCAGCGTCAGGTGATAGACGCTCTCGAAATGACTGCCGGATTCCTCAAACGCGGCGCGGCGTTCTTCATCGATTAGCCATGACAGTGGTTCGGGAAAGTCGGAGTGTGGGTAGTCCGCCGCTGGCCGGCGCTCGGCTTCGATGTAGAAGGCCCAGCCGGAACCGCAGCGGCGCAGCGCGTTGTTCTGGCGAGCCGCCGTGGCGATCAGCTCGCCTTGCGTCGCGCTGTCCAGATCGGGGCCACGAAACCGGGCCGTGCGCTGGAAACTACCGTCCTTGTTGAGCACGACGCCGGACGCGACCAGACCGGCCCACGGGAGCCAGTCGGCAAGCAAGGCCGGACGTTGGCGGTATTCGGCAAGGTTGAGCATCGCGGCGCCCTCCTCACACGTCCAGCAGCGGCTTGTGCTTGAGGTGGCGTGCGAACACCTGCATGAACTGCGCATCGACCCGCGCGCCCCACACGGCGAGCGAATGGCCGACGATCCAGAACACCAGCCCCGGAATCCACATTTGCAGGCCCAGCCCCACGGCAGCGGCCAGCGTGCCGTTGGCGATCGCCACGGTGCGCGGTGCGCCCCCCATCAGGATCGGTTCGGTTAGCGAACGATGCAGCGGCACCTCGAAGCCCGGCAGGTCGTTGGCCGTGCTCATACGACGGCCCCGCCGGAGAAGCTGAAGAACGACAGGAAGAAGCTCGAAGCCGCGAACGCAATGGACAGGCCGAACACGATCTGGATCAGCTTGCGAAAGCCGCCACTCGTGTCGCCGAAGGCCAGCGCGAGGCCGGTGGCGATGATGATGATGACGGCGACGATGCGCGCGACCGGCCCCTGTATGGATTCGAGGATGGATTCGAGCGGACCCTCCCAAGGCATCGAGGAACCCGCGGCCTTCGCCGTGCCAACCGTCATCAGCATGGCGGCGGCCAGCAGCAGGCCGTGATGCACAGGCTCGGCCAGACGGCGCAGGCGTGCAAAGGCGAGAGCCGGAATTACGGAAATACGGAAAGCATGGGTGTGCATCTGCGTCATGGCAGTTCTCCAGGGTGGTTGGGGGACGGGGAAGAAAGCGGTAGCTCTGGAAGCAATGGCTTCAGTGCATCCGCGAGGCGATAGCCCATGCCGTCGAAGCCAAGGACGCGGGCGATGGTCTCGATGCGGCGGCGCCGGCCGCGGCCGGCGATGTGAATGACGACGTTGACCGCCTCGGCGACGAGCGCACGCGGCGGGTTCACGGCGACTTCGAGAATCAGTTGTTCGAGACGCAGCAGCGCGCCGAGCACGGAACCGGCGTGGATCGTGGCGATGCCGCCCGGATGGCCGGTGCCCCACACCTTGATGAGATCCAGCGCCTCGCCGCCGCGCACCTCACCAACGATCACGCGGTCGGGGCGCAGGCGCATCGTGGCGCGCACCAGTTCGGTCATCGACACGACGCCGGCGCGCGTGCGCAGAGGTACGTGGTCGCGCGCCGCGCATTGCAGTTCGATGGTGTCTTCGAGCACCAGCACGCGGTCGCCGGTGGCGGCGATTTCCGCGAGCAAGGCATTGGCGAGCGTGGTCTTGCCGGTGCTAGTGCCGCCGGCGATGAGGATGTTCTGCCGTTCGCGCACTGCGCCGCGCAGGAACGCGGCCTGCTCGACGGTCATCATTCCATCGGTGACGTAGCGATCCAGCGGAATGACGCCGACGGCGCGTTTGCGCAGCGCAAAGGCCGGCCCAGGCGCAGCAGGCGGCAGGATGCCCTCGAAGCGTTCGCCGGTTTCCGGCAGCTCAGCGGTCAACAGCGGCTGGCCGCGATGCACTTCCGCGCCGACGTGGGCGGCGACAAGGCGGATGATGCGTTCGCCGTCTTCCTCGGACAGCTCCGCCCCCATCGGTGCGCGGCCCGACGACAGGCGATCGACCCATAGCGTGCGATCGGGGTTGAGCATGATTTCGACCACATCCGGGTCTTCCAGCGCGGCGGCGATCAGCGGGCCCATCGCCGTGCGCAACATGCGGATGCGACGGTCGAGCGACGTGGAGGCGAAGGACTGCCCATCGGTCGAAATGCGGGCGCTCATGATGCACGCTCCTGCGCTTCGGCCTGTGTCGCCGCATCGTCCAGCCGTGCGGCGTCGGGGTTTAGTTCTTCCACCACTTCACGCACCAGGCTGCGCCCGCGCATCAAATGACGCCCAAGCTGTTCAACGAACTGCTCAAAACGCGCCTTGCCCTGTGCGCGAGCCGCTTCCTGGTGGGCTTCTGGAACTGGCGTGCTGACCGTCAGGTAGTAGCGGACGAACAGCGCCAGTGTCTCAATCTCGATGTTCTGGTCGCGCTCCAGCCGCTCGAACTGGCGCGACAGCCGATCAAGGCGCTTGGCGATGGCTGCCTCGCGCTGGTCGCCTGCATCAGGCGATAGCCAGGACGCAAGCGCCGCCGCGACGATGGACGACTTGGACACGCCTTTCTTGGCGGCCAACTCGTCGAGGCGCTTGGCGTGTTCGTGCGGAATAAACAGGTTGAGGCGGTACTGGCTCATAGCTCGATCCCGTCGTGTTGGTCGAGGGACGCCAGCCGGGCCGTGCGTTGCATGGCCGGATCTAGCTGACGGGGAAGCAGCAACGGCAGGTCGTCGTCATCGAGCAACGCCAGGTCGTTGTCGGCGGTCTGCAGTTCGGGGATGTATTCGGACACCTCGGATAGCTCCGGCTGCCGGCGCGGGCCGCCGTCGTCAGCAGTAACGGCATCGCCGGCAATGTCAGTGACAGGCGATGCGGGAACAGCGGGGATTGCGAGTCCGCCCCAGTCATCGGGCCGCAGTGGTGGCGCATCGGCGTAGCGGCCAGCCGCGAGCGCAGGCGGCGGCAGCACACGCCGCTTGAAATTGGCGTCGGTGTAGTAGCGGAGCTTCTTCGCCTTGATCGGCGCGACGCTGGACACCATCACCACTTCGTCGTCGGGCGGGAGCTGCATCACTTCGCCCGGCGTCAGCAGAGGGCGTGCCGTTTCCTGGCGAGACACCATCAGGTGCCCAAGCCAAGGCGCGAGCCGGTGCCCGGCGTAGTTGCGCTGCGCGCGCAGCTCGGTTGCGGTGCCGAGCGTTTCGGAAATGCGCTTGGCGGTACGTTCATCGTTGGTGGCGAACGTCACACGCACATGGCAATTGTCGAGAATGGAATGGTTTTGGCCGTAGGCTTTGTCGATCTGATTGAGCGACTGCGCGATGAGGAAGCTGCGGATGCCGTAGCCGGCCATGAACGCCAGCGCCGTCTCGAAGAAGTCGAGCCGGCCGAGTGCCGGAAACTCGTCGAGCATCAGCAGCAGCTTGTGACGGCGCGCGATGCCGTCGCTACCATCGATTGATTCGGTGAGCCGCCGCCCGATCTGATTGAGGATCAGGCGCACCAGCGGTTTCGTGCGGCTGATGTCCGATGGCGGCACGACGAGATAAAGCGAGACTGGATGCTCGAATGCGATCAGGTCGGCGATACGCCAGTCGCAGCGCGAGGTGACTTCGGCCACCGTGGGATCGCGGTACAGGCCAAGGAACGACATGGCCGTGGACAACACGCCAGACCGCTCGTTGTCCGACTTGTTGAGCACTTCGCGCGCAGCGGACGCGACGACAGGATGCGGCGCGTCGCCTAGGTGGCGCGTCATCATCATCCGGTGCAGCGTCACCTCAAACGGGCAAGCCGGATCCGAGAGGAAGTTGGCGACGCCGCGCAGCGTCTTGTCCGCACCCGCGTAGAGCACATGCAGAATGGCGCCAACCAGCAGCGCGTGACTCGTCTTCTCCCAATGATTGCGGCGTTCAAGCGCCCCTTCGGGATCAACCAAGATGTCCGCGATGTTCTGCACGTCGCGCACTTCATGCGCACCGCGTCGAACCTCCAGTAGCGGGTTGTACGCGGCCGATTTCGGATCGGTCGGATTGAACAGCAGGCAATGCGAGAAGCGCGAACGCCAGCCGGCCGTGATCTGCCAGTTCTCGCCCTTAATGTCGTGGATGACGGCGGACGCAGGCCAGCTCAACAGCGTCGGCACGACGAGGCCGACGCCTTTGCCGGAGCGCGTCGGCGCAAAAGTCAGGACGTGTTCCGGGCCTTCATGGCGCAAGTATTGGCCGCGATGCAGACCGAGGAAAACGCCGGCGGGCTTGTCGAGGCCGGCCTTGTGAATGTCGGCGACCTCGGCCCAGCGGGCAGAACCATAGGTGGTGACGAGGCGCGATTGCCGCGACCGCCACACCGACATGACGATAGCGACCAGCACTGCGACCAGGCCGCTGCCGCCTGCGATGGCGCCGCCCATGTCGAATACGCGCGGTGCATAGGCGTCGTAGAAGAACCACCACTCGAACAACCGCCAAGGGTGATAGACCGGCGTGCCGAAGAAGTCGAACCAAGGCGAGCCAAGGCGTAGTTGGTAGTCCAAGGCGGCGGCCGTCCATTGCGTGGCGGACCACACTCCGGTGAACACGATGCCGAAAACGACGGCAATCTGTCCGAACAGCACGCCTTGACCTTGCATCCCGGCCTCCGCTTTCCCCTGTGCGACACGCGACACAAAGGTGTGCCGCAGTCGCAAGGATTGGCGTCAGGCCAAGAGGCGGTCAAAGACCGTTATCGGAAGGAATATCGAGGAAAAAGCAAGATTTCGTGCAGGGACAAGGGAAGTAAAGACGCCGCAAGCTGCGGCGCAGTGCGGCGTATCGAGTTAGGAAGACAAAGTTTTGTGCGAATCGGAACAATGAGAACGTCGACTGCTCCTTCGGCGGGTGGCCTGATCACTCACACAAATGCTTGCTGAAACATCTTCCACGCTTCGGTATGGGCCTCGAAACCGATGCCGGGCATCTGAGGCAACGCGGCACGGCCCGCCTCGATACACGAGCCATCCGGCAGTCCGCGAAACGGTGCAAACGCGAACGGGCTGATCTCCGCGCCACCCAGGTCAAGCGCTGCCACCAGATGCAACGCGAAGAGATGCCCACCATGCGGCCAGAACGCGTGTTGCGGCCAGCCATCGGCGGTCATGGTTTCGATAATGCGTAGGTAACCTAGCACTCCATAACAGTGCACCGGATCGAAGACCAGCACATCACGCGCGCTGCGCAAACCACCGTATTGGGCAAGCAGGCGCGCCTCTGCTTGCGAGAAGAGTGCCTCGCCCGCTGCGATGGGCGGCCTGTACGCCTTGGCCACCCGTGCGTGTGTAGCGAAATCCAACGGGTCGCAAATATCCTCGAGCCACCAAAGCCCATATCGCGCCAGCGCGGCAGCGGCCTGCAATGCGGTATCTTGGTCGTACAGATTCATCGCATCCACAGCGAGGTGATCCGCGCCGGGCAACCGCGCAGCCGCGGCCTCGATGCGCCGACAATCTGCGTCGAGCCCGGTTCCGCCTACCTTAATCTTGGCGTGCGTAAAACCGAGATCAATGCAACGGCGCATCTCGTCGGACAAACGTGCAAGATCGTCCTGCGGATAGCGATACCCGCCGCCCGCATACACCCGCACACATGCCTGCGCGGTGGCGCCCAACCGCTGCGCGAGGAAAGCGTATAGCGGCAGACCGGCGATCTTCGCGGCAGCATCCCAAATAGCCATGTCGAGCGTACCGACAGCCACGCAGCGCTCACCATGGCCGCCCGGTTTTTCGCCAGCCATCATCGTATGCCAAGCGCGAAACGGGTCGAGGTTGGTGCCCTTTTCGTCGGCCAAACTGCCGCTTGGCGACGTCAGCAGGCGCATTGCAAAGCGTTCACGGATCAGCCCACCCTGTGCGAAGCGACCGACCGACGCATAGCCGTAGCCGACCACCGGTTTGCCGTTGCGCATAACATCGGTCGTGATGGCTACAAGGCTAGTCGTCAGTCCACCGGACGGGATGGACGGATCTTCATATCGGGAAACCGGAATGGATTTCTCTCGGATATCGATAATGTGCATGCTATTTCAACACATGACGTGTAAGGGAGGCGGAGTTCCGCAATAGATAGCCGCCTCGTCTCTCGCTTAGCTTGCTTTCAAGACCGTAGCCACCGTTTGGGATGAGCAGCAAGCGTTTCCACGGTCTCGATGGGTTCGGACGTGCCGCAGGCGCGTCAATACCGCAGCAAGCAAAAGCAGCACGAATTTGTTCATGTCTCGATCGCCTCTGAAGCGTCGAGGTCGGATAGTATGGACGACTTCTTCTCGGCAGATGCTTCGAGGGTGCCTGTCCGTTCGATAAAACGTGCCAACGTCTCCGAAGGTTCGTTATCCAGACGTAGAATGTACGTGGTAAGCATGAGCTTTTGGCCTGCCAGTGGCCGAGCAACCACACCCGGTTCGCGGCTGTTGACGATCTGCGAGGCACCAGCCAAACCCAAAGCAAAGCCTGCTGCCACCAGTGCCATCATCAAGTCAACGGATGCCACCCGCTCCGCAATCAACGGTTCTCGGTCGACTCGCCGCAGCACTCGTTCAATCTGCCGAGAGTAGCCTTCGCACGCATGGGGATCTCCGAGTACCAGCGGATAGCGGAGCACCTCCTCCAATGGGATTCTCTTGTACGTCAGCAAAGGATGACGAGCAGGCACAGCGATCATCAAGGGATCGCTCCAAACTGCTTCAGCGATGATGCCGTCGTCGACCTCATCCGAGCGTGCAAACCCTACGTCGTACAGGTCGTCATGCAGCCCTTTGATCTGCTGTGTCAGTGGAACCTCCGATAGGCGTATCTCGATCTCCGGTTCTTCCTGACGACACAGCGCCAGGAAGGTGGAGAAACGCGACGGCGGGATGCCATCCGAAAGCGCGACCCGCAACTGGCTGTGAAAGCCATTGGCGGCCGCCTTCACACTGTCTCGCGCTTGCTGCAACGCAGTGAAGACACGCGGCACGTGCTCCAAGAATAGCCTACCCGCTCGGGTCAGGCGGGTGCTGCGCGTGGTGCGCATAAAAAGCTGGGCACCAAGATCTTCTTCCAATTCCTTTATCGCGCGTGATAGCGGAGATTGCTCGATATGCAATCGCTCCGCAGCCCGGGCGAAATGGAGTTCTTCAGCAACGGCCAGGAAACAGCGAAGGTGGCGAAGTTCCATATGTCTTCCTTCCTGACGACCAGCCTTGCAGCCTTCACGATCGATGTAAAGCGCAACGGCAAACCGATGTTCCTCAAGCCACTTTCCATCAGGTCGCGACGCAAACACCGAGCATCATCGGCTTCGTGCAGGCACAATGCAGCCCTGATAGGAAAGAGTCAGTACATCGACGCGTACGAGGGCTACACCACACCGCGTGACTCCACAGATGATTTCCAAATACTTCAGCGTCGCACGCGTGCAGACAGCAACGCCGCGAGTAGCGGGGCAACGGCAAACGATGCGAACAGCGTCAGCGCTGCAGATCGCGCCCCTTCGACGCCACCAGGATCGGTCAGTCCACCAGCATTGGCTGCCACACCGGCCAGTGCGGCGGCGAGCGCCGTTGCATAGAGTTGTACGGTCGTAATGGACGAAGACGCGAGCGTTTCTTCTCCTGAAACAGCCGCGGAAAACACTCGTGTCAGGAGATGTGGCCAGCTCAAACCGATACCGAATCCGACCGCTGCAAGAACGAAGCAATACACCGCACTACCCACCAGAGCGCCACCCCCTGCAGTGATGGGCATTGCGACCGCCAAAACGAGTAACGCCATCAGCACGATGAGCGGGCTGATCCTAATGAATCGGTACGTCAGCCCAGCTTCGCCACGCCCCGCGCTGTACAACGAAGCGAGGGTCCACCCTCCCGCCATTATCGCCGTCATATAGCCAGCCGCAAGCGGCGTCATCCCGTGGATCACCTGCAAGAAGTACGGCACGAAAATCTCGGTCGTCATCCCAGCCACCAGCAGCCCCATCATTGCGTAGATCACGCCGAGTTGCGTTGAAAGCGACCAGGCGCCGGATGGCAGCAACTTCGTGTCGGCTCGCATATCGATGCGTGCGATGACGACAGTGATGACTACGCCGATGAGGATGCCGATGACATTCCACGCGAGCTGCCGTGACAAGCTGCCAATGGAAATCGTCAAGACCGCGAGTACCAACAGCACCATTGAGCGCAACGGCACGCGAGTGCTTGCCGCCGAGCCAACAGTACGTCCGCCAAATTGCACAAGGACGATCAACGCCAACAACAGAGCAACGGGCAGCAGTGACCAGAACGCCCATCGCCAATGCCCTGTTTGGGCAAACACCCCGCCGACGGCTGGGCCGCAAAGCGTAGCCACGCCCCACATACCCGAAACGAGCGCCATCGCCCTGGGCCAAAGACGCGGATCGAACACCACTCGGATTAGCGCATAGCTGAGCGCGAACAGCACGCCACCGCCCAACCCCTGCACCGTCCGGCCTAACAACAAAATGGGCATCGACGCAGCTGTCGCACACACGACCACCCCCAGCGAAAAGCCGGCGAGTGCGAGCAGATAGGCCAGGCGCGGCCCCATCGTGTCGATCAGCCTTGCTGACAGCACCGATCCCACGATCGACGCCACAACGAACAAGGTGGTATTCCACGCGTAGTACCCGAGGCCACCGATCTCGTCGATGATGGTTGGCAAGATCGTCGTGACCACATAGATGTTCACCGCATGCAGCGCGACGCCACCGGCGAGCGCGATGGAGCGGAGTCCGTTGCGTCCTTGAAGCAGCTCGCCCCATGAAGTTTGTTGCCGCGTTTCCGTTGACCTCATTTTTCGTCCTCTGCACAAGAAACAAACATCATTCCAACTATTGATGGAATGTTAGATCGATGATATCTTGCTGTCAACGAGATCCTGTTTTGCCGTCATGAAAACAATCGCGCGCCCCACCGAACCTTTAGATGATCTAGCGGATGTCGCCAAGACCCTTGGGCATCCTCATCGCTTAGCGCTTCTGGAGGCCATCTTCCAGCGGGAGAGCTCAGTGGAGCGGCTGGCCGAACTTTCGGGACTGTCGATCACCAACGCATCGCAGCACTTGCTGCAACTGAAGCGGGCTGGGTTCGTCCAGTCCCGACGCGACGGCAAGCACGTGATGTACCGCATCGGCAGTGGACCGGTGGCCAATGTGGTCGCTGCACTGCACGACTACGTTGCCCATCAGCGCACCGAAATGCGACGCGTGATCGCGGACAGCGTTCATCACCCGGAACACCTCGATGGCGTGTCAATCGAGGAACTGATCGACAGACTAAAAGACGGCGCTCTGCTACTGGATGTCCGTTCGGCAGAAGACTATGCAACGGGGCACATTCCCGGTGCTATCAATATCCCGACAGAAGAGCTAGAGCGCCATCTGGGCGAACTGCCGCGGAATCAGAACATTCTCGCCTACTGTGGCGGCCGCTACTGCGTGCTCTCTATCCAGGCTGTCGCGTTGCTGCGTGCCAAGGGATTTAGCGCGGACCGCGTGAGCGACGGGTTTCCCGGATGGTGGGCCGCTGGCTTGCGCGTGGAAGCCGCGGCGCAGGCGCAGCACACTCGCCGCTTGTAAAGGCACAAACCACAGTATCTGCTCGCACGAGGCGCCGGCAGGACTTCTGCACAATCGTTCAAGACACTCTGCTGCGGTATGGATATAAAGGACTGTCTATTCACCCGCAAGGTGCAATATGCAAGAACAAATCGGATTCATCGGGCTCGGGGTCATGGGGACCCCGATGGCGCTCAACCTCGCCCGCAGCGGTGCGCCTGTCGCGGTCTGGAGCCGCTCCAAGGATAGATACGCCGAGTTGGGTGCAGCCGGCGCATGTACGGTCGAGAAAGTTGTCGACGTATTCGCACAATGCCGCGTTGTCATTCTCATGCTGGCCGATGACGACGCAATCGATACCGTGCTTGGCCGCCATACCGCCGATTTTTCCGTTCGCGTGCGCGAACATGTGATCGTCAATATGGGAACGACCTCGCCCAGCTATTCACGAGCGCTCGCAACTGAGATCGAATCCGCCGCTGGCCATTACGTTGAAGCCCCTGTGTCTGGTTCGCGCAAGCCCGCGGAAGCAGGTCAACTCGTCGTCATGCTGGCCGGTGCGCCTGAGGACGTGCAGGAGGTGCGCAACATCGTCAAACCTCTGTGTCGCGAGAGCATTATCTGCGGCGCAGTCCCTTCCGCGCTGACGATGAAGCTCGCTGTCAATCTGTACCTCATCACGATGGTCACCGGCCTGGCGGAAGCCACTCACTTCGCCCAGCGCCACGGCATGGACCTCGCGCAATTTACCAGCGTACTGAACAACGGCCAGATGGCCAGCGATATTTCGCGCGTGAAGCTGGATAAACTCACGACGCAGGACTTTACTGTGCAAGCCGCCATCACCGACGTGCTGAAAAACAGCCGGCTGGTAGCGGAGTCTGCGAGAAGCGCAGGTCTCGCCTCGCCTTTGCTTGACGTCTGCCACGCACTTTATGGTGAAACCGTGGCCTTGGGGCATGGGTCATTGGACATGGCGGCGGTCATCCGTGCGATTGAGTGGCGGACCGGAACAGTGCAATAGCCCTATTGCGCCGTGTGCCATGGTTACGTTGCCCTGCAAGGGCCTTAACAGACGGGCCCTTCTCCTTCGTCCTTGCAAATGAACGTCACGTCGTCCG
This sequence comes from Burkholderia sp. RF7-non_BP4, assembly GCF_001521935.1. Lineage (NCBI taxonomy): Bacteria > Pseudomonadati > Pseudomonadota > Betaproteobacteria > Burkholderiales > Burkholderiaceae > Burkholderia > Burkholderia sp. RF7-non_BP4. Next base: position 113,016 of record NZ_LOTA01000034.1, on the reverse strand, counting down.
TACAGCCCGTTCCAGCCGTGATTGGTGTCGTCCTAAGGAAACAAGAGGTCCTGCTCGTTCGACGTGCCAATCCACCCGACGCTGGTCGCTGGGGTCTTCCTGGAGGGAAGATCGAGGCCGGCGAGACAATTTTGGAAGCTGTCGTCCGCGAGGTACACGAAGAAACGGCCATTAGCGTCTCCCCACGGAACGTCTTCACCGCGTTGGAGGCCTTAGACCACAGCTCCGAGGGCGAATTGCGCCAGCACTTCGTGCTCATTGCCGTCTTGTGCGAATGGCTGCAGGGAGAGCCCGTGGCCGGCGACGATGCGCTCGATGCCCAGTGGGTCAACCTCATTGAGCTTGAACGGCAAAATCTGGTCATGAGCTTCGGCGTGCGCAGCGTAGTGCGCCGCGCCGAAGAGCTGACGACAGCGCATACGAGGCAGCCGAGCCAATAGGAATTCAGTTCACCACGGTGCACACCACATGGCGCATCCTTTAAACGGAAAAATTTAATCGACACCAAAAACGCTATGATCACGATACGAAAGTCAATGCCAATGGACAGTTTTCGAGTAATGGAAATTTGGCGAAGCTCCGTTGATGCAACACATCATTTCCTTGCTGCGGCGGATCGCCGGGATATTGAGTCCGAGGTCGCCGCATTTCTCCCTGAGGCGCCGCTGGATTTGGCGGTTGATGAGTCAGGTCGTGCCGTTGCTTTCATGTTACTCAATGGCGATCACATGGAAGCTCTATTTGTCGACCCGGATCACCGCGGGCGGGGCGTTGGCCGGGTCCTCGTGCGAGAGGCCATAAGGCGCCACCCTAGCCTTTCGACTGATGTCAACGAACAGAATCACCAAGCGGTCGGGTTCTATGAAAGGCTGGGATTCGAACCGTGCGGCCGATCCAACGTGGACGGTCAAGGACGACCATATCCCCTGATACACCTTCGGTACAAGTCGACAAGACATTCTTCGGAATTGACTGAAGACTAGTATCTGCTTCATATCGCGGGAATTGTTCCGTTGCAATGGCAACTAGTGCAGAGGGAGGCCGCATGCATGCGCTCATTGTATTGGCTCACCCTGAGCAGAGGTCTTTTAATGCGTACCTGGCTGAACTCGCCAGACAGGCATGGGGTGTTCAAGGACATGACGCCACCGTCCTTGATCTCTACGCAGAGGATTTCGAACCACGTGAAGCATCCTGGCATTATTCTTCGCTGAAGAGCGGAGATAAATTTGATCCGATGCAGGAGCAACGTCATCATTGGAGCTCCAATACTCTGCCACCCGTAGTCGCACAACACATTGAGCTTTTGCAGAAATCCGACGCCTTGATACTTCAATTTCCATTCTGGTGGTTTGGGATGCCCGCCATTATGAAAGGATGGATGGACCGAGTTTTCGTTTACGGCGGTTTATATCGGAGCCAGCATCGTTACGAAAGCGGCGTGATGCGCGGGAAAAAGGCCCTGATTGTGTCCACGGCCGGCTCTTCGGCCCAAGCTTGTGCACCGGATGGACGCGACGGCGATATGCGTCTGCTTCTGTGGCCCGTCATGCACGCGCTGCACTACCTTGGCTTTACCGTGCTGGAACCCTATCTCATCCATGGCGTTCGTGGCGGTTTATCGGGTAAGGAGGCTCAACAGCAACGCCACTTCCTTGAGCAACGAGCCATCGACTATCGCGTAAGGCTGCAACATTGGTCGACATGGCCTTCGATTCCCTTCAATCATGGAGACGACTTTACTGACGGGGTAAGCCTGAAGCCAGACGCTCCAGTATATAGCCCGTTCGTTCGCCATCGATTAGGTGACGAAAGTCGATAACGCATGGAGTTATCGGAATAGACACCGCGGGATGCTTTGTTATGGAGTGGCCCTCTCCTGCAGCATGCGATTTCGGAATTCATTTCTAACAGGAGGTTCACATGAGCATGACCTATTCGGAAGCTCTCAAGGTAAACGCCGAGAAGGGGGAGGCTGGCGCTTACAGCGCCGGGTTCTCGGATTTCATTGCTATGAAAATACTGGCAAGTAAACGCACAGAACGCTTTGGGAACGTCTATGGCGCGAATGCTTATCTCATGGCGTTTTCACAGCGCAAAGAACTGGTTTGCGATCTTGACATTCGTATCGATGCGATTCGCCTGGCCGAACTGGATGCGGTGACGGAAATTCTAAACTGCAACAAGCAGGAGTTTGCACTGGAACTCATTGTCGCCGGCATAGAGCAAGCAAAGCAGGCGCTCACCGCTGCAGGACTTCAACATGCCTACGATAAAGCAGTTGACAAAAAAATTGCGGAGATAGGTATCTCGATCGCACCCTCAGCATCCCAAGGATGCTGGACACTTCACCACAATGGCGAGCCCATCGTGAACCAGGACGCCGATCGGCATGGCAAGGCTGCGAATACAATTTCCGATATGGTCCAGGAGGCTGCCACTGGGCCTATGAATCCGGTTGCGTGAATAAACAGGGCTAATGCTAGCTCATTCATCAGGTTTGCAAGGGGCGCCTAGCCTTTGCAGAGTAGGCGAAAGCCGCACCGAGGCATCGTATGCGATTCGCTGCGCCCCTCTTTGAATGGATTAACTGAAATGGCGAAGATTCACTTGGTTGAAGGTCCCGTTGGAGCCGGTAAGTCCACGTTCGTTGCTACGCTCCGAAAGCAATACGCAGCACCAGGGTTCATCCTCGATGCGTGGTTCGTCAGACTCTACAGTCCTGATCGTCCTGCGGTGAATGTGATGGACTGGTATATAACTAGGAAAGAGCGCTGTCTGGAACAGATCTGGGCAACGGCTAAGGAAGTCCTTGATGCTGGTCATGACGTAGTCCTTGAGCTAGGACTGGTGGAGAAGATCAACCGCGAACGTTTCTATACTCAGGCCAGTGAGGCCGGCTACGAGTTGGCAATTTACTTAGTCGATGCCCCGCGAGAGGTTCGGCGGGAACGCGTCCGCAGGCGCAATCGGGAACGTGGCGCGACATATGCCATGGAAGTGCCGGATACATTTTTCGAGCTAGCAAGTGATCATTGGGAACCCATCGATGAGATCGAGCGCGAAATGTACGGCGTCCATGTGGTGACTTGAGGACAAAGTTCCGTCATGGTGGTGAAGTTGCCCTCAATCCGCCTTCATTTGGTTGATAAGGGCATGTGATGATGCTCGTTCTATTGGCCTCGACCTGCCTTGACGCACGCAGCGGCAACGCACACGTTACCAGGCTGAAATGGCACAAAAACTGTCAATACGGGGTTAGGCCGCCCCATAGTGCTACCGAGCACGCAATTGCCTCATCTGACCACGGGCATCCTTATCCCTTTGTCTCGCGAGGGGAACATCAACGCGGAAGGGCAGCAATCCAGCCGCGCGCGCTCCCATCACCGAGTCTCTGGCGCACCGCCTCGCCTGGCACAAACGTCCGGCACTCGTCCGGAAGTAACCGAGGCGGCAAGCCGTCCCTACGCTGACTCTTCCTCTCGCGGCGCCAGGAAGGCCATCACAAGGCGGACCGGCAACTCCTTGTCCTCGTGGCGTAGCTCAAGAGTGAGCTGATTTTCTGGGTCAATGTGCCAGCTAACTGCACGCAGGGCATCGCGATAGGGGTTCTCGGATACTACACCGGTGTTTCCGAGGATTCTGCCTAGGTCCGCCCAGACGTTATCAAAATCGTCATTGAAGCTAGTGATAACGGCTTCATATTCGTTCGGCCCGTCTAAGCTGTCCATATCTGTTGATCTGAGGGTCATCTCGACCGAATTGATTTTGCCTTTAACACCACTGTACACACTAAACTTGTTTGATCGACTGTCTCGATAAGTCTTCCTTCGGCCGACCTCTTGGGTGAGTTGCAGCCCCGAGCGCTCGACGGCTTCGCTCTCTGGGTAGATCCCGAAAGACTTCAGCGTATCGATAAAGACATCGAGTGCATATTGCATGTCTGGCGCTCCGACATCGGCTCCTAGTGATTAGAATCTGATTCTTAGTTTAGTACCCACGATGCCCTCTGATCCGTTGCCGACTTTGGGCAGCGGCGTCCAACCGTTGCAGAACCTTTCTTATATATATCCGGCACAGGTTGTGGCATCCGAATGCAAAACCATACGGTTTCAGTCTCGACGTATCGAATACCGCATCGTGATCTTGCCGCCCACTGGCTCAGGCGCGCCGCTTGCACGGGTGATGCCGGGCGATTATCAAGAAAGATGGGATCATCGAAGATATGGCAACGGCATCTTCCCCGCAATGATCATCGATTTAACGTATTACATTACTTGTTCCATTACTTGATCAGTTCAAAGACGGTCATCCCCACTAGGAGGAGGGCCATGAACACGTTCACGACACGTGAGGTCAAAGGATGGCGTAATAGCCTCGACAGCATCGTTCCCGCCAGCAACCATCCAAAATGAATCACAACGATCATGAGACTCAAGATCAATGTCTTCATCCAAGCATCAATGGCGCTCTCGGTGTAAATCGTAGCTCCCGCAAATACAGCGGCAATTGCGAGATAGGCCTTGGGATTGGCAACCGCAAGGACAAAACCCGCCACGAACGGAGGGGCGGCGGCTTGGTCCGGAAGGCTCGACAAAGGTGGAGAGGTCGCGATCTGGTAAGCGAGATAGCAGATATAGATTGCCGCAACGATGCTCAGAGCACGCGCCCCGAACGGAAACGACGTCACGAAAGCCATAACGCCGAACGCAACCAACACTAGCGCAGCTATCGTTCCTGCAATCAAACCCCATGTATAGCGGAGCGAGCGACCAACGCCATAAGAAGCCGCGACGGCTGTTACACTGACGGTTGAGGGCCCAGGGCTACCCATAATAAGCAATGATTGGAGTACGAAGAGCAGAATCGGCTGCCAATTGCCCGGCATCCACGCCACTGAATCATGCATGTAAGCTCCGTCAAAATGATCACGATCTTGACGTTAGATGAGCGATGGAGAGACTGTCTTGAATGATTGTGCGGAGCTGCCCTGCAGCGGTAGCCATGGACTGATATTTGGACCCGATGCCAAGGGTCTGCAGCTTGCGCAAGCAAGCTTCTCCAGGGAAGCCTTTTCCGCTCATCGTCACGATACCTATGCCATTGGCATTACTGTGAGCGGGGTTCAGGCATTTCGTTATCGCCGCGAGCAACACCACTGCCTACCGGGGCAATGCCACATCCTGCATCCCGATGAACTCCATGATGGCAAGGCTGCGACGGAAGCAGGATTTGCCTATCGCATCGCCTATATCGATCCCGCTCTCGTTCAAGCCGCCTTGCGCGGCCGCACGCTACCCTTTGTTGGCTCGCCGGTAACAGACATATCTCGTTTGCCAGACGACATCACTGGAAGGCTGATGCGTTTCGATGAGCCGTTCGACGATCTGTCGCGAACCGAATTCATCGTCTCTATCGCTGATTTTCTCGAAGAAGCGGCTGGAAATCGTGGCATCCGCAAAACAGAACCTCTGGCACTTCCGCAACTTTCCCGAGTGCGAGACATGATTACAGCGGAACCGATCAGGCAGTTCAAGATGACTGAACTGGAACAAATTGCCGGAATGGATCGATGGACCATCGCCCGGCAATTCCGCCTGTTGTTCGGCACCAGCCCCCGCCGGTTCCGCACTTTGCGCCAACTCGATATCACGCGGAATCTGCTCGAGAAGGGAGCATCGCTTTCGGTGGCCGCCGCCGAAGCCGGCTTCGCTGACCAAAGCCATATGACGCGACACTTCAAAGGGGCCTTCGGTTTCACACCCCGGAGGTGGATTGAAACAACGCGCAGTGTCTCAAACGCACACGAGTCACGATAGTGCGCACCTCCCGGTGCCCTGCGCGCGTCTGGATTCCGCCACGAAGGAACCCGCATGACCACTTTTCCCATTTCCACCGAACGCCTCGTCCTGCGCCCGTTCAAACGCGGCGATCTTGCCGCGTTCACCGCATACAGGAACCATCCTGACGTCGCGCGCTATCAGAGTTGGTCGTCGTACGCGGATGCCGACGCGGCGGCGTTCTTCGCCGAGCAGCAGACGCTTGAGTTCGACACCGACGGCACGTGGTTCCAGATCGCGGCCGAGCACCAGGCCGACGGCGCGCTGATCGGCGACGTCGCGGTGCATTTCTTCGACGAAGGGCGGCAGGCCGAGCTGGGCGCAACGTTCGACGTCGCCGCGCAGCAGCATGGCTTTGCGCTCGAAGCGGTGTCGCGGGTGATCGAACTGCTGTTCGCAGATTTTGGCAAGCACCGCATCGTCGCGACGGTGGACGCGCACAACGTACGCGCGCAGCGTCTGTTTGAGCGACAGGGCTTTCGCCGCGAAGGGCATTATCGCGAGAACATCTTCTTCAAAGGTGCGTGGTCCGACGAGTACGGCTATGCGTTGCTGAGCCGCGAATGGCGGGCTCTACGGCAAGCGGCGACGGGAGGCGCGCAATGACGGCGTTCGGGAATTTCGTCGAGCTGTGCACGCACCGCACCGCCGCGAATGGTGACGCGCTCGCCTACCGTTATCTGAGCCGTCACGGCGAGGACTGCACGCTCAGCTTCGGTACGCTCGATTTCGCGACGCGTCGCTACACGGCGTTCCTGCCGACCGAAAACTGACCACCTGCTGGTTATCAATTTTCAACCTGCGGCAGGCAGCCCATACCTCACACGTCAATGCTAGCGCTGCAGGCCGCAATAGGAAGGTGCCGTTCTCGAAGCGGCGCTGCGCGGCTCCCGACATCGATGTTGCCTCCTCTGTCGCGGGGTCTAGAAGTTCACTCAAGTTTGCGAACTTCCGAGGGCGTCGGAGGTGCCGTCATTGTCGTAGACAAACTGTTCTAGACAATTTATTCTAGACGCACATTTTGCCTTGTACCGTCCTTTTTCATGGCCAACAGGAACCAGCCCAGCGCCAAGCCGACCGCCGCCGAACTCGACGTGCTGCAGACGTTGTGGGAAACCGGCCCCGCCACCGTCAAGCAAGTCCACGCCGCCATGGCCGCCCGGCGCGACGGCATCACCTACGCAAACGTGCTGCGACTGATGCAGATCATGCATGGCAAGGGCGTGTTGACACGCGATGAAAGCCAACGCTCCCATGTCTATGCCGCTGCGCAAAGCCAGAGGGCGACGCAGGGCCGCCTGATCAAGGATCTGATTGGCAAGGCTTTCGCCGGCTCGGGCAAGGCACTGGTTCTGGCCGCCCTGCGCGGAGGTTACGTCAGCAAGAAAGACCGCGCGGAAATAGAAGCCCTCCTGCGCGACGACAAACTGTGAGCGACCTTCTGCTTGCCACCGCCTGGGCCATTGGCGGTGGCCTGCCGGCGCTGGCTTGGAAAATCCTGTGCCTCCACGCCGCCACGCTAGCGCTACTGTCACTTACGCGGCCAGACGACGCGAAACTGCGTTATGTGTTGCTCGGAACAGCGCTTTTCTCCAGCGTCGGTGTTGGCGTGGCCGAGGTGGCGTTGGCGTGGCGCGGCCTGCCGCCCACCTCGCCCGACGCCCCGGCTGTAGCCGACAGCGCAACGTTGGCCTGGCCGTTGTGGCTAGCGTTGGCCTGGCTAGTCGGCAGTGCAGTCGCGGCGCTGCGAGTGTGTCTCGGACTGACATGGCTGCGTGGCATTGTGCGTGCCAGCGCCCCGTGGATCGATCCCGCCTGGCAGGCGCGTGTGGCCGACATGGCGCGCCGCCTGCGGCTCTCGCGCACGGTTGGGTTGCGGGTAGTGCGAAACCTGTCCACGCCCGTCACGGCCGGATGGTTTAAGCCGGTGATCCTGGTACCGGCTTCGCTCGTCACCGGAATGCCAGCGGACCTGTTGGCGGCGCTGCTGGCGCATGAGTTGGCGCACGTACGACGCCATGACTATCTGATCAACCTGTTGCAACATGCGGCGGAGGTTCTACTGTTCTTCCACCCGTCCATCTGGTCACTGTCCCGCGCTATTCGTATCGAACGCGAGCGCATCGCCGACCAGATTGCGGCAGCGTTGATCGGCAGTCCCATGCCGCTGGCGCGCGCCCTGCACGCCCTGGACAACTCCGAGATCGGCACGCCGGTGCCGGTGGCTCCCGGCGCGCGCGACGGTGAATTGCTTGACCGCATCCGCCGTCTGGTGCGGCCCGAGAGTCTTTCCGCTCGGCGCGCGGTGGCCCTACCTGTCACGACCCTATCAATTGCGCTGGCAGGCTTTGGCGCCTGGTCAGCGCTGACCTCCGGACGAACGCATCCCTTGTCGGCGCAGGAAGAGCAACGCCTCATGGCACAGCTACCGGGGATACAGGCATTGGTCGAGGCGAGCGGCGCGTCCCACGTGCTGGTGCTGGATGCCCGCTCCGGCGCCACGCTGCTCGGCCGCGCCGAGAACGAGGCCGTGCCGATCGCGTCGCTGACTAAACTGATGACGGCCATGGTGGTTCTGGATACGGTGCCGGACTTGTCGCGTCGCATTCTCATCGACGAACGCGATGCGAGCGCCACGGCCTCGGGCGCGGCCTCGCCGCTGCCAGTGGGCGCCAGCGTGACGCTGGAGACCCTGCTCAAGCTGGCGCTGATGGCGTCGGACAACCGCGCGGCCCACGCCTTAGCCCGCACCTACCCGGGCGGTGAGCCAGCCTTCGCGCAAGCATTGCGGCGCAAGACCGCGGCGCTACACCTCGAACACACTACGCTCGAAGAAGCTACCGGCTTGTCGACCGCCAATCGCGCGAGTGCCGCAGACATCGGCAAGATTGTTGGTGCGGCCGCTGCCTACCCGCAAATCGCGCGCGACACCACTGCGCTCGCCGAGACCGTCGAGGCGGCTGGCAATCGGCTGCATTACCACAACACCAACCCACTGGTCGGCGCGCAGGGCTGGAATATCCGCCTGTCCAAGACCGGCACTTCCGCCGAAGCTGGGCGCTGCCTGGCCATGCGCATTCATATCGAGGACCGCGACCTGACGCTGGTCCTGCTCAACGGCCGTTCTGACAACGCGTGAGCCCTTCCTCCCGCTTTCCCCCGACGCCATTTCATCGATCATGACCATTCGACTCTCTTCGTTCGCTGTCGGCACAGCCCTTTCCCTGTTCGCGCTGGCCGCCGCCCCGGCCCGTGCGACCGTCCTATGCACCGTCGTCGCCGACGCCGCCGACGGCCGAATCGTCTTCCAGCAAGGCACGCAGCAGGCTTGCGCGGAACGCTACACGCCCGCCTCGACCTTCAAACTGCCCATCGCCCTGATGGGCGCGGATGCCGGCATCCTGCAAAGCCCGCACGAACCGGTCTGGAACTATCGGCCAGGCTACCCCGACTGGGGCGGTGACGCCTGGCGCCAGCCCACGGATCCAGCGCGCTGGATCAAATACTCGGTGGTCTGGTATTCGCAGTTGGCCGCCAAGGCATTGGGACAAGAGCGCTTCCAGCGCTATACCTCGGCGTTCCACTACGGCAACGAGGATGTCTCGGGCGAGCCAGGCAAGCACAACGGCACGGACGGCGCGTGGATCATCTCGTCGCTACGCATTTCGCCGTTGGAGCAGCTGGCCTTCCTGCGCAAAGTCGTCAACCGGCAATTGCCGGTCAAGGCTGCGGCCTACGAGTTGGCGGAAAGCCTATTCGACGTTGGCGAGGCCGGCGGCTGGCGCCTGTACGGCAAGACCGGCACCGGCTCACCCGGCAGTAACGGCGTCTACAACGCTGCCAACGCCTACGGCTGGTTCGTTGGCTGGGCCCGCAAGGACGGCCGCCAGTTGGTGTTCGCCCGCCTGGTGCAGGACGAGCGCGCAACCAAGCCCAACGCCGGCTTGCGCGCCCGCGACGACTTGATGCACGACTGGCCCGCCATGGTCGGCACGCCCCGCAAGTAAGCCTGGCAACGCCCGATCATGAACGCCTCTGATACACGCGACGACGCCATCGACCTCCTGCGCGGCCTGTCGATCCTGCTGGTACTGCTGCATCATTTCAATATCGCCTATTCCCTTGGCGATACCACGCTTGCCGGCCTGCTTGGCTGGCCGCTGTTGCGCGCCATCGCGCGTAACGGCAACTACGGCGTAACGATTTTCTTTGCGATATCGGGCTTTCTGATCACCCGCAACTCGCTGGAGCGCTGGGGCCGACTCGACGCCATTCGGACGGTGTCGTTCTGGCGACTGCGCTTCGCGCGAATCCTTCCCATGCTGGTCCTGACGCTCGCGGCGGTCGACGCGCTCGCGCTGGCCGGCCTGCCGCTGTTCGGCAACCGGGCGGCGAGCACGGTGCCGCTGTGGACGACCAACGCCGCCGCGCTAGGCGCCTGGATGAATGTACTGGTCATCCGCGAGGGATGGATCAACTATCCGCTGGGCGTGATGTGGTCGCTGTCGGTCGAGATGGCCTTCTACCTCCTGTTTCCATTGGCTTGTGTGTTGTTGCGGCGTAGCACGCGACTGGCGTTGCTGGCCGCCGTCCTAGTTGTTGCCGGCCCGCTCTACCGCCTCGCCAACCAGGGAAACGGTGAGGCCTATCTGTATGGCTATCTCGCCTGCTTCGACGCCATCGCCATCGGTTGCTGCGCTGGTGTCCTTGCGCGGCGGCGGACATGGCCGGCGTTGCAGCGGCCATACGTCCGTCCATTGATCGGCATCACCATGACACTGCTCTACCTGATGTGGCCGATCAGCCAGAGCAACATTCTCGGCGTCAGTGCCATGGCACTAGGAACCGCCTTGCTTCTGCTCGGCCGCCCCGCGGCGAGACATAGTTCGCCCGGCCTGTCGCGGCGCATCCTGACACGTTGCGGCAGCGACTGCTACGAGATCTACCTGCTGCACCTGCTGGTGCTGGGCCTGCTGCGCACCTGGCTGCCACCGGCGCAGCTCCTAAGCGACGCCAGGCTTGGGTTGCTGCTGGCCTATTTCGCCGGATCATGCCTGCTGGGCGCGCTGGTGTCCCGCGGCTACTCCACGCCCCTGAATCGCTGGCTACGGCAACGTTCTGGCGTTGTATTCCGGGCTACGCGCTAACGCTGGGTCGCGGTTCGAAGCGGCAGCGCGCCGGAGTAACGCGGCAAGCCCACAAAATTCCCAGTTAAGTGACGCTTTCTTGGATGCGGCGCTGGCCGGCCAGGCATTGCTCTGGTATCCGACTGGCTAATGGCCGAACCTTTGAGAAGCGCCGTGGAAGATGCGCGCCTAAATTTCCAGGCCACGTTGTCGCCCAACCTCCCACGACACTCCGCCGGCTCGCACCGTAGCGGTGAGCTGCTGCCCCAACCGCTGTTCGATCACCGGCTTCCACGGCACGAGCGAGAACCCCATACCATCATCGAGCATCGCGTAGCGCCCGCTGGCGAGCATGACGGAGCGCCGGTAGATGCCGGCCACGCGCTGCCCCTCGGCGACGGGGCGATGTTCCAGACCGGTTGTGGCGGTAATGTCCTTGGCAGCCTGCGCCAATTCGCGCCGGCGCAGCGTTGCCAACAGGTTGCGCGCGAGAACGACACGCTGCCCGCGACGCTCGGCCAGTCCCTGTTCGGCCAGGAACTCGGCTCGCTGGCGCAGCGCGTCCTTGACCTCGGCCCCAAAGCCAAGGTCGCCCAGGCCTTTGCCGCCGCCAATCAACTGCTGGTCGAGCCACGTGGCTCCGATCACGCGGGTCTGTCGCTCGATGGGTAGGTGCGATTTCAACTCCACCATCACGCCGCCACCAAGGCGTTGCGCGTCGTACTGGCGACCTTGCTCGGCCAGGTCGTCGGGCAGGCGCCAGACGCCTTCGGCCTCGCGCTCCACGATGCCGACGCGGCGCAAAGCTTCGAGCCGGCGCACATGGGCGGCCACCACTTCGCGCGGATCGCGCTCGGGCGTCGCCTGACCTTGGGCGACGGCCAGGTGATGATCGGTGCGATACACGCCATCAACAGCCAGCGCGGCGATGTTGCGGTCAGCCGCGCGCACGTCGGCCGCCCCTTTCACTTCCACCACGGCCCCGGTCGGATACTTCTCCAGTTCGGCGCGCGGTGGCAGCGCGATATAGTGCGCCTTGCCGTCCGTGCCATCCACGATCAGATAGCCCTTGTCGTACAGTTCGTCGGCCAGCCCCTTGCCGACGACACGGCCAACGACGGCGCGGCCACCCTCGCCAGACTGGAATACAGTTAATTCACGCTGCTTGCCGCTCATGGCCCGCTGCATCGTTCGGATGATGTCGCCACGTTCGCCCATCGCCCGCAGGGTCAGTTCGGCGTCGGCATGGACGGCCCACGTGCCGGGCCGAGGCTCGGACGCCAGGCCCATTCGCTGCAGATGTTGCAGGCGGCCGATCAGCACTTGCCGCTGGCCTTGCAACCTAGGTTCGGCGAAGCGTTCGACGCGCACCAGGCCATCGTCACCGGTCTCGCGCTGCAAGGTGCGATCCAGGCCCGTCCACCGCTCTTGATCGACTTCGCGCTGCATGGCGCGCTGCAGCTCCAGTTCGGTGCGTGGCCCCAGCCATTCAGTCGCCAATTCCGACGCCCGCCGGCGCATCCCCTCGGCGATGTAGTCGCGGGAAACGATGAGGTCTTTGCTGGTGTCGTCCTTGCCGCGCAGGACGACGTGCGTGTGCGGGTTGTCGGTATTCCAGTGATCGACGGCCACCCATTCCAGCCGCGTCCCCAGGTCGGCCTCCATGCGCGCCATCAGGTGCCGGGTGTAGGTACGCAAATCGTCGATCTGTTCGGCATCCTCCGGCGAGACGATGAACCGGAACTGGTGCCGATCCTCGCGCCCGCGTTCCTCGAACGCCTTGGTGTCCGCCTCGTCGGTCGTCGGCCCGTAGGCGTGGCCCGGCCCGCCCTGGCGATCGACGCCTTCCCGCTCGATGTAGCGCAGGTGCGCGGCGGTCGAGCGCGGCCCGGCCTGCGCCAGATTGACCAGCCGCGCCTTGATCGTCACGCGCCGGGCGTTGGCCCCAAGTCCCCGGCCTGCGAAGCGCGCCGCAACGTGGCCGCGGCCCAGCCGGGAACCGGGTCGCTGGCTGACCTTGCCTGCCGCCTTGCCAAGCTTCGCGCCGGCCTTGTTGGCTTGCCGCAGAACCTTGTTGACGTAGGCATCGCCTCGCTGCTTCGGAGCGCCAGGCCGGACGCGAAATCGGTCGTCGTCGCGCTGGCTCATGGTATGGCCCCATCCAACGCCGGCGCAGTCCAGCGGACAAAGCACGCGACTTCGCCAATACCGATGCGGCATTGCGCACCTTCGCGGCACGCTGCCGCCCCGTGGCGCGTGCCGCGCCCCCCCCATGTGCAGACAAGGTTTTCAAGCGGCCATGTGCCGCGACCTTTTATCTTGCCTTCCGCCTTTGCCCTGCGCTGTCGCTCAGGGCGTGGACGGCCCGGCGGCGCGGCGCTGCTTGCAGCCAGCGCGCCGGCGAACGCGGCCACGGCCACCGGCCGGGCGCGTTCGAGGCAAGACGCCTGCACGTGGGAAAGCGGCGCCGGATGTTGCGCGACGTGCGACGCGGATGCGCTCGCACGACACGCGCGGCGACACGGCGACGGCCAGCAGGACGACACGCCGGATGGCACGATGAAGCGCAGCGAATCGGCGGCCATCATCGGCGTGTCTCCAGCCAGACCGGATGCGCGATGCCGAGCACGGTGGATGCACCGACCGGGCCGAAATACCGGCTGTCGAACGATGCTGGGTTGGTCGTGCTCAACAGGAACAGCTCGCCGGGTTCAAGGCGACGGCATTGCGTCCACGACGGCAGCGGCCGGCCCAGCCGGTCGGCGGGAAGCGCGGTGGCGGCTGGCACACCGTCGATGCGCACGCTACGACCGACGATGCACACCTCCTGCGGCGCGACCGCACCCACGCGCTTGAGCAACGGCACGTGCGTCGGCAGGTAGCCGCGCCGTGCAGCCAGCGCGGCGGCTTCGGCCGGCAGCGGGACGAGCACGATGCTGTCTACGGCCAACGGAGGGGCCCGGTGATAGAGTGGCTCGACGCGATACCAGCCGACCGCCACGCTGTCGGACGGGTTGTAGGTCAGGCGCGGCAGCGGCCGCATATCGTCAGGCAGGAAGGACACCCAGGCCAGCGCAGCGAGGCCGCAGGCGGATACGCCGCCAAGCACGAGGCAAGCGCGCAGGCGCGAGCGAGGACGTGGCACAGTACCGGACGTGGAAAGCGTGGTCATGACAGCATCCTCCCGGCCCGCCAAGCGGCGTGCCGCTCGGCGGTGTATGCCGGCAGCGGCAGGCGCGCGGCGAGACGGTTGCCGAGCGTTCGCCAGTACGCGGGCGACACGTCGGCAGGCGCGATGCCTTGCGCCTCAATGGCGTCGAGCTGCGCCAGCACGGCGCGCACGGGGGGTTCGCCTTCGGCGTGTAGCAGCAGGCACGCGCCGGGCAGCACGCCGGGGATGCGCTGAGCCGCGTCCAGCGGCGTGCACGCCTGCATCACCATGAGCTGCCAGCGGATGGTGCCGTAGTCGTTGGCCTGCCAGCGGATGCGACAGAACACGGCACCGGGCAGGAACACCGCGACGCGCCGCCAGCGATCGAGGCGGACGGTGCGCGCCGGTTCGCCAAAGCGCAGGTAGAGGTCGATGCGCTGCTCGACGTAGGCGAGCGATACGCGGGTCAGCGGCGCGGCGCCGGCCTGGCCGGCGAGCACCGCGAGCGATGGCGGCGGCGCAGCCGTGACCGTCGAGAATTGCGCGTTCATGGGGTCGTCTCCGGAAACTCGCGTTCCAGCAAAGCGCGCAGCAGTTCGGCGACGGTCACACCCTGGGTGAACGCCGACACCTTGATGCGGGCGCGCATCGCAGGCGTGATGTCGAGGGTCAGGCGCGCGGTGTAGAGATCGCCTTTCTGGAGGCCGTCGGCGTCGCCCTGGCGAATCCACGCCTCGGCGTGCGGGTTCGCGGGCGGACGTGCGCCGATGCCGACGCGTTTGCCGTTGCGCTGGCTCATGTCGGCCACCGCAGCAGCTCGTCAGTCAGCGCGGCAATCTCGCGTGCGGCGGCGCTGTCCGGTGCCGTCTCGCGTGCAAGCCGGCCAGCGGCCACGCTGTCGGCGAACACGATGCGCTGGCGCACCTCGGCGTGCAGCGCCGGCAGCGGCTGTTCGGCGAGCGACTGCCGTGCTTCGCGGCCGATGATGGTGGTGCTGATGCGTCGGTTGATGACGAAGGCCGCTGCTAGCTGCGGCCGGAACACCTGCGCCTCGCGGATGAGCATCACCATCTCGGCGCTGGCCCACACGTCATAGGGACTCGGCTGCACCGGGATCAGTACGCGCTCGGCCGCCAGCAGCGCGGAACGCGCCAAGGCGGCGATGCGCGGCGGGCCGTCGATGATGACGTGATCGGCACGGCGGGCCAGCTCCGGCGCTTCCTGGTGCAGCGTTTCGCGGGCGAGGCCCACGGCGCTGAACAAGCGCGGCAAGCCCTGCTGGG
Source organism: Burkholderia sp. RF7-non_BP4 (assembly GCF_001521935.1). Lineage (NCBI taxonomy): Bacteria > Pseudomonadati > Pseudomonadota > Betaproteobacteria > Burkholderiales > Burkholderiaceae > Burkholderia > Burkholderia sp. RF7-non_BP4. The sequence goes on along the minus strand of NZ_LOTA01000034.1, from coordinate 97,616 downwards.
CACGCCGTTGCGTCCAGTCCAGCGAAGAACCCTGCGGGTCGGCGTCCAGCAGGACGACGTGCTGACCGCGCAGCGCGAGTTCACCCGCGATGTGGGTGGCGAGCGTGGTCTTGCCGACGCCGCCTTTCTGGTTGAGCAGCGCGACGATCATGACGCGGCCCTCCGTGTTGGAAAGCCGGCTCGGCCGTGCCGTTTCGTGGTTGTCCACCGAAACGGCGCGCTCTTTTCAAAAGTTAGAGATTTAGAGTTAGGGAAGTTAGAGAGCGCCGAAACCCTCGCCGTTATTGGCTTTGCGGCGATTTCGCACGCCTGATGGCACGATAGGGACACGCCCGATAGCACGATACCCGGCACGCCTGATAGCACGAGGCCGTCCACACGTTTTCCCGCAGTTATCCCCGTGCCGTCTGCGGCACGGGCCGGAAGGTCAGCAACTCGGCCCCGTCCTCGGGCATGCGCACGATGCCCAGGACGTAGCCCGGCATGGACTGCCGCGCCACCAGAGCGCGCAGGTCGCAGGCGAAGTCGTAGGGCTTGGCCGTGCTGCCCGACTTGCGGTGCAGGTGCCGAAAGTCGAATTGCCAACCGCCTGGCTGCTTGCCGCCGTGCTTGCGCACCAGGCGGTACAGCCATCGCTCGATGCCGCCGGTCAGCCGGAAATACGCCGGGTCGATGGTCAGCACCAGCGCGGCGTCCAGTACGCCCGCGTAGAACCAATCCGGCAGGATTAGCTCGATGCCCAGCGGCGTACCGCGGGCGTCGGCCAGCTCCTTCCATTCGTTGATCCACGAGAAGCGATGCAGGCGCCGCCCGGTCGTCTCGCGGATGGACGTCGCCACGGTGGTCGATTGCAGCCGGTCGAGCGCGGCCTTGAGGCGCTGGTAGTCGCGCAGCGACACCCCACGGCCGATGAAACGCAGGATCTCGTAGGGCGTGGCGTGCATCAGGCGCGACGGGCGCAAGCCCGCGTCGCGCGCTTCGACGATCTGCGAGGCCGCCCAAATCAGTACGTCCGCATCCCAAATCGTGGCGATGCCGTGTTCCTGCGTGCCCTCCACGCGGATGGTGACGTTGCCGCTGCGGAAGTCGATCGGCGCCGTGCGCCGCGACTTCGCCAGCGAGAAGAATGGATACGCCATCAGGTCCTGGGCATCGCGCGGCGCCATGTCGCCCGGCAAGGCGCGGAACAGGTCGAGCTGTTCCCGCTCCCGCGATGGGCTGGACATGGCGATGGCCACCGGCGAGCCGCCGATCAGCGCACACGACTGTCGGCCGAATGGTGCTCGGCATACTCGGGGTCGGACGTGGCCTCGAAACTGCGCTGGTCGGCCCAGGCGTCGAGGTCAGCCACCGCGTACATGACGCGGCGACCGAATTTGCGGAACTTCGGTCCGCCACCGATCACGCGCTGCTTTTCGAGCGTGCGCGGCGACAGCCGCAGGTACTCGGCGGCTTCGTCGTTGGTGAGGTAGCGTTGGGGTTGCGGCGGCGTGGTGGCGGCAGCGGCAGCAGGCCGCAAGGGTGCGGGTCGCATCGGATGAACCTCCATCGGTCAGGAACGCCCGGCCACACAGCGCGACCGGATGGAGGCAGTCTTGGGAAAGCGGCGCGTCCTGCTGAGGGTCGTTTTGCACCGTGGACGAAACGACCCTCCCCGGGTCATTCGAGCTGTGCAAGGCGGCGGTAGCCGCCGCGCATCAGCGATTGGCCACGCCGTACCAGGCGGCGCACGCGCGAGCGCAGGCCGCCGTCCGTGTACCAGCCGGTGGCCACGGCCTCGGCGCCGAACAACCCTGCGGCTGTTTCGCGCAAGGACACGCCCGCAAGGGTCGCGTCGAGCGCCTGCAGGGTGTGCAATTCCAGCAGCGCGGCCGACGTGGGCCGAGAGCGGGCCGCCGCCGCAGGCGCGGCCTCGTCCACCGTCGCCAGCTTGTCCAGCTCGGCCATGATCGTGCGGTAGTGCGTGCAGGGTTCGGCGCACGCGCGGACGGCATACAGGTAGGCCATGCCATCGGCCAGGCCCGGTGACAGTGCGAGCCGCACGCAGCAGCCGGGCCAGCGCGCCGTCAGCACCAGGCGCTTGCCATCGTGGATCAGGTGTTTGTGACCGGGGATGCGCCAGAACGCGAAGGCGTCCGCATGCGGCGGCGGGTCAGCATCCGGGTAGAGCTGAAGCATGCCGACAGGATCGGGAAACCAGTCTGGATGCGCGTCACGCGCATCCAGTGCCGGGTCTTCCAGCAGGCGCAAGCCCCAGGCGTGCGCCGCGCCCGGCGGGTGGCGACAGCGCCGCCAGTCGCGCCGGTAGTCGGGATGGCGGCGCAGGTACTCCCACGCCAAGGAGGGGCCGTCCAGATGCAGCACATACAGGTACGCGGCAGTGGGATACCAGGCTTCGGCACTTCGATCAGCCATGATTCGACCTCCCGTTCAACAGGAACGTCGCTACGGCGTCGAACACAGGAGCTACAACATCAGAGCGCCATCCAGTGGACGTAGACTCAAGCTGTAACAAGGGGTGTCAAGACCGATCAGCTCCGATGCCTTGCAAGGGTCGTCCGAATGCGACGGCTGCGCCGCACGGAAACGGCGCGCAGCACCGGGCACCTTGCCGCAAGCCGCGGCGCGCATCATGTCTCTTTCGGTCACGGTCGCACCTGCTTGGTGCCGAAACGCCGATCCAGACCGTAACCGTCTTGAACTAGACTGAGAAAGACACAATACGCCCCGATTAGTCGGGAATGGAGCCATCACGCTGCGCCAGCCTGACGTACTCCGATAGTGGCCGTGCGGCGTGGAAATAGAGGTCGCGCAAGACAGGCCGTAGCTGCGGCCCGACGATGCCGGCCAAGTCGGACAGCTTGACCGTCCCGAGCGCCGGCATCCCGATACCAAGGTCAATCAGTCCCCAAGCGGTATCGCCATCGGCGGGATCGAGCGAAGCCAGCAACCAGGTCGCATGCGCGTCCGGCGTGAACAGCCGCACCACCGGCAGCGGGTCAATGTCCTGCCCCGCAGCACGCACTGTACCGGCGGCGAGCAGCTGCGCGCGCTGTTCTGCGGTGACGAGCGGCTGGGTCATGGGCGGCTATCCCACGAATCCGACAATGCAAGGATGCGCTTCTCTTGAGAAGCACGGAACTGACGAAGCGGATGCGTGCTTTCTTGTGAAAGCATGAAGACGCAAGCCGTCGAATCCGTACAGCCACGGAAGCGTAAAAGTGGAATTGTGCAGGTCAGGAAAGGCACGAATGTGACTCTCTGGTTCAGCTTGAATCCGCGGATGCGGATTTCCGTAAAGGCACGAATATGGAAATCAGCACCGCCAAATGAACACTATAGATTGTAGCCCTATAGAGTGCAATGAGATGTCATCTTGGTTTTCTAGGGGAAACCATAGGTGGCAGCGAAACCCTCTTTGGCGACGGCGATACGGATGGTCAGGAAGGCGCGTGGCTTAAGCCAGGAAGCGTTCTCTGACGTATCCAGCCGTACCTATATGAGTTCGCTGGAGCGCGATCAGAAAAATCCGACCATGCACAAGCTGACCGAGTTGTGCGAGGTCATGGAAGTGCATCCACTCACGCTTTTGACATTGGCATACGCAGGGCGCGACCCGCTCAATGCCGATCAGCTCCTTGCGCAAATCCAGCGGGAGCTGAAGGAAATCGTTGCGGCATCGAAAATCGAGAACTCATGATCGCGGTCTAGCTGGCCGTTGAAACGCCCTATGGCCATACCGACACATTGCGGCATGCCGCCGCTTCACCTGAACATTGAGGGTCTTCGCTCGCACGCCATGCTTGTAGGCATGTTCATGCTCGAGCCAGATGTTTCGGTCGAAAAAAGAAAGTGGCGTTCGTGGCTGGTGCATTGCCTTGTCAAAACGGCCCGTCACTACAACGATGCACGATCGTTAATACTTGCGCAGATAAATGAAGGCAAACGATCTTCTGCCGAGATGGAAAAAGGCCGACTTTTGCCCGTGTTCGACTTCGCGTTTGCTATGGAAGACTGCATTACATCGCTGGAAAAAGCGGTAGCGTGCATCCGGGCTTTGGCAGACAAGGGAGAAATGCCATCGGCATTTGTTCTCGCGTTAGATGACGAGCGACAATCCCTAAACGCTTTTCGCAGGCAACAGGAACACATGCATTCTCAGATCGCCGCAGGCCAAACCGGCGATGGCCCAATCCTCGTGACGCTGTCAGACGATGGTGAGGGCATGAGACTCCGCAGTCTTACAATGTCGTTCGTTGCTCTGTTTCGGTTGATCGACGCTATCTATCGCGATGTAGCGACCTTCTTCCCTGCACACGATATTCAGTCGCCTCCATCGCCGGGAGGTGTGCCTCAAATTTCAATGTCTATGACGATTGAGGTCGTCCAGGGCGGGTCCAAGCCGCCGGAAGTTCCATCATAGGAAAGCCCCGCCGCAGTGCGCGGGGCTTTGTGGCTGCGATCAGCCCGCCTGCTGCGGCCTGCTGCGCGACCAGATCAGGTCGTACGTGCCGTCCTCGTTCTCGATCAGGCGGGCGTAGACCGTCGCCGGGAATGAAGGATCGTCGAGGGTCACGGACAGGTATTCCCGCTTGGCCTCGCTGGTTTTCTTCCACGCCGCGCCGATGTCGTGGCCGGCCGCCTGCAGGCGGTAGTCCGGGGCTTTCTCGTTGTCGCCCTTGTCGTTGGGAATCAGCTTGACCTTGACGTTGAGCATCAGGGTGCGAAGCGTGCCGGTGAAGCCGTCTTTCTCTGCGGTGAAGGTGCCGATGTTAGCCATGATGTTTCTCCGTTCGGGTTGAACAAGGTCGCGCCAGTGCGTCCTTGTTGTGAACCGGCCGGCGGGGGATGGGCGGGCCGCACCGCGCAGCGGTCGCAACAACGTGGAGAACCTGGAAGCGAAAAGAATTTGTTCCGCGAGGAAGCCGCGCAGCGGCGGGGAAATTGTTTTCGCTAAAAGGTTGCGGCCATGAAGCCCAAGGCGTAGCCGTGCCCTCGCCAGGATTCACGACAAGCCAAGGACGCACGGGCCGCCCGCTCCCGGAAGGAGATGTGGCTGACTCGGTGTCTCCGCGTGACGGCTTCTCCGGCTTGCGCCCTGCCGCGGACAAGGCCAACTCTCCAGCGACAAGGCCAGAACGCCCCTTGCCGCGAGCAGGCGGCCTTCGTACTTGAGGCGTGGCATGGAAACTCCATAAGCGCGGCCGGGCGGCGTGTCGGAGAACCGACCTTCGTGACGTACAGGCGACGAGCCATCAGCGTCGAGGACGGCAGGCTTTTGCACAACCTACGGCAGCAAGCCGGGGCGTAGCCCCACAAACCCCGCCCCTTGCGGCGGGGCGCCGTCGAAATCTTGCCCGCGCCAGCGGGCGCCGCTGGCCGTGCCGCGCGAAATACATTGCGCGCCCGCCCCGTCGCCGCCTAGTGGAAGGCGGCGACGGGGCGATTTTGGTTTTGCGGTGGACGTTGAAACCGGGCGCGGCAACCTGCCGCGCCCGGTTTGAGTGAAAACCCCGGCGCGATGCGCCGGGGCTACGCTGCTGCCTCACGCGGCCAGCGTGTGCACTTCCTCCACATCGGCCGCATCTTCAGGTGTATCCGCGTCGTCTGCCACCTCCGGCACGTCTTCCGGTTCGGTGTGGTGGTCGACCTGGAACACCGCTGGCATCCAGCCGGTGCCATCCGCTAGCCGTTCCGCTTCGCTGGCAATGTCGGCCTTCTTCAACTTCGACAGGCGGGTGACGTGCGCCGGGGCGTACTGGTTCACGGCGTCCAGAATCGCGGTCTTGGCGATGTGGCGAAAATAGCCCTCGGCGGTCGGCTTCCACCATGCGGCCATGTCCAGCCCCACGGCCTCCGCCAGTTCCGCACCGGGCTGCTGCGTGGCGCGCGGCGTCACCACGTCCACCGTGGACGCCACGCACACGGCCAGCAGGCGCACCAGCTCGTCTTGCGACTTCGCCTGCAATGCAGCGAACAGTTCGGCGCTGTCCTGCGGCAAGGCTTCGCCCGCGACTTCCTGCAATTCGCGCAGCGCCACGGCGGCGGGCGATTCCGGCACGTCCGGAGCCATGGCTTCCAGCCGGTCCCGCACTTTCAGGCTCACGCTAAGCGGCAAGCCATCGCCGTAGGTATGCGGCTGCAAGACAGCCTGCACCATGCCATGCACGAGCGCGGCGAGCGCCACCTGAGGATGCCGGGCTACTTCGATTTGCAGCGCGGCGGTCCGGTACGCGCTCAGCCGCTGCGCCAGCCGATCAGACAGGCTCGCAGCCTTGGGCGCTTCGGCATCCTCGTCGCCCGCCTCGCCGTTCACGCCCTCCCCTGCGCTGAAACCCTGCCGGAGCTTTTCCAGCGTCCGCAGCTCCTTTGCCTCGGCCTCGCGCAGCAGCCCGCGATGAATCACGACTTCGCCTTCGCGGTCGAGCGTGACGATGGCACCGGCCACGGCGCGCACGTCCGGCGCATAGCCCTGCAAGGATTCTTCGATGGCTTGCAGTTCCTCCGCCACCTGCTCGCGGCGCGGTTCCAGTGCCTCGGTCCTGCCCTCGTCCTCGGCGTCGTAGGCTTCTTCGAGTTCGGCGTCGAGCTTGTCGAGGCGGTTTTGCAGCGAGGCGATGCGGCGGGCTTCGCGGGAGGTCGGCTCGCGCCGATGGCGCGGAGCGTTCTGGAACATCTGGCGTTCGGCGTGGCTCATGTTCGGCACGGCTTCCACCCACGCCCAGCCCTCGGCGCGCACGTCCTCGGCCTGCGCATCCAGCCTGCCACGCAGCAGTGTTTCCAGCAGCGCGGCGTCGGTCAGGTAGGTTCCGGCATCGCCTTCCGCGAACAGGTCGCGGCGGATGCCGCCGCCGGCCTGCGTGTAGGCGTCCAGCCCGACGAAACGCACCAGCGGATGCGTGGCGGTGATTTCGCGCTCGGCCAGGCGGTCGCGCAGCGCGGATGCGCCGCGCTGCCATTCGGGCGCACCGTAGTACGCGGCCTCCTGTGCGGCGTGGTCGTCGGTAATAGTCAAGGCCATCAACTGTTCCAGCGTGGCGGCTCCGGCGCGGTAGTCGGCCAGCAGGCGCGGCGAGACGTTGGCGAGCTTGAGACGGCGCTGCACCACCAGCGGGGACACGCCGAAGTCGGCGGCAATGTCTTCGATGGGACGGCCTTCCTTGACCAGCGCGGCGAAGGCCGCGAACTGGTCAGCGGGGTGCATATTCTCGCGCTGCACGTTCTCGGCGAGGCTGACGGTACGCGCCGAAGCGTCTGCCACCAGCAGGCACGGCACTTCGCAGTCGGCAGCGATGCGCTTCTTCTTCGCCAACAGCTTCAACGCGGTCAGGCGGCGGTCGCCTGCGACGACTTCGTATTGCTCGCCATCGGCGGACAGAATGACGATGAGGTTTTGCAGCAGGCCGACGCGGGCGATGCTCGCGGCCAGTTCGGGGATGAACTGGCGCGGGGTCGTGCGGACGTTGCGCTTGGAACGGCGCGGCAACAACTGCGACAGCGTAACCAGAATCAGGTTCTTGGTCGGGTCGGCCACTTCCAGCGGCGCGGCGGTTTCGAGTGCGATGGCTTCGGTTTTAGTAACGGCGTTCATGGTGACAACTCCTAGCGGTTGAGATGCAGCAGCGAGAGAAGCGGCAAGGGCTGCTGCCTGCCCCTGCCGCGTGGGAATCAGGCTTTCAACTGGCGCAGGCCATCGGCCAGCAGCCACAGGGCGCGATTCAGGCGAATGCCGTTGTCGATGCCCTGCACCGGGCGGGTGGTCTGGCGGCGACCGTTCGCGGCGCGAGCGGACAGGCCGCCTTTGATGAGGTTTTCCTGCGTGCGGTTGAACACGCTCCACAGGTCGCGGCGACTGTCGTCGTGGCGGCGCGGCATCAGGACTTGCGATTCCGTGATGGGCGCCGGCGTTGCTTCGTCGTACTTCAACGCCAGTGCAGCGCGAGCGAACACTTCCGCCTCGCCGTTGTTCAGCGTGATGGACTGCATGACATCGCGGGATGCCTGCGCGCGGTCGAAGCCGCGCAGGACTTCGTAAGCGCCTTCGATGACCTGCCCGGCTACGTCGCCCTTGTGGGGTACGCGCACGTCCGCCACGGTGTCGCCGCAGACAAGGCCATTACTGCACACGAACCGGAACATCCCGGCCAGCATCTGATAGCTGCTCGTGCCGTCATGCGAGTTCAGCAGGATGATTTCGTTGGCTTCGCGGCCGTTGATCTGACTGGCATGGCGCAAACGGATCATGTGCTTGGTGTAGTCGCGGCGGTCGTCGGCACGCACGCGGGTCTGGCACACCATGAAAGGCTCGAAGCCTTCGCCGCGCAGTTCTTGCAGCACGCTCGCGGTGGGGATGTAGCTGTACCGCTCGGAACGGCTTTCGTGCGGGGCGTCCGCGAAGATGGAAGGCACGACGGCGCGAATCTGGTCATCCGACAGCGGATAGTCGGAACGCAGCACCGGGGAACGGGAAGCGAAACGGGACGCGAGTTGCATGGTCTTTCTCCTGACGAAAAGGGTTTGCTGTTCAAGCCGCACACCAGATTCCAAGATTCGGAGCCCAGCCTTTCGGCTGTTCTGTGCGGTTGGCACGAAGAACCCGGTTGGCTCTGTTGCCACCGTCTTTCCTGAGTTCATCGCCCGCGACGGTCAGGAGCGCGCGGACGGGGGCCGTCAAGGAGGAAAGTGCAGGGTTGGTGCGGCCCACAGGCGCAGCCGAGGACACGGCCCTGCGCGCCTTGACGGCACATGGACGCGGGCTACAGTCGCGGACAAGGGGATGAAGTCAGGGGAGACGGCTGGACAGGCAACGGCCGCTTCAACGTGCAGACCGCTCGCAAGCGAAGCGCGCAGGCCCGGATCGGGGAATCCGGGCCGTAGGCGTCAGCGATGTGGAAGGCTGGCGAATGCCAGTCCCGTCAGGGATAAGCGGATAGCGAACCTGGAGCAGCGCGATCCGCGAAGCGGGGACGCACAAGTTATTCGTTTATTCTCTACGCTTGATATGTGCGACTTGCACTCGATGAAGGAGGAAAAATGAAGATGATGCTCGCCAGTGAGCTTCATGCAGGCGATGTTCTGCTTTGCTACAAAGATGCAAAAATCGACCCGGTTGGCAAAGGCATCACCCGAGTAACAAACAGCGAATACACGCACGCCGCGATTTGCATTAGCTCCGGCACTGCGGCAGAGGCAACGGTTTTAGGTGGCGTGTCCAAGGTTGAGATTGAAGACCTCATCAAACGCTACGATCATGTCGCGGTGTTCCGTCAACCTGATGCGTGGCAACCTCCAGAGCGCGTGCGAGCCGTGAACGCTTTTATAGATTCCATCGTGGCGTCTGGAGCGAAATACAACTTGCGCGACGTAGTAACTTTCAAGAAAAGAAGTGAGGTTCACCAGCTATCGCTTACCGACCAGCTCCATGCGTACTTCAACGGAACCTACGCTCCTGCACCAGTCGAGAAAGGTAGTTACTTCTGCTCTGAGCTTGTGGCAAGTTGTTTTGTCGTCACCGGCTTCATAGATCCTAGCGCGGCCGTCGTCTACAAATCAGATGTCACTTCGCCTGGCGCATTAGGGAGAGATCCAACTTTCGGAACATTCTGCGGTTATGTCTCGACCGTGCCAAATTACTCGGTTCCGGCTACGGATGAGTTTATTAACCACTCGACATTTAATGAGATATTCGGCAGTGGCGCATAACAGCGAGGTTCAGTGTCGGCAATTGAAAGCGTCCGATTGAAGTCCGCTGTTTGTCGCTGGTATGGACACAGCATAAAACGCGCGCCGCCCGAAGGGCGGCGCGCTTGCTCTGATCACACGATGATCTGCCCGGCGCGCCGCGCATCGCGCGCATAGGCACTCAAGCGTTTCTCCGCGCGGAAGTGCAAATCGCGCTCGATCGGCAAGCCGAGCCGCCCGCGAACGGTCGCCAGTTCCTGCAGGCTAACCCAACCGAGTTCGGGCATTCCCAGGCCCAGGTCGCACAGGCCAAAGGCATGGTCGTGATCGTCCGGGTCGATCTCGGTTAGCAGCCAGGTTGCGCCGGCATCCGGCGTGAACAGCTTGACCACGGGCGCCGGATCGAAGTCTGGGTTCTGGAGAGGGATTCACGGCCGTTGGCCAGCAGCAGGAAGCGTTGTTCGTCGGTGATGAGTGCGCTCATGGCGATCTCCGGTTGCACGGGCGGAATTGCCCGGAACCGTCGTCAGCACGACGCAGCGCAGCAGTCAGGGGGCGAAGCCGGCCGCTAGGACGCCAGCGCCATCGGCGCGCCGCCCTTGACGGCGAGAACGCCGTGGTACGTTGAAGGAAACAGCAAGACCGCCCTCCCCCTCGCAGCTATCCGCAGGCAAGCGAGGCGCGCAGGCCCGCAGTGGCCGATGGCGTCGGGGCAAAGCCGGATGGCTGCGACTCGGCCCGAGGCGCGGGGCGTAGCCCGCGAACCTGACGGTGGAACGCCGGGACGCCCACTGAATCTTCAGCCCGAGTACAGGCGGCACCCATTTTTACTGCGCAGCAAAAATTGTAATTACGCCGAATATTCGGTATAGTGCCGATATTTACTGAACAGTGAACGAACCATCCGTGCCTTATGCTTGAGTCCTCGTCCCTGACCGAACAACAGTTGATCGCGCGCTTCATCGAGGCTTTGCGCGAGCTTCCGGAGGTACAGGCAGACCTCGACCATAGGGAGCCCACTGGGAAGCACGGCGACCGTGGATACGATGCCCAGGTCGATCTGCACGTCGCCGGCAAATCCTTCGTCTTACTGCTCGAAGCCAAGAAAGCCGTCTTTCCGCGAGATGTCCGCCAAGTGATCTGGCAGCTTCGGGCGTCAAGCCACAGGAGGCAAACTGAGCACGGGGACGAACCCTTGGCGCTTCTCGTAGCAGAGTCCATCTCCCCCGGCGCAAAAGAACTGCTGAGAAGCGAGCGCGTCGGCTACTACGACAGCGGCGGCAGCCTATATCTACCTGCACCCGGCGCCTATCTCTATATCGATAGACCGCCACCCAAGGCGCTGACGAAGTCGGTGCGGACGCTGTTTACTGGGCGGCGCGCCCAAGTGCTTCACGCCCTGTTGGTGCGGCATCAGAACTGGTTTGGCGTCACAGAGCTGGCACAGCAGGCGATGGTGTCGCCTGCCACCGCCTCGCAGGTGCTAACCGAGCTGGAGCGCTTCGACTGGCTGGAGTCGCGTGGGCAAGGCCCAAGCAAGGAGCGCCACCTTCGCGAGCCGGCGGCCTTGCTGGACACCTGGGCCAAGCAACTCGCCACCATTCGTCCGCCAGCCCTGCGCCGGTACTACGTGCCAGGCACAAAGGCCGACGCGCTGGCGGTGCGGATCGGCCGTGCCTTCGACGCGCACGACGTCCAGTACGAGGTCAGCCACGAGGCCGCCGCGCAACGCTATGCGCCGTTCCTTTCCAACGTCTCCCAGGTGCGCGTGCGGGTACTGATCGGGGTGAACGCCGATGCCGCGATCGGCGACTTGGATGCACATGTCGTCAACGAAGGCGCTAACTTGGGCGTCATCGAAGCCAAGTCTCCGGGTGAGCTGTTGTTTCGCGAGCAGATGGATGGCCTATGGCTGGCTAGCCCAATCCAAATCTATCTCGATCTGCTGCGCGGCGAAGGCCGCTCCAAGGAAATGGCCGAGCACTTCCGCAAAGAAAGGATCGGCTTCTGATGGCCAAGCCCGCAACGTTCGACGGTTATAGCGACCAGTACACGGTGGACTGCGAACGTGTCCTCGTGACGCTGCTGCGCGGTCTCGGGCCGTGGAAGGACTCGGTCTACCTGGTCGGTGGACTCACACCACGGTATCTCGTCGCCGCGCGGCCGCCTGTGGTTCCGGCGCACGCAGGCACGCTGGACGTGGACATAGTGATCGACCTGCAAATCCTGGCCGACACCGAGGCGTATCACACGCTGGAGGACAATCTCAAGAAGATGGGCTTCGAGCGCGCAGAGAACGAAGCCGGGAAGAAACTCTCGTGGCGTTGGCAGACCCGTACCGAACACGGTGCGCTGATGGTCCTGGAACTACTGGCGGACGCGCCGGATCTCGCCGGCGGCAAGGTACAGCCCCTGCCGACCGAGGGGACGATCTCGGCCCTGAACATCCCACATTCGTCGATCGTCTTCGACCTGCATCAGGTCACCGAAATCCAGGCGGAGCTGCTCGGCGGCAACGGCGTCGCCACCGAGAAGATCAAGCATGCCAATCTCGTCAGCTTCACCTGCCTGAAGTCCTTCGCGTTCGATCAGCGATTCGAGCGTAAAGACGCGCACGATCTGATCTATTGCATCGAGCACGCGCCCGAAGGCATGGACGCCGTGGCCGAAGCCTTCCGCAAGGAACGAGCTGGCAAGCATGGCGCCGTCATCGAGGCTTCGCTAGCGATCCTGCGTAGCCGTTTCACCAACGACGAGAAGACGGAGGGCTATCGCAAGGATGGCCCCGTGTCGGTTGCCAAGTTCGAGCTGGGCGAAGGCGATGATCCCGAGCAACGCGAAGCGCGGGCATTGCGGCAGCGTCAAGCCGGCGACGTGATCGAACAACTGCTTGCGCGAATCGGATAAGGGGGACACGCATGGCGATCAAAGCAATCTTCGTAGGCATCAACAAGCATCTCGATACCTCCATACCCGAATTGAGCGGAGCGCGCCGCGACGCGACAGCGTTGTGGGCGTTGTTCACCGATACGATCGAAGGCCTGAGTGCACGTCTGCTGGTAGACGAAGCCGCGACACACACGGAAGTTTCAAGCACCATGCTCGGTACCTTGGCTGCCGCGAGCGCGGACGACGTGGTGGTCATCGCGTTCGCCGGACATGGCTCGCCCGATGGCAACTTGGTGCTGTTCGACACGAACGCGAGTGACCTCGCAGGAACGGCCCTGTCGATGGCCGGTTTGGCGGATGCCTTCAAGGCAACGAAGGCCCGTGCAGTCCTGTGTATCCTTGACTGCTGCTTTAGCGGTCAAGCGCCGGCGCGCGTGCTGGAGACGGCAGCTCGCCCGCGCAGTGCGTTGGCACTCACCGGCATTTACGGTGAGGGACGCATCCTCTTGGCCGCCTGCGCAACCAATGAATCCGCATGGGAGCAACCGGGCACGGGGCACGGGCTACTCACACATGCGGTGATCGAGGCCCTGACCGGCGACGCCGGCGAATCGGTCAGCTTCCCCGAGATCGCGGGCGAGATCATCCGATTGGCACGGGTTGAGGCCGAGCGCATCAGCGTCACGCAAACTCCCGTGTTCCTAGGCAATGTTCAGGGCGGCCTGACGTTCCCGGTTCTCAAGCGCGGCGACAACTACGCCGCAGCCTTTCCCGCCAAAGCCGTGCAGCAGATGTCCGGATCGTTCGCGGAGTTTTCCGCGCACGGCTTTCCGCCCGAGATCGTCGAGCGATGGTCAGCAGACTTTCCTCAAGGCCTCAACACGCTGCAGCTCAAGGCCGTCAACGAGTTCGGCGTACTCAGCGGCAATTCCTTGTTGCTGGTTGCGCCGACGAGTTCAGGCAAGACGATGGTCGGCGAGGTGGCGGCGATTCAGGCGGTCACCGCCGGCAAGAAGGCGGCGTTCCTCTTGCCCTATCGCGCACTGGTCAACGAAAAGTTCGAGGAGTTCACCGAGCGCTATGCGGCGGCAGGACTGCGGGTAGCCCGGTGCAGTGGAGATGCCACTGACGGCATTGGGCCCGTGCTGGCCGGGCGCTATGACCTGGGCTTTTTCACCTACGAGACCTTTCTTAACCTCGCCCTCGGCTCGCCACGGCTTCTGACGCAGCTCGGCCTGGTTGTGCTAGATGAGGGGCAGTTCATCACCGACCCGCAGCGCGGCATCACGGTCGAACTGATCTTCTCGCTGCTCTTGCGGGCACGCCAGCGGGGTATCGAGCCACAGCTCGTGATCCTGTCGGCGGTCATCGGCAACCTGAACAGCTTCGACCGCTGGCTCGGCGTTCCGCTCCTACTGTCGCGCGAGCGGCCCGTGCCGTTGGTCGAAGGCGTGCTCGACCGCCGCGGAACATTCCAGTACGTCGATGCCGATGGAAGCACGAAGACCGAGGCCTTGCTGTCTTCGCATCGCATCGTGCAGCGCCGGGACAAACCCAGTTCCCAGGACGTGATCGTGCCTCTTGCCCAGCAACTGGTGGGACAGGGCGAGAAACTGCTGATCTTTCGCAACATGCGTGGCCCAGCCCAAGGTTGCGCGAAGTATCTCGCCAAGGAACTGGGTCTGCCACCAGCAACCGCTATCCTCGACGTTCTGCCGACCCAGGATCTGACCGGCGCCTCACAGGACTTGCGGGAGTGCCTAAGCGGGGGCACCGCGTTTCACAACACCAACTTGCTGCGGGCGGAGCGTGAGGCCGTTGAGAGAGGGTATCGCAGCGCCACGGGTGGCATTCACGCGCTGGTTGCCACAACGACCCTGGCGGCCGGCATCAACACGCCAGCATCCACGGTCGTGCTCGCGGAGAACGAGTTCGTCGGTGAAGACGGCCGGCAATTTACCGTGGCCGAGTACAAAAATATGGCGGGTCGTGCCGGACGGCTGGGCTTCAACGAGATTGGCAAGGCAATCATCTTGGCGGAAACGCCAATGGAACGTGCGCAGCTTTTTCAGCGCTACGTGCTGGGCGTTCCTGAGGACGTGAAGTCCTCCTTCCAGCAGCGCGACCTGCCGACATGGACGTTGCGCTTGCTTAGCCAGGTGCGCGGCGTTCGCGCCGATGAGATTCCGGGGTTGCTGGTCAACACGTTCGGAGGATATTCGGCGTCGCGCGCGAATCCGCAATGGGTCGCGATGGTGGAGCGGGACGTAACCACGCTGGTTGATCGCCTCCTGCAGGCGGGCCTGGCCGAGCGCGAAGGCGATCTCATTCACTTGACGCTGCTCGGGCGCGCCTGCGGCTCCTCGTCCTTGTCGTTCGAGTCGAGCTTGCGCCTGGTCGAGTTGATGGGACACCTGAACGTAGCGCAGACGCCGCCCGGCCACATCCTCGCGATGGTGCAGGTGTTGGATGAACTGGACGCCATCTACACGCCAGTCATGAAGAAGGGCCAATCGGAGAGCGTGCGCGCTGGCGAGGCATCGCAGCGCTTCGGGCATCAGATGCCTCAAATGCTGCAGCGGTATTGTCGCGACCAGATCGAGTTCTGGGCTCGCTGCAAGCGCGCGGCGCTGCTTCATGACTGGATCGAGGGAACGCCCGTTGACGTGCTGGAGAAGCGCTACTCCACCACGCCATTTGGCGGGGCCATCGGCTACGGAAACATCATCGGCATTGCCGATGCGACGCGCTTTCACTTGCGCTCCGCGCATCAGATTCTCGCAACGCTCTTCCCTGATCAACCTGATTTCCTCAAGGGCTTGGACGAGATTCTTCAGCGGCTCGAATTCGGGCTGCCCTCCACCGCCCTACCCCTCACGAAGGTTTCGGTGCGGCTGACACGCGGCCAATGTCTAGAATTGTTGTCCATCGGTGTTCGCAACGAGGATGACCTGAAAAATCTGGACGATGACCGACTTCGCCGCTGCGTGGGGGCAGGCATAGCCACACTATTGCGCCCGAGGAGTGATGCGGCTGGCGTTGGCGTATGAACGGGGAAGAGACTAATGATCCTGACCGATAACGAAACCAAAGTTGATCTGCTGAACAACGAGGCCATTGCCACCACGATCATCGGGCTGCTTCGCGCGAAGCCCGACCATCCGGTGACGATCGGCGTGCACGGCGACTGGGGTGCGGGAAAGTCCAGCGTGCTCGAAATGATCGAGGCTGGCTTCGCCGATCAGGAAGATGTCCTGTGCCTCAAGTTCAATGGATGGCGCTTCCAAGGCTTCGAGGACGCGAAAATCGCCTTGATCGAGGGAATCGTCACAGGCTTGATCGAAAAACGCCCGGCGCTAAAAAAGGCGGCAGTGGCTATCAAGGATGTCTTCCGTCGCATCGACTGGCTGAAGGTCGCCAAGCGGGCCGGGGGTCTAGCCCTGACCGCATTCACCGGCATTCCGACGCCCGAGCAAATCGGAGCCATCGTCGGCTCGCTCGAAACGCTAGTGGCAGACCCTGCCAAGCTCGTCACGAAAGAAAACCTTTCGACAGTCATCGACGAGGCGAAGGCCGCGCTGAAACCGGGCGAGTCCAAGAATGTGCCGGAGGAAGTGGAGGCCTTCCGCAAGGCATTCGACCAGCTCCTGAAAGATGCAGGCATCAAGCAGCTCGTTGTCCTGATCGACGACCTTGATCGATGCCTGCCCGACACCGCCATTGAAACGCTCGAAGCCATCCGGCTGTTCGTGTTCACCGCGCGAACGGCCTTCGTCGTCGCTGCTGATGAGGCAATGATCGAATACGCGGTGCGCAAGCACTTTCCAGACCTGCCCGACAGCACCGGGCCGCGTGACTATGCCCGCAATTACCTCGAAAAACTCATACAAGTTCCATTCCGCATCCCGGCCCTGGGTGAAACCGAGACGCGGATCTACGTGACGTTGTTGCTCGCTGGCGCCGAAGTCGGCGAGAACGACGAGAACTACGGGAAGCTGATCGCTGTAGCGCGAGAGAAGCTAAAACGGCCGTGGACCAGTGGCGGTCTGGATGCCGCGACGGTCAAGACAGCGCTCGGCCAACAGGCCGAGAAGGCAAACAATGCGCTGGCACTCAGCGACCAGATCGGACCCATCCTCGCAAGCGGCGCAAAGGGCAACCCACGCCAAATCAAACGCTTCCTCAACACGCTTTTGTTGCGCGAGCGCACTGCGACTGCACGCGGTTTTGGCGACGACATCAAGCTCCCCGTACTCGCGAAGCTCATGCTCGCAGAACGATTCATCCCAAGGTTGTTCGAGCAAATCGCGTTCGTCGCAGCGGTCCATCCACAAGGGCTGTGTGAAGACCTCGAAACGCTGGAGAAGAGCCTGGTGTCGGCTGACGGCAAGGATAGCGAGTCGAAGGGGCAAAAGGCCGCCGAAGCGGTCCCCGCCTCCGACAACGCCGTGTTGAACGAGTGGAAGTCGTCGGAGACGGTGCGCGACTGGGCGCACCTCTCCCCGAAGCTATCAGGAATCGATCTGCGCCCCTACTTGTTCGTCACAAAGGACAAGAAGGACTACTTCGGTCCGGTGTCGGTACTCGGCCACCTAGCCGGCGTGGTCGAGAAACTGTTCGGCGGCAAGATGACCGTCCAGGGCTACGAAGCCGAGTTGAAGCAGCTCGTGCAGCCCGAAGCCGAAAAGGTGTTCGAGGCAGTGCGCAGCAAGATCATGAGCACGGGCACATTCGATACCAGGCCTGCAGGCATCGATGGTCTCGCCGTCCTTGTGAAGGCGCAGCCTGGACTCCAGAGCCGGTTGATGGATTTCCTGGAGGCACTGCCAAGTGGCAAGTGTGGGCCTTGGGCTGTCAGCGGCTGGCAAGGCGTCATCAAGGACAGCGAATGCGCTGCTCGCCTGACTAAGCTGCTGGGAGACTGGAGCAAGGTCACCAATAACCCCGGCCTCAAGGCCAGCGCCGAAGCGGCGCTCAAGGATTTGAAGGGAGGACGTTGATGGGAACCTCGACGGCTTACGGCGGCCCTGGCGGCGGAACACCGCTTGTTCCGTCATGGTTGGGTGACGCCGATGGCGCGGGCGCCCCTGCAGCCCCTCCTGGCGACGGCGCAGTCCCGGACGGCCAGCCGCCGGCGGACGGCACCGCGCCGCCGGTGCCGCCGAACCGGCCCCCCATCCCCAAAACGGCAGATCCGCAGCGTTTCTCCGGTGCTCGCAACAGCTTCACGCGATTTGCCGGTTCTGGCGGCAGCGACCGTGCCAACCTGGGCCGTGCAGTTTCAAGATACGTCTCAACATCAGCCGGCGGCGCGCGCCAGGCTGCCCAACGTATGGGTGCCTCGCGCGGAGCGGGTGCACGGCTGCTTGGTTTTCTGGCCGATGCACAAGCAAGGGGTGTGCGCGAGGCGCTACGGGCGCTGGACCTGGAGTCGTTGGCCGGACGACCGCTAACGGAAATCTTCGTCGGCCTAGCCGACTACGTCTGCCCAGGCGCGGGCACCGTCGATGAAGGCATCGCCCGCGAGGCGTACATTGAAACCATCGTTGAACTGGCAAGTGAAGGGCTTACCGATCTGACCACCTTCACGCCGGATCAGATGCAGACAGTCTTCGAGCTGTATGCCACACACGCGATAGAAGCCCGCATCTGCAACGACATTGGTACAAAGGCCGTAACCATGCCAGCCGACACGCAAGCTGCGCACCGCGTCGAACAGCAGTTGCGCGACTTCATCCGGGGCGGGGTGAGCGACGCGCTGACGCGGGCCCGTGCGGAAACGCCGAATCTCACGCCCGAGCGAATTCAGGGTTTCGTCGATGCGCTGTACGAGTCTGCATTTGCAATCTTGCAAACCCTGGGCGATGCGGAGGCGGACCAATGAAGCGACAACTCCTGGCGGGCCGCTTCGGTCCTGACGACAGCTTCGATGTGACGGCGGGCGCCGATGAACAAAGGACCTACCTGCAACTCGTTGCCGGCGAGAAGTCTTTGGATCATGGCATCGGTGGCGCGCTGACTAGCTTGAAAAAAATCGGTGTGTTTCCCTCGGAGATCGGCATTGACCTGCTGGTCTTGGCCGCCCATGTCCATGCGGCTGACACACGCATCTCTCGCACCGAGCAATCGCAGGACTCATGGACGCGCGAGATACGACTGGTTGTGCCGGTAAGCGATCCATCTCGCTGGACCGCTGTGGCACCGACTCTCAAGAAGTCTCTGGATTTCCTGACGGGCGATCGCTGGACGATCGGGTTCAGGGCACGTCCAGATCGGTTCGCGACGATCACCCAAGCAGCGCCTCCGAGTCTGATCGCTCCTCCCTTTGATTCCGTCAGCCTGTTCTCGGGTGGATTGGACAGCTTGATCGGGGCGATCGATCTGCTGGAGGACGGCGCCACTCCCCTACTGGTCAGCCACTTCGGCGAGGGCGCGACGAGCGATGCTCAAGGCAAGCTGTTCGCAGGTTTGAAGAAGCACTACGTCAAGTCATCTTTCGAGCGTTTGCGGGTCGGCATGACCTTCGTGGATGGTCTTGTGGAAGGCGTCGGCGGCGAGAACAGCACACGCGGCAGGTCGTTCCTGTTCTTCGCTCTCGGGGTGTTCGCGGGTACTGGGCTTGGGCGCCGTTTCGTCCTGCGTGTCCCCGAGAATGGGCTGATCGCGCTGAATGTACCTTTGGACCCCCTGCGGTTGGGATCAAACAGCACCCGCACCACGCATCCGTATTACATGGCGAGGTGGAACGACCTGCTCGTCGCACTCGGCATAGACGGCGAGATCCGGAACCCATACTGGGACAAGACGAAGGGCGAGATGGCCGCAGCCTGCCGCAACCCAGACCTCTTGAAAAAGCTGGCGACAGATTCGTTGTCGTGCTCGTCGCCCGCCAAGGCCAGATGGCTAGGACATGGTATCGAGCAATGTGGCTATTGCCTGCCATGCCTCATCCGTCGCGCAGCGTTGACAGCAGCATGGGGGACCGGGAACGACCCGACGACGTACACGGTACCCGATCTTCATGCGCAGCCGTTGGACACACGCCAGGCGACAGGAGTGCAGGTCAGGTCGTTCCAGTACGCTATCGAGCGCTTGAAGGGTAAGCCCCAGCTCGCAAACCTCTTGATCCACAAGCCCGGCTCGCTTGCGGATGAAGCCGCACACTTGGACCAGCTTGCCGATGTCTACCGTCGCGGCCTGGGCGAAGTCGCACGACTCATCGACGGTGCAGAGGCGAAACCAAGATGAGGGTACGCGCATGATCGCCACTGCGGGCCTCGTGGACTTCCACTGCCATCTTGACCTCTACCCGGACCATGCAGCGGCGGTCCAGGATGCGGAGGCGTCCGGCGTGTTCACGCTGGCCGTAACGACGACACCTCGCGCGTGGCCCCGCAATCACGAACTCGCGCAGCGCACGAAGCATGTGCGCGCAGCGCTGGGGCTGCACCCCCAACTGGTCGCGGAGCGTGAAAGCGAGATCGAGCTGTGGGATCGATACCTCGCGGAGACGCGCTATGTTGGCGAAGTCGGATTGGACGCCGGCCCCCGGTTCTTCAAGTCGCTCGATGCACAGAAGCGTGTTTTCCAGCACGTGTTGCAGCGTTGCGCGCAGGCCGGTGACAAGATCATTACGGTCCACAGCATCAGATCGGCCAAGGCGGTTCTCGATCTCGTCGAAGCGAATCTACCGCCCGAGCGCGGAAAAATCGTTCTCCACTGGTTCACGGGAACAAAGAGCGAGGCGAAGCGCGCGTTGGCGTTGGGCTGCTACTTCTCCATCAACGCGGGAATGCTGGGCAATGAGAGGCACGCACCGATGGTGCAGGCTATCCCCTTGGATCGGATGCTGACGGAAACCGATGGTCCTTTCACTCGCACCGGCGACAGACCTTCACAGCCGACCGATGTAGCAAGCGTCGTTGAGGAACTGGGGCGTTTGCATCGGCTACCTGCGAGCGACGTGGCCAGCCTCGTTCGCGACAACCTACGAGCATTGCTCGGATAGCTGGAGGCGGAACGCTCCGAGCGGACTCTACGTCCGCTGGAGTGTTCCCCAACACGCTCTAGCGGGTTGTCTCCGATAGGTACTGAACCTCACCATGACTCCATACAGCACACTCATGGAGTCCGAGGTGAAACAGCTACCGCAAGCATTGAACACGGATGGCATCGACGCCGATCAGTCCCTCCCGTTGCCGGGGACAGAAGCCTACGAGTCGTTGCCGCAGTTCCCTAAACGCAGCGCTCTTCCCTTCCGCCGAACCATCCGCCGAAAGGATCTGCGTCAGATCGTCCCCTTGGCAGAAACGACGATCTACGAAATGGAGCGCCGCGGCGAATTCCCACGTCGCTTCAACCTGACCCCGCGCTGCGTCGTGTGGGACCTGGCCGAAGTGGAAGCGTGGATCGAGCAGCGCAAGCAAACCCCTCGCGCCGGCACCTCGAAGCCGAATGTCCACCTGCGAAAAACTCGCCCTGTCCGGACGGATTCGGGCGAGGAATGAAAACGAGGGCGGGCGCTCATCCGACCGCGGCTGTAGATGCTTGGACGACAAGGGGCGGCAACCACCGGACTTCCTTCGCCATGTTGACCTGCAGCCCCCCAGCCACCCTTTCACCCTGTCAGGCAGTTGCGCTCAACGCGGGTACCACCACGTTCTCCGGCATCAGCCTCGGCACGTAGGTCTGCCCGTCGATCCAGGCATCGACCATGTTGGCCCACTCCTGCAGCATGTGGCGCCGCTGCTCGGCATATTCGGCCTTGTTGTAGATCGAGCGCGAAGAACGCCCGTCCTCGTGTGCCAGGCATTTCTCGATCCAGTCGCGGTTAAAGCCGATTTCGTTCAGCAACGTCGAGCCGGTACGGCGCAGGTCGTGGACGGTAAATGGTTCCAGCGGCAGGCCTGCGGCCTTCGCTCGCTCCGCAACGATCTGCGTGACCCGATTCAAGGTCGCGTTCGACATGCAGCGGTCGGCGTCATAGCGCGATGGCAGCACGAATTTGGAACCAGCCGCACAGGTGTGCAGCGCCACGAAGATGTCGAGTGCCTGGCGCGACAGATAGACCACATGTGGGTTTCGCCCCTTCATCCGCTGCTTCGGGATCGTCCAGGTCGCGTTCTCGAAATCGACCTCATCCCACGTGGCCTGGATCAGTTCGCTCTTGCGCACCAGCGTCAGCAGGATCATGCGCAGCGCCAGCCGAATGGTCGGATAGGTGGCCACCGATTCCATCTGCCGTGCCATCAAGCGGATCTCCAACGGCGACAAGGCACGATCCTTCGGCACGAAAGTCGCAATCGACGCGGCACCCACGGCGGCGGCGGGGTTGTCCACCTTCTCGCCGTGCAAGATGGCGAAGGCATAGACCTGCTTCACGATGTCGCGGATATGCACCGCCGTGGCGGGCGCACCGCGCGCCTTCACCTTGTTGCACAAGGCGCGCAGGTCATCGGCAGTGATTTCATTGAGCTGCCGGTTCTCGAAGGCCGGCAGGATGTCGCGATCAACGATGCTCTTACGCATCGCCTTCGTGCTGTCGGCCATCCGGGCGCCCGCCAGCCACTTCTCGGTCACCTCGCCAAAGGTCTTGGCGGCGGTCAGCCGGCGCTTCTCGCGCTGCTTCTCCAGCGCCGGGGACTTGCCTTGGGCGACGGCCTTCTTAGCGTCAATCAGCTTTTCGCGGGCCAGCGCCAGCGAGACGCCCGCAGGCCCATAGCGGCCGATGGTGAGCGTCTCACGGCGGCCATTGAGACGGTAATCGTAGCGGAAGGTGACGGTACCGGTAGGCGATACCGTCACGTACATCCCATCACGGTCGGAAGCCTTATAAGTCTTGGACTTAGGCTTGAGGTTGCGCAGTGCGGTGTCGGTGAGCATCGAGGTTCTTCTCCTGTTTTTGACGGCTTTTACCGTCAGGGGCCAGGAGACCTGCTGATGCTCGGAAAGCCGCATAAAACCAGCTTTCCCGAGAAGACTTTTACCGTCAAAGACGGCTTTGGTCTGAATAGTGAACGGGACGGTCTTAATCCGGCCTCCAGTTCTTACCGCCACTTCTACCGCCAACCTGTTCCGCTGGCCGACGATAGCTACCGATAGATGCCGCAACGTATTTTCTTCTAAATCAACACGTTACAGCAGTTTTTCGATAGCAGGCGATAGTCCCCGAAGGACGTCAATTCACTCCCACTCGATCGTCGCCGGCGGCTTGCCCGAGATGTCGTACACCACGCGGTTGATCCCGCGCACCTCGTTGATGATCCGGTTCGACGCGCGGCCGAGCAGCGCGTACGGCAGGTGCGCCCAGTGCGCGGTCATGAAGTCGGTGGTCTGCACCGCGCGCAGCGACGTCACGTAGTCGTACGTGCGGCCATCGCCCATCACGCCGACCGACTTCACCGGCAGGAACACCGCGAACGCCTGGCTCGTCAGGTCGTACCAGGTCTTGCCGACGTCGGCCTCGCCGCACAGGCCCGCTGCCGCGTCCTGCGCGGTGGCGGTCGTGCCGCGCAGTTCCTCGATGAAGATCGCATCCGCGCGACGCAGCAGGTCCGCGTATTCGCGCTTCACTTCGCCGAGAATCCGCACGCCGAGGCCCGGGCCCGGGAACGGATGGCGGTACACCATCTCCGGCGGCAGGCCGAGCGCGACGCCCAGTTCGCGCACTTCGTCCTTGAACAGGTCGCGCAGCGGCTCGAGCAGCTTCAGGCCGAGCGTTTCCGGCAGGCCGCCGACGTTGTGGTGGCTCTTGATCGTCGTCGCCTTCTTCGTCTTCGTGCCGCCCGACTCGACCACGTCCGGATAGATCGTGCCCTGTGCGAGCCACTTCGCCTTCGACAGCTTCTTCGCTTCCGCCTGGAACACTTCGACGAACTCGCGGCCGATGATCTTGCGCTTCGCTTCCGGATCGGTCACGCCGGCCAGATGGCCGAGGAACTGCTCGGACGCGTCGACGTGCACGACCTTCGCATGCAGGCGGCCCTCGAACATGTCGAGCACCATCTTGCCTTCGTTCAGGCGCAGCAGGCCGTGGTCGACGAACACGCAGGTGAGCTGGTCGCCGATCGCGCGATGAATCAGCGCCGCCGCGACGCTCGAATCCACCCCGCCCGACAGGCCGAGAATCACTTCCTCGTCACCGACCTGCTCGCGGATCTTCGCAACGGCTTCCTCGATGTGGTTCTTCATGATCCAGTCGGGCTTCGCGCCGGCGATCTGCAGCACGAAGCGTTCGATGATCTGGCGGCCCTTCACCGTGTGCGTGACTTCCGGGTGGAACTGCACCGCGTAGTAGCCGCGCGCCTCGTCGGCCATGCCGGCGATCGGGCAGCTCGGCGTCGACGCCATCAGCGCGAAGCCCGGCGGCAGCTCGGCAACCTTGTCGCCGTGGCTCATCCAGACCTTCAGCATCCCGTGGCCTTCGGCCGTCTTGAAATCCTCGATGCCGTCGAACAGGCGCGTATGGCCGTGCGCGCGCATTTCCGCGTAACCGAATTCGCGATGGTCGCTCCACTCGACCTTGCCGCCGAGCTGCACGGCCATCGTCTGCATGCCGTAGCAGATGCCGAGCACCGGCACGCCGAGATCCCACACGGCCTGCGGCGCACGCAGCTGGTGGTCTTCGTACGTGCTCGCATGGCTGCCCGACAGGATCACCGCCTTCGGCGCGAACTCGCGGACGAAGTCGTCGGACACGTCGTTCGGATGGATTTCGCAGTAGACGTGCGCTTCGCGCACGCGGCGCGCGATCAGTTGGGTGACTTGCGAACCGAAGTCGAGAATCAGGATTTTGTCGTGCATGGCTGCGGACAGGATGAAGAGAATAAGAAAAGCAGCGCATGAAGCGCTGCGTCAATAGCATGGACAACGGCGTCGGGCGGCAGGCGGCTCGCGCGACGCATCGCCGGTCAATCCTGCGACGGCGGGCGTGCGTCGAACGCGACGCTGCCTGACAATCGGTCGGATGCGGCCGGCGTGGCTGCCGACGGGGCCGCCGGACGGCCGACGACCGGTTCGGCCCGTTGCTGCGGAGCGGAGGCCGGCGCCGGTGCGGCCGGACGCTGCGCGTCCCGGGCCTCGAGCGCCTGCGCCTTCTCGCGCCGCCGCACGGCCGAGGCGAGGCGTACGCCGCCGACACCGAGCACGATCAGCGCGACACCGGCCATCGTCGACAGCACGCGGCCGGCGGCCGCGAGCGCGGGACCATTGCCGGTGCCGAACGACCACACCACCGCCAGCACGCCGATCAGCCAGTTCACATGGCCGACCGCACGCGCGACGGGCGCCGTGAGATCGCCGTTGACCGCCGCATGGAACGCGAGCCACGCGAGGCCGAGCAGCGCGATGCCGAACGCCTGGCCGAGCATCGCCGGCTGGATGTTCGCCAGCTGCAGCGCGTTGAACAGCGCCTGCCAGGGCGTCAGCACGAACAGCACGCCGAACGCCAGCAGCAGCACGGCATCGACGATCAGCACGGCTCGCAGCAACGGTTTCATCGGCGATCAGTCCACGTGGTAGTTCGGTGCTTCCTTCGTGATCTGCACGTCATGCACGTGCGACTCGCGCATGCCCGCCGCGGTGATCTGGACGAATTCGGCCTTGTCGTGCAGCTCGTCGATCGTGCGGCAGCCGCAGTAGCCCATGCTCGCGCGCACGCCGCCGACCAGCTGGAACAGGATCGCGTTGACCGAACCCTTGTATGCGACGCGGCCTTCGATGCCTTCCGGCACGAGCTTGTCGATATTCGCCGAGTTGTCCTGGAAGTAGCGGTCTGCCGCGCCGTCCTTCATCGCGCCGACCGAACCCATGCCGCGGTACGACTTGTACTGGCGGCCCTGGTACAGGAACACGTCGCCCGGCGCCTCTTCGGTGCCCGCGAACATGCTGCCCATCATCACCGCGTTCGCGCCGGCCGCGAGGGCCTTCGACACGTCGCCCGAGAAACGCACGCCGCCGTCGGCAATGCACGGCACGCCGGTGCCCTTCAGCGCTTCCGCGACGTTCGCGATCGCGCTGATCTGCGGCACGCCGACGCCCGCGACGATCCGCGTCGTGCAGATCGAGCCCGGACCGATGCCGACCTTGACCGCGTCCGCGCCGTATTCGACGAGCGCCTTCGCGGCGGCTGCCGTCGCGATGTTGCCGCCGATCACCTCGACGTGCGGGAAGTTCTGCTTGACCCAGCGCACGCGCTCGAGCACGCCCTTGCTGTGGCCGTGCGCGGTATCGACGACGATCACGTCGACGCCGGCCTGCACCAGCAGCTCGACGCGCTCTTCGTTGTCCGGGCCGACGCCGACCGCCGCGCCGGCGCGCAGCTTGCCGTGTTCGTCCTTGCACGCATCCGGGTGTTCGGTCTGCTTGGTGATGTCCTTGACGGTCATCAGGCCGCGCAGTTCGAACGCGTCGTTGACGACCAGCACGCGCTCGAGGCGGTGGCTGTGCATCAGCGCCTTCGCTTCGGCGAGCGGCGTGCCTTCCTTGACCGTGACGAGGCGCTCGCGCGGCGTCATGATCGACTTGACCGGTTCGTCGAGGCGCGATTCGAAACGCAGGTCGCGGTTCGTGACGATGCCGACGAGTTGCGGGCCTTCCACGACCGGGAAGCCCGAGATGCCATGCTGACGCGACAGCGCGATCACGTCGCGCACCTTCATCTGCGGCGGAACCGTGATCGGGTCGCGCACGACGCCCGATTCGAAACGCTTGACCTTCGCGACCTCGCGGGCCTGCTCGGCCGGCGTGAGGTTCTTGTGGACGATGCCCACACCACCCTGCTGCGCCATCGCGATCGCGAGGCGACCTTCGGTGACCGTGTCCATCGCGGCGGACACGAGCGGCATGTTCAGGGAGATGTTGCGGGTCAGCTTGGTCTTCAGGCTGGTGTCGCGCGGGAGAACGTCGGAGAAGGCGGGAACGAGGAGCACATCATCGAAAGTGAGTGCTTTTTGGATCAGACGCATGGCAAATCCTATGGGCGCAAAAGCGAATTATACGCGAAGCGCTGCGAATTTTCACAACACGAACAACGGGTTAGGCGTTTTCAAGCGTTCGGGGGCCGAATCGTTCGGATCGTCGTTCGGTTCGTTTTCGATCGCCTTTCGTTTCACCCCCGCATCGACCCATTCGCGCAGGCGGCCGGAATCGGGCCGATCGCATGTCGTGGCCGCGCGACGGCGGCCCTGCCGGCGGGGCCTCGGCCAGCCCCGCTCGGCACGTCCATGCGCCCCCGGGCGGCACTAGACCACCCCGGCCGCGGCGCGCGCAATCATCGCCGCGCCGACACCGATCGCGCCGCCGCCGACGATCCGGGCAACGCGTTCGCCGCCCGGCGCCAGCCGCTCGGCGGCGATCGCCCCGGTCACGACGGCCATCACGCGTAGATCCATCATGCCGGCTGCCAGAGCAACGGCCATCAGGTTCCCGCAGCAGGCGCCGCAACGTAGCGCGGTTCGCACGCCGTACCACCAAGCAACCGCGGCCGCGGCTCCCGCCCGCCGCGCACATGCGTCGTCCGGTGCATGCCGGCAGCAAGCGAGCCGGCGCGCCTTCCAGCCGGACAACTGCAGCACGCCCGCGCCGAGCACGACCGTGCCGGACGCGAACGGCATCGCGGCGGCGAGCGCGGGCAACCGCGCGGCGACCGCCGCCAGCGCGGTGCCGCCTGGAAACACCAGCGCGCCGAGCGCCATCCATGCGCAGAAATACCCGGCGCCCGCGACCGCGACCAACCACGCCACGCGCGCCTCGCCCGACGGGCCAAGGCTCCGCCGGTATCGCCAGAGCACCGGCGCCAGCACCGGCAGCATCATCGTCACCGTCATCGCGCCCCACATGCCTGCGAACGCGGCGAACGCGCGCCCTGCCTGCCATCCGCACGGCCGGAGCCATCCAGCCGACAACGTCCAGCCGCCCGCCATCGGCATGCCGCCCATCGCGTCCATCGATGCGTGCTGCGCGAGCGTCGCCCAGACGCCGGCGCCAAATACCGCGACGAGCGCGGCGCCGAATGCCCGCCGGCCACCGCCCGGCGCGCCGGTCGCAGCCGGTTTCGTCGTGGCGCTCATTGCCCGCTCCCGCCGCTCGCCGGCCCGCGCTCAGCCGCGCGCGTACTCGTCATGGCGGCGCCACCACACGCCCGTCTCGTTGCGCCCGAGCGGCGCACGATCGAGCCACTGATACATCCCCCACAGCCCGTCGAGCCCGCGTGCGTACGTCGAATACGTGTGATAGACGACGCCATCCTCGCGCACGAACGCACTCATCCCGGGCCGGTCGCGCGCATACGTGGCGGCGTCGGTGCCGCAGGTCGCCGCGAACTGGGCGACGGCCGCCGGCGGCGGGTCCATGTCCATCGCGTGACCGGCCCGCGCATAGTTGTATTCGACGTCGCCGGTGCGTTGCTGCGTTTCGGTGAACGACACGTTGAAGTCGAAATTGAACTCGCCGCCGTCGGACGACGCCCACGGAAAGTGCCAGCCCATCCGCTGCCGGTACGCGAGCAGCTTCGCGAGCGGCGCGCGCGACACCGCCGCGAGCGTCACGTCGTGGTTCGCGAGGTGGACCGCAAAACCGTCGAAACCGTCGGCGAGCGCCGAGCACGACGGGCAGCCGGCCTTGTAGTCGGGGCCGAACATGAAGTGATAGACGAGCAGTTGCGAACGGCCGCCGAACAGGTCGTCGAGCGTCGCCGGGCCGTCCTCGGTGTCGAACCGGTAGGCCTTGTCGACGCGCACCCACGGCAGTGCCTGGCGCCGCCGCGCGAGTTCGTCGCTTTGCCGCGTCAACGCCTTTTCCGCATCGAGCAGCGCGCGGCGCGCAGTCAGCCATTCGGCGCGCGTTCCGGTGAGATGGTTCGTCATTGCAGGTTCCTCCTTTCGATGGATATCCGGGCACGGCGCCTCTGCCGTGTGCGTGGTGCTAGATTAGGGCCGGGCATCGGACCGGAGGGAGTGACAACTGTGTCGGGATTCGGATGGATTCGCTGATCACGGCCGCCGCGCGGGCGCTCGCGGCGGGCGACCCGCTCGGCGCGCTGAAC
Organism: Burkholderia sp. RF7-non_BP4; assembly: GCF_001521935.1. Classification (NCBI taxonomy): domain Bacteria; kingdom Pseudomonadati; phylum Pseudomonadota; class Betaproteobacteria; order Burkholderiales; family Burkholderiaceae; genus Burkholderia; species Burkholderia sp. RF7-non_BP4. The sequence goes on along the minus strand of NZ_LOTA01000034.1, from coordinate 69,004 downwards.
CGCGTGGCACTGCGCGACGACGCGCCGGCGCTCGCGTTGCGCGGCATCGCGATGGCCCAGCTCGGCGATTTCGAGCGCGCGCGGGCGCTCGTGCGCGGCGCGGCACGCGCGTTCGGCGCGAAGGAAGCGGTCGCGCGGGCGCGCTGCGTCGTCGCGGAAGCCGAAATCGCGCTGGCGTCCCGCGACCTCGGCTGGCCGTCGCGCGCCCTCGAAGCCGCCTGCGCGACGCTCGACGCACACGGCGACCGCGCGAACGCCGCGCATGCGCGCTATCTCGGCGTGCGCCGACTGCTGCTGATCGGGCACGTCGACGAAGCCGAACGGCAGCTCGCGAACCTCGATCCCGCACCACTGCCGGCCGCATCGCGCGCGGCCCACGAACTGATCGCGGCCGGCATCGCGATGCGCCGCATCCGCCCGCACTTCGCGCGCACGGCACTCGCCCGTGCCCGCGCGGCCGCACGGGACGCCGGCATCGCCGCGCTGACGGCCGAAATCGAGACGGCCGCACGCATGCTGGATACGCCGGCCGCGCGGCTCATCGTGCGCGGTGCGTCGCGGCTCGTGCTGCTCGACGAGGTCGAGGCGCTGCTGGAATCGAATGCGCTGGTCGTCGACGCATGCCGCCACGCCGTGCGCGACGCACGCACGACCGTGTCGCTCGCGCGCCGCCCGGTGCTGTTCGTGCTCGCCCGCGCGCTGGGCGAGGCGTGGCCCGGCGACGTGTCGCGAAATGCGCTCGTCGCCGCGGCGTTTCGCGCGAGACACGCGGACGAATCGCATCGCGCACGCCTGCGCGTCGAAATCGGCCGCTTGCGCGCGATGCTGCGCCCGCTCGCGAACGTCACCGCGACGCCGCGCGGCTTCGCGCTCGAGCCGCTCGGCCCACGCGAGGCCGTCGTGCTCGCGCGTCCGGTCGACGATCGCCATGCGGCCGTGCTCGCGCTGCTCGCGGACGGCGAGGCATGGTCGAGCTCCGCGCTGGCGCTCGCGCTTGGCGCGAGCCAGCGCACCGTGCAGCGCGCACTCGACGCGCTCGCCGAAGCGGACAAGGTGCAGGCGCTCGGCCGCGGTCGCGCGCGCCGCTGGATGACGCCGCCGCTACCCGGATTCGCGACGACCTTGTTACTCCCCGCACCGCTGCCGGGCGACTAGGATGGGCACACCAACGACGAGGTGACAGACATGAAACGCTCCACCGCAGACATCCTCCGCGAATACGGCCCGTTTCCGGGCGTCGACGGCGTGCACGGCGTCACGTTCGACGGCCAGCGCGTCTGGTTCGCGTCCGGCGACAAGCTGAACGCGCTCGACCCGGAACGCGGCACGACCGTGCGCGCACTCGACGTCGCCGCGCACGCAGGCACCGCGTTCGACGGGCGTCATCTGTTCCAGATCGTCGAGGACCGCATCGAGAAGATCGATCCCGATTCGGGCCGCGTGCTCGCGACGATCCCCGCGCCCGGCGGCGGCGCGGATTCGGGGCTCGCGTGGGCCGAAGGTACGCTGTGGGTCGGCCAGTACCGCGAGCGCAAGATTCATCAGGTGGATCCGCAATCGGGCGCCGTGCTGCGCACGATCGAGTCGAACCGCTTCGTCACCGGCGTGACGTGGGTCGACGGCGAGCTATGGCACGGCACCTGGGAAGCGGACGAGAGCGCGCTGCGGCGGATCGACCCACGCACCGGCCAGGTGCTCGAACAGGTCGACATGCCACCCGGTGTCGGCGTGTCGGGGCTGGAATCCGACGGTCGCGACCTCTTCTACTGCGGCGGCGGCAACAGCGGCAAGCTGCGCGCCGTGCGGCGCCCTGCGCGAGCACGCGCGGAGGGCGACGGTGCGGCGGCGTCCGAGCCGGTCGAGCGCTGATCGCCGATCATCGACGGGCAACCCGGCCCGCCGCCATCCCCGGTCAACGCCGGAACGAATCGCGATGGCGCTCCCGGCCGATCCCGAATTTCGCCCGCTCCGCGAGTGCAGGAATGAACAAGACGCTGTCGCGCCGCCGTCGTTAAGATGCGCGCTCGTCAGTCATTCGTTCGGAGCAGTCGATGCAGCGCGGTGTGGTGTATGGCGTCCTTGCGGGCGCGTTGTGGGGGATGGTCTTTCTCGTGCCGCGGCTGATGACGGACTTCTCGCCGCTGCTGCTGAGCGCGGGCCGCTACGCGATGTACGGCCTCGTGTCGCTGGCGGCGGCACTGCCGGCCGCCCGTTCGCTGCTCGTGCGGCTGACGCGCGAGGATCTCGTCGCGCTCGCGAAGCTCGCGCTGATCGGCAACGTCGCGTACTACATGCTGCTGTCCGGCGCCGTGCACCTGATCGGCATCGCGCCCAGCTCGCTGATCGTCGGCGTGCTGCCCGTGACCGTCACGCTCGCCGGCCTCGGCGACCAAGGCGCGATGCCGCTGCGGCGCCTCGTCGCCCCGCTCGCGCTGGTGATCGCCGGCATCGTCTGCATCAACGTCGACCTGTTCACATCGGAAGCCGCGCATGCGACGACGCTCGGCCAGAAGCTCGCCGGCATCGCGTGCGCAACCGGCGCGCTCGCGAGCTGGACCTGGTACGCGGTCGCGAACACGCGCTACCTGCAGCGCCACCATCATTTCGGCGGCAACGAATGGTCGGTGCTGTGGGGTGTAGTGACGGGCCTGATCGGCGGCCTCTGCTGGCTCGCGATCCTCGCGCTGCCGGCCGGCACGGTCCAGGCGGCAGTCCCGGCATCGCGCTGGCAACTGTTCTGGCTGCTGAACCTCGCGCTCGCGATCGGCGCGTCGTGGCTCGGCAACGGACTGTGGAACGCTGCATCGAAGCGGCTGCCGCTCACGCTGTCCGGCCAGCTGATCGTGTTCGAGACCGTGTTCGCGATGCTCTACGCATTCGTCTACGACCACCGGATGCCGCGCGTGCTCGAGATCGCGGCGCTCGCGCTGCTGCTGGCGGGCGTGTACGGGTCGGTGCGCCGGCACGGCGACACGCACGCGAGCGGCGACACGCCCGGCCGTGCAGCCGCGAACGCGAACATCACGGCCCACTGAGCGCGTGCGAGCCTGGTCTGACGAATCGGGACAAAAGGAAATGGAGCGATGCTGGCGCGACGCGTCAGCGCGCGTCCTTGTGCATCCACTTGCGGCCCTCGATGGAGCCCTCGCGGCGGGTCTTGTCCACGCGCCGCTGGCGCGCGAGCTTCGGATCGACGATCAACGGGCGGTAGATCTCGACACGATCATGATCGGCAAGCGGCGCGTCGAGCGGCGCGAGCTTGCCGAACACGCCGGTTTTTGCGTGCGCGAGGTCGATTTCCGGGTGCAGCGCGAGCACGCCGCTCGCGTCGATGGCCGCGCGCACGGTCGCGCCTTCGGGCAGCGACACCGGAATCAGCGTCTGGCGATCCGGCAGCGCGTAACAGACTTCGATCGACAGCATCGCGTCACCCCTTCCCGTAGCGCTGGTCGGCGCGCTTGACGAACGAATCGACGAACGTGTTCGCGATATGGCTGAACACCGGCCCGATGATCTTCTCGAGCAGGATGCTCGAGAACTCGTAGTGCAGCGCAAATTCGATCTTGCATGCGTCGGAGCGCAGCGGGATGAAGCGCCACGAACCCGTGAACTTCCGGAACGGGCCGTCCGCGAACTCCATGTCGATCCGTGTCGGGCGCTGCTGCGTGTTGCGCGTCGCGAAATGCTGCTTGATGCCCTTGAAGTTGATGTCGATGCGCGCTTCCATCCCGCTGTCGTCCTGACGGCGAATCTCGACGCCGCCGCACCAGGGCAGGAAATTGGGGTAATCGGCCACGTCGGTGACGAGGTCGAACATCTGTTCCGCCGAATGACGGATCAATACGGTTTTCTGGACATCTGCCATAAATCGCGCGGCATCGCTCGAGGTAAGAACGCAAGCCGGGCGATTCCCGCCCCGCTTTGCTAAAATTGTGATTTTAAACGAGTTGGCCCGATCCTTTCATGAGCATCATCGACAACAGGAAAGCGCACTTCGATTATCACATCGAGGAACGCTACGAGGCGGGGCTCGTGCTCGAGGGCTGGGAAGTCAAGGCGCTGCGCGCCGGGCGCGGCCAGATCAAGGAAGGCTACGTCGTGGTCAAGAACGCCGAGATCTTCCTGATCGGCACCCACATCAGCCCGCTGCCCGAAGCCTCGACGCACATCAAGCCCGATCCGGTCCGCACGCGCAAGCTGCTGCTGCATCGCGACGAAATCAAGAAACTGATCGGCAAGGTCGAGCAGCGCGGCTACACGCTCGTGCCGCTGAACTTCCACTACAAGGGCGGTCGCGTGAAATGCGACATCGCGCTCGCGAAGGGCAAGAAGCTGCACGACAAGCGCGAAACCGAGAAGAAACGCGACTGGGAGCGCGAAAAGGCCCGCATCATGCGCGCCGGTACCTGACGCGCAACATCCCGCATCGCAAACGACACGGCCCGCTCGAAGCGGGCCGTGTGCTTTTGTGAGCCGCGATGCGTCGATGCGCCGATCGAGCAGCCGCTCACGGTTCCTGATGAACCCCTGCGCTGCTTATCGTCATGCGAGCAGCATCGCAATTCCATGGCGCGACGATTCGCCGCACGCCGGCCGCACGCAACGGCCGGACGGCTCACCGAGCCGCGCGTGCGCTCAACCCTTTCCGACCGCGGCGGGCGTCGCGTTCTTGACGATCGTCAGCGCCGATGCGATCGCGGTGCCGAGATCCGACAGGTTCGCCGGCACGATCAGCGTATTGCCCTGTTTCGCGAGGTTCGAGAACGCGCCGACGTACTGCTCGGCGACCTTCAGGTTCACGGCATCCATCCCGCCCTGCGACTGGATCGCGTTCGCGATCTTCTGGATGGCCTGCGCGTTCGCCTCTGCCACCGCGAGAATCGCGGCCGCCTCGCCCTGCGCCTGGTTGATCGCGGCCTGCCGCTCGCCTTCCGACTTCTGGATCGCCGCCTCGCGCGCGCCCGACGCGAGGTTGATCTGCTCCTGCTTGCGGCCTTCGGATGCGGCGATCAGCGCGCGCTTTTCCCGCTCGGCGGTGATCTGTGCCTGCATCGCGTGCAGGATTTCCTTCGGCGGCGTCAGGTCCTTGATCTCGTAACGCAGCACTTTCACACCCCAGTTCGCGGCAGCCTGGTCGAGCGCCGACACGATGTTGTGGTTGATGAAGTCGCGTTCCTCGAAGGTCTTGTCGAGCTCGAGCTTGCCGACCACCGACCGTAGCGTCGTCTGCGCGAGCTGCGTGATCGCGAGCACGAAGTTGCTCGATCCGTACGACGCCTTCATCGGATCGGTCACCTGGAAGTACAGCACGCCGTCGACCTGCAGTTGCGTGTTGTCGCGCGTGATGCAGACCTGGCTCGGCACGTCGAGTGGAATTTCCTTCAGCACGTGCCGGTAGGCGATCCGGTCGACGAACGGCAGCACGATATTGAGACCGGGCGACAGCGTCGCGTGATAGCGCCCGAAGCGTTCGAGCACCCACGCATGCTGCTGCGGCACGATCTTCACCGTCTTCGACACGATCACGATAGCGATGACGAGCAGGACGACCCAGATGATCAGCGAATCCATGAAATGTTCTCTCCTTGTTGTATCAGCGGACGATCAGCCCGCGGGTTTCGCTACGACCACGAGACAGTTGCCGCGCACGGCGCGCACCTGATACACGCGCACATCGTCGCGCTCGCCGTGCGCGAGTTCGACGTCCCAGTCGGCGCCGCGATATTGCACGCGCGCGCGGCCGTCATGCCACGCGTCGACCGTGACGGTCGAGCCGATATCGAGATTGACGTCGGGATTCGTCGACGTGTCGCGCTTCTGCTTGCGCCCGAGCCCCGAGCGGCGCAGCACGATCATCGCGATGATCGCGACCACGGCGGCCACGCCAAACTGCACGTGCGGCGCGAAACCGGCCAGTTGCAGCAATCCGCCCGCGAGAAAACCGAGCGCAATCATCAGCAGGTAGAACGTGCCCGTGAGCAACTCGGCCACGACCAGCACACCCACCGCGACCCACCAGAACAGATGCCCCGACATCATTGTGGTCTCCAGAAAAACGGTCCCGTACGCTCACTATATTCTTCGCAGCCGCAAGCGGACGCGACCGGCACGCCCGGGTCGGCCGGGTCACCCCGTTACGTACCGACAAACAAAAACACCCCGGTGCTTACCGGGGTGTTTATAACACGAACCTTGCATTTTGCCTTCAGCGCAAGCGCGACGGTACCGCACTTGCGCCGAACGGCCATTACCGACCGTTACTTCCGGTTGGCGAGCGCCTGCCACGTATCGATGATCGTGTCCGGGTTCAGCGAGATCGACACGATGCCTTCGTCGGTCAGCCATTGCGCGAAGTCCGGGTGATCGGACGGGCCCTGACCGCAGATGCCGACGTACTTGCCCATCTTGCGGCAGGTATCGATCGCCCGCTTGAGCAGGAACTTGACGGCCGGGTCACGTTCGTCGAAGTCGACGGCCAGCAGTTCCATGCCCGAGTCGCGGTCGAGGCCGAGCGTGAGCTGCGTGAGGTCGTTCGAACCGATCGAGAAACCGTCGAAGTGCTCGAGGAACTCTTCGGCAAGGATCGCGTTGGTCGGAACTTCACACATCATCACGAGGCGCAGGCCGTTCTCGCCACGCTTCAGGCCGAACTTCTCGAGCAGGCCGACGACGCGCTCCGCCTGCTTCACGGTCCGCACGAACGGCACCATGATCTCGACGTTGGTCAGGCCCATCTCGTCGCGCACGCGCTTCAGCGCACGGCACTCCATCTCGAACGCCTGCGCGAAATCTTCGGCGATGTAGCGCGACGCGCCGCGGAAGCCCAGCATCGGGTTTTCCTCGTCCGGCTCGTAGCGCGAACCGCCGATCAGCTTCTTGTACTCGTTCGACTTGAAGTCGGACAGACGCACGATCACGGGCTTCGGATAGAACGCCGCGGCGATCGTCGCGACGCCTTCCGTCAGCTTGTCGACGTAGAACTGGCGCGGCGACGCGTGGCCGCGCGCGACGCTCTCGACCGCCTTCTTCAGATCCTGGTCGATGTTCGGGTACTCGAGGATCGCCTTCGGGTGCACGCCGATGTTGTTGTTGATGATGAACTCGAGACGCGCGAGGCCAACACCACCGTTCGGCAGTTGCGAGAAGTCGAACGCGAGCTGCGGGTTGCCGACGTTCATCATGATCTTGACCGGGATTTCCGGCAGCTCGCCGCGCTGCACTTCCGTGACTTCCGTCTCGAGCAGCCCGTCGTAGATCTTGCCTTCGTCGCCTTCCGCGCACGACACCGTGACGAGCGCGCCGTCCTTCAGAATGTCGGTCGCGTCGCCGCAGCCGACGACTGCCGGCACGCCGAGCTCACGCGCGATGATCGCCGCGTGGCAGGTCCGGCCGCCACGGTTCGTGACGATCGCCGCCGCACGCTTCATCACCGGCTCCCAGTTCGGGTCGGTCATGTCGGCCACCAGCACGTCGCCCGGCTGCACGCGTTCCATTTCCGACGGATCCTGGATCACGCGCACGGGGCCCGCGCCGATCTTCTGGCCGATCGCACGACCCGTCGCCAGCACCTGCGACTGGCCCTTCAGCTTGAAGCGCTGCTCGGCCTTGCCGGTCGCCTGGCTCTTCACCGTTTCCGGACGCGCCTGCAGGATGAAGATCTTGCCGTCGCGGCCGTCCTTGCCCCACTCGATGTCCATCGGACGCTGGTAGTGCTTCTCAATGATGACCGCGTACTTCGCCAGCTCGATCACGTCTTCGTCGGTGATCGAGTAGCGGTTACGCTGCTCGTGCGGCACGTCGACCGTCTTCACGCGGCCCGGCTCGCCCGGCTGCGTGAATTCCATCTTGATCAGCTTCGAGCCGATCGAGCGGCGGATGATCGGGTACTTGTCCTGCGCGAGCGTCGTCTTGAACACGTAGAACTCGTCCGGGTTCACGGCGCCCTGCACGACGGTTTCGCCCAGGCCATAGCTCGACGTGATGAACACGGCGTCCTTGAAGCCCGATTCGGTGTCGATCGTGAACATCACGCCGGCCGCGCCGACGTCCGAGCGGACCATGCGCTGCACGCCGGCCGACAGCGCGACTTCCGCGTGCGTGAAGCCCTTGTGCACGCGGTACGAGATCGCGCGGTCGTTGTACAGCGACGCGAACACGTGCTTCATGCGGTCGAGCACGTCGTCGATGCCGACGACGTTCAGGTACGACTCCTGCTGGCCGGCGAACGACGCGTCGGGCAGGTCTTCCGCGGTCGCGGACGAACGCACGGCGAACGACAGCTCGCCCGGCGAGCCGTTCTTCAGGATTTCGAACTGTGCGCGGATTTCCTGCTCGAGACGTGCCTGCAGCGGCGCATCGACGATCCACTTGCGGATTTCGGCACCGGCTTCGGCGAGCGCCTTCACGTCGTCGATGTCGAGCGACTCGAGACGCTTGGCGATGCGATCGGTCAGATCGTTGTGCTTGAGGAAATCACGGAATGCGAGCGCGGTCGTGGCGAAACCGGTGGGTACGCGAACGCCTGCTTCGGAAAGCTGGCTGATCATCTCGCCGAGCGACGCATTCTTGCCGCCCACGATCTCCACATCGGTCATCCGCAACTGCTCGAACGGGATTACATACGCCTGGTCCTTTGCGACGTTTGCTGCGTTAGTCATACAAGCCCCTAAGTGTGAAAAAAATGCTCGATTGCGCAAGTGGGCTCGGACGCGGGCGCTTGCAAAAAGGCGCGGCGCGTCTTGCGCAACCTGTTGGAGAAACAATCGCAGCGGCGGAAAATCTTCCGACCCGATTTGCAAAAATCCCGGCAGAAGGGCGATATAGTCAGACGAATCGCCGAACTTGCCGGGAGTTTTAGATCGCTCGCGGCAAGCCCGGGGTGCCGTTCGCACCCTGCCCCCGCAATTGCTTATCCAACAGGTTGCCGCTATTCTACCGTGCCGGCTGCCGGATGTGGCGCGACCTTGTCACTGCGTCTGGAGGCGAACCTCCAGCCGCCCGCGCAACCGCCCTTCACGTTCGACGCCCAGATTCATGCTGCCTACCGTTTTCATCGTCTCCGACGGCACCGGGATCACTGCCGAAACCTTCGCGCACTCGATCCTCTCCCAGTTCGACCAGAAATTCCGCCTCGTGCGCTTGCCGTTCGTCGACTCGCTCGACAAGGCCTTTGCGACCGTCGAGAAGATCAACGAAGCCGCGGTGCACGACGGTCGCCGCGCGATCGTGTTCACAACGCTCGTCGACAGCGAGTCGAACGACATCGTCAAGCGCTCGAACGCGCTCGTGCTGGACATGTTCCAGCGCTTCGTCGAGCCGCTCGAGCAGGAACTGGAGCTGAAGTCGAGCCACGCGATGGGTCGCGGCCACCAGAACGCCGACACGGAGGAATACAAGACGCGGATCGAGGCGATCAACTTCTCGCTCGCGCACGACGACGGCCAGTCGAACCGCAACCTGTCGGAGGCCGACGTGATCCTGGTCGGCGTGTCGCGCAGCGGCAAGACGCCGACAAGCCTGTATCTCGCGATGCAGTACGGCGTGAAGGCAGCCAACTATCCGCTGATTCCGGAAGACTTCGAGCGCGGCAAGCTGCCGTCGGCGCTGTCGCCGCATCGCGACAAGCTGTTCGGCCTGTCGATCGACCCGCAACGCCTGTCGGAGATTCGCAACGAGCGCCGCCCGGGCAGCAAGTACGCGGCGCCGGAGAACTGCCGCTACGAGATCAACGAGGCCGAGGCGATGATGCGTCGCGAAGGGATCAAATGGCTGTCGTCGACGCACAAGTCGATCGAGGAGATCGCGACGACGATCCTGCAGGAAATCCGTCTCGACCGGCAGTCGTACTGACGACTTGCCCGCCGGCGCGGCCGCCAGGCCGCCGCCAGAAGCAGAAAGGCCGCGTCGAACGCGGCCTTTTTTCATGGTCGGGATACGCGCGCGGGCAACGCCGTGCGTCACGTCGTCAGTCACGCGCGCCGCTGCTGCCGCACCTGCTCGAACAGACACACCGCCGCCGCCGCCGCGACGTTCAGCGACTCCATGCCGCCCGGCTGCGGGATCGTTACGCGATGCGTGGCCGCGTCGCGCCAGAACGCCGACACGCCGGCGCCCTCGTTGCCGAACACCCATGCGACGGGCCCGGCCAGGTCGCAGTCGTAGACTGCCCGCGCGCCGTGCGAATCGGTCAGCGCGACCGGCACGTCGAGACGCGCGGCGAGCGCGTCCGGCTCGACGTCCTCGTGGATCGACAGCAGGAAATGCGCGCCCATCGCCGAACGCAGCACCTTCGACGACCACGCATAGGCGGTGCCCGGCGCACAGAATACGTGCCGTACGCCGGCGGCCGCCGCGCTGCGCAAGATCGAACCGACGTTGCCGGCGTCCTGCACGCCGTCGAGCACGACAGACGTGTGCGTGACGCGCTCCGGCAGCGGCTGCGCGGGCCGGTCGACGAGCAACAGGAAACCGACGCCGCTGACCACGTTCGACAGTTGCCCGAACAATGCGTCGGGCAGCGTGACGACCCGCTGCGCGTCGACGCGCGCGATGATCGCCTGGGCTTCGTCGTGCGCGAGCGCGCCTTCGGTCGCGACGCACAGCTCGGGTGTCGCGCCCGTATCGAGATACGCGCTGGCGAGGTGGAAACCCTCGAGCAGCGCCTGACCGCCCCGCCGCTGCTGGGACGTCGAACCCGCGAGCGCCTTCAGGCGCTTGTACAGCGGGTTGTCGCGGGAAGTAATGCTTTTCATCGAATCAGGTCAAGTGCCGCACGCACCGGCGCGAAGGAGCGCCGATGGGCTTCGCACGGGCCGTGCTCGCGCAGCGCGGCAAGATGTTTCTCGGTGCCGTAGCCGGCATGCACGTTGAAGCCATATACCGGGAAGCGCTCGTGCAGGTCGACGAGCATGCGGTCGCGCGTGACCTTCGCGAGGATCGATGCGGCGGAAATGCTCGGCACGAGCGCGTCGCCGCTGACGATCGCCTCGGCACGCACCGTCAGCGTCGGACAGCGGTTGCCGTCGATCTGTGCGAGCGTCGGCAGCACCGACAGGCCTTCGACGGCCCGCTTCATCGCGAGCATCGTTGCGTGCAGGATGTTGAGCGTATCGATCTCGTCGACGCTCGCCGAAGCGACGCAATACGCGCGCGAGCGCGCGACGATCAGCTCGTACAGCGCGTCGCGCTTCTTCGCGGACAACGCCTTCGAATCGTCGAGCCCGTCGATCGGCTGCGCGGGATCGAGGATCACCGCGGCGGCGACCACCGGCCCCGCGAGCGGGCCGCGGCCCGCTTCGTCGACGCCGCAGACGATCTCGTCGGGCCGGCTGAAGTCGAAGCCGCCCTGCACGTCGGTCGACGCGCGGCGGCGTGGTGCACGGGCGGTCGTCATGCGCGCCCCTTGCGTTGCTCGAGTACACGCACGACTGCTTCGGCCGCTTTCGCGGCCGTGTTCTGCCGCAGCGAGAGATGCATTTCGGTAAACACTTCGGTCAGCGTGCGACGGTTCGCATCGTCGCGCAGCTGCGTGAGCGTCGCATCGGCGAGCGCCTCGGGCGTCGCGAAATGCTGCAGCAGCTCGGGCACGACGAAGCGCCCCGCCAGAATGTTCGGCAAGCCGACGTACGGCAGGTAGCCCTGCCGGCGCATGATCTGCCCCGTCAGCCAGGGCACCTTGTACGAGATCACCATCGGCTTCTTCAACAGCGCGGCTTCCAGCGTGACGGTGCCGCTCTTCACGAGGATCGCGTCGGCGGCCGTCATCGCGACCTGCGAGCGGCCGTCGGTGATCGTCAGCGCAAGCTGCGGATGCGCGTCGACGAGCGGCTGCAGCAGTTCGCGCAGCGCAGGCGTCGCCGCCGGCATCACGAACCTCACGCCGGGCTCGCGCTGCTGCATCAGCGCCATCGCCGCGAAGAACGTCGGGCCGATCAGCCCGATCTCCGAGCGACGGCTGCCCGGCAGCACCGCGATCACGGGGCCGTCCGCGGGCAAACCCAGCGCGATGCGCGCGCCATGCGTGTCGGGCTCGAGCGGAATCTCGTCGGCCAGCGGGTGGCCGACATACGTCGACGCGACGCCCGCCTTGTCGAGGATCGCCGGTTCGAACGGGAACAGGCACAGCATGTGGTCGACGGACTTCGCGATCTTCTTGATCCGCCCCCCGCGCCATGCCCAGATCGACGGGCACACGAAGTGGATCGACGGGATGCCCGCGTCGCGCGCGGCCTGCTCCACGTTGAAGTTGAAATCGGGCGCGTCGACGCCGATGAATGCATCGGGCCGCTCCGCGAGCAGCTGGCGCTTCAGTTCGCCGCGAATCCGAAGGATTTCGGGAATCTGGCCCAGCGCCTCGACGTAGCCGCGCACCGTCAGCTTGTCCATCTGCCAGTGCGAGTCGAAGCCGTGCGCGAGCATCCGCTGCCCGCCGATCCCGTAGTAGCGGGTCGACGCGGGCAGCCGCGCTTGAAGCCCGCCGAGCAGCGACGCCGCGAGCAGATCGCCCGACGGCTCGCCGGCCACCATCGCGAGCCGGAGCTGATTGGTCGGGAGCGACATCGCTTAGCGGATGATGCCGCGTTGGGACGCGTCGATGAACGCGACGAGCGCGCCAACAGCTGCGTCGCCTTCGCCGCCCGCGGCCGCCAATTCGCGCAACTGCACCTTCGCTTCCTCGAGCGACAGGCCGTTCTTGTACAGCAGGCGGTACGCGCTGCGCAGCGCCGAGATCGCGTCGGGCGAGAAACCGCGCCGGCGCAAGCCTTCGACGTTGATGCCGTGCGGTTCGGCCTTGTTGCCGGCCGCGATCACGAACGGCGGCACGTCCTGCACGAGCGCCGAGGCGCCGCCCAGCATCGAGTGCGCACCGATGCGCACGAACTGGTGCACGCCCGACATCCCGCCGACGATCGCAAAGTCGCCGATCTCGACATGACCGGCCATCTGCGCGTTGCTCGACAGGATCACGTTGTTGCCGACGCGGCAGTCATGACCGATGTGCACATAGGCCATGATCCAGTTGTCGTCGCCGAGCGTCGTCACGCCGACGTCCTGCACGGTGCCGGTGTGGATCGTCGTGAATTCGCGGATCGTGTTGCGGTTGCCGATCACGAGCTTCGTCGGCTCGTCCTTGTACTTCATGTCCTGCGGACGGCCGCCGACCGACGCGTAATGGCCGATGCGGTTGTCCTCGCCGAGCGTCGTGTGACCTTCGATCACGCTGTGCGAACCGATCGTCGTACGCGCGCCGATCGTGACGTGCGGCCCGACGATCGCATACGGCCCGATCTCGACGGACTCGTCGATCTGCGCACCCGGTTCGACGATCGCGGTAGGATGAATCCTGGTCATGCGCCGTTGCCTCTCGATGTGATGTGTCGCGTTGCTCGCGTTATGTTACCCATGCGTGCCGCGTCGCTCAGGGCGCCGCGTCGGCCGTCTTGACCGTGCACATCAATTCGGCTTCCGCCGCCACCTTGCCGTCCACTTCCGCCACCGCCTTGAACTTCCAGATGCCGCGGATGTAGCGTTCGAACGTCACGTTCAGAATCAGCTGGTCGCCCGGTTCGACCACACGCTTGAAGCGTGCGCCGTCGATGCCGACGAAGTAGTACAGCGTGTTCTCCGGATCCTTCGGCTGCTCTTCCGCGAACGTCAGCAGCGCGGCCGCCTGAGCGAGCGCCTCGAGGATCAGCACACCCGGCATCACCGGCCGCTTCGGGAAGTGCCCCTGGAAGAACGGCTCGTTGATCGACACGTTCTTCAGCGCTTTGATTCCCTTGTGCGGCTCGAGTTCGAGCACGCGATCGACGAGCAGAATCGGGTAGCGATGCGGCAGCAGCGTGAGGATCTTGTGGATGTCGAGATTGATTTTTTCAGTGCTCATGATGGTTCGTCTCACGCAGAAGCTGCGCGGTGGTGATGCAAAGGCTGAAGCGGGCCGCCGCGCGGCCCAGTCTGGCAAACCGGGCCGGATGCGCTGGCGGTGCCCGGTTCGTGGTCTCGCATGGTGCGGTCAGGCGTCCGTGCCGCCCTGGGCGGCCAGCGCGGTTTCGAGCGCCTTGATGCGGTCGCGCAGCTTGTCGAGGTTGCGCACGAGCGCGGCGCTCTTGTTCCATTCGCCGTGGTCGACGGCCGGGAACGCGCTCGTGTAGATGCCTGCCTTCGGCAGCGACTTCGACACGCCCGAATTCGCGGTGATGATGACATAGTCGCCAAGCGTCACGTGGCCGGCGATCCCGGCCGCGCCGCCGATCATGCAGTGGCGGCCGATCGTCGTGCTGCCCGCGATGCCCGCCTTGCCGGCGATCACCGTGTAGGCGCCGATCCGGCAGTTGTGGGCGATCTGCACCTGGTTGTCGATCTTCACGCATTCCTCGATGACGGTGTCCGCCATCGCGCCGCGATCGATCGTCGTGTTCGCGCCGATCTCGACATCCGGGCCGATCGACACGCCGCCGACCTGCGGAATCTTGACCCAGCTGCCGGTGCGCGCCTCGCCGTCGCCGACGAAATCCGGCGCGAAGCCGAACCCGTCGGAACCGATCACGGCACCCGAATGGATGATCGCGCGCGGGCCGATCTTGCAGCCGTGGTACACCGATGCGTTCGGATACAGGTGCGAACCCGCGCCGATCGTCGTGCCGCGCCCCACGAACACGTTCGCGTCGAGCTGCACGCCGTCCTCGATCACCGCGCCGGCCTCGATCGTCACGTGCGGACCGATCACCGCGCTCGCGGCCACCTGCGCGGCCGGATCGATCGTCGCGCTCGGATGCACGCCGGCCGCGCGCGGCGGCGTGGCGAGATCGATGAACATCTGCGCGACGCGCGCGAAGTACGCGTACGGATTCGGCGTCACGATGAAATTGCGGGAGCCGGCCGTCCGGCCATCAGCGGCCGCACCCAGCTTTTCGAGATCCTTCGGCGCGATCAGCACCGCGCCGGCGCGGGTCGTCTCGACCTGCGACAGGTACTTCGGATTCGCGAGAAACGCGAGTTGCTGAGGGCCTGCCTGGTCGAGCGGCGCGAGGCCGCCCACCTTGCACTGGGCGTCGCCGACGATCTCGCCGCCGAACCGCTTTACGAGTGCCTCAAGCGTCAATGCCATTCGTCGTCTGCTCCGTTCAGTTCGTCGAGCCGGACGCGAGCGCCTTGAGCACCTTGTCGGTGATGTCGATGCGCGGGCTGACGTACACGGCTTCCTGCACGATCAGGTCGTAATTCTGCTGCTCGGCGATCTGCTTGATGACCTTGTTCGCACGCTCCAGCACCGCCGCGAGTTCCTCGTTGCGGCGCTGGTTCAGGTCCTCGCGAAACTCGCGCTGCTTGCGCTGGAAGTCGGTATCGAGCTGCGCGAGATCGCGCTGCTTCTGTGCGCGATCGGCCGCCGACAGCGACGGGCCGTTCTTGTCCAGCGAATCGGACATCGACTTCAGACGCGCGGCGAGGTCCTGCAGATCCTTGTCGCGCTTCGCGAACTCGGCTTCGAGCTTCGTCTGCGCCGCCTTGGCGGGCGCGGACTCGCGCAGGATCCGATCCGAATTGACCGCCGCGATGCGGGCGACGTCCTGAGCATGTGCCGTCGCCGCGCCCAAGGCCAGCGCAACGGTCAGCGCACACATCACTCGTTTCGAAAACTTACCGGTTAGCAAAATTACCCTCTCGTTGCTGTTGTCATGCGTTCGATCAGAACGCCGTCCCGATCTGGAACTGGAATTTCTGGTACTGGTCGCCTTCATGCTTCTGCAGCGGGAAGCCGAGGCTCAGCTTCAGCGGGCCGATCGGCGAGATCCACGCGAGACCCACACCGTAGCCGTAACGCAGGCCGTTCGCGCCGGTACTCGTACCGCCCGGCGCGTTGCCCCACACGTTACCGCCGTCGAGGAACGTGAACACGCGCAGCGTGCGGTCGTAGCCGGTACCCGGCAGCGGGAACGTCAGCTCGATGTTGCCGACCAACATCTTCGAACCGCCGATCGGGTCGTTCGTCTTCGTGTCGCGCGGGCCCAGCGAGCTCGGCTCGTAGCCACGCACGGAGCCGATACCGCCCGCATAGTAGTTCTTGAAGATCGGGTACGGGTTGCCGATACCGTTGCCGTAACCGCCTTGCAGGTTCAGGCCCAGGATGAAGCCGCGCGAGAACGAATAGTAGTACTGCGCCTGCAGGTCGGCCTTGTAGTACTGGATCTTGCCGACCGGCACGCCGTATTCGACGTTCGCCTGCGTGAAGTAGCCGCGGCTCGGGATCAGCGCGCTGTCACGCGCGTCGCGCGACCACGCGACCGTCAGCGGCACCGTGTTCGACACGCGGCCGAACTCGTTGACATACGCCTTGTAGCTCGCCGGCGTGTTGTCGTCAGTATCGAGACGGTTCTGCTCGAAGCCCGCGCCGAAGTAGACCGTATCGACTTCCGAGAACGGAATGCCGAACTTCAGGTTGCCGCCCGCGCTGATGATCCGGAAGCTCGAGCTCGTCGAATAGTAGAGCGGCTGGTACGTGCGGTAGTAGACGTCCGTGATCCGCTTGATGCCGTCGACCGTGAAGTACGGGTCGACCTGCGTGACGGTCAGCGTGCGGTAGCTCTTCGCGGTGTTGACGTTCACCGACAGGCTCGTGCCCGAGCCGAACACGTTGTCCTGCGACACGCCGGCCGACAGCACCACCTTGTCCGTCGACGAGAAGCCCGCGCCCAGCGTGATCGCGCCGGTCGGCTTTTCATCGACCTTCACGTTCACGTCGACCTGGTCGTTCGTGCCTTCGACGGGCACCGTCGTCACGTCGACGTTGGTGAAGTAGCCGAGACGGTTCACGCGGTCCTTCGACAGCGCGAGGCGGTTCGAATCGAACCACGAGCTTTCGAGCTGGCGCATTTCGCGGCGCACGACTTCGTCACGCGTACGCGTGTTGCCGACCACGTTGATGCGGCGCACGTACACGCGGCGGCTCGGATCGACGACGAGATTCAGGTTCACCTTGTGGTTTGCCTGGTCGATGTCCGGCTGCGCGTTGACGGTCGCGAACGCATAGCCGTATTCGCCGAGCTTGTCGACGATCGACTTCGTCGTTTGCTGCAGCTTTTCGGCCGAGAAGCGATCGCCCGGCTTGATCTTGATCAGCTTGTTCAGTTCGGCTTCGCGATCGAGCAGGTTGCCCGACAGCTTGATGCCCGACACCGTGTACGGCTCGCCTTCGTGCAGCGTGACCGTCAGGTACATGTCCTTCTTGTCGGGCGAGATCGACACCTGGGTCGACTCGATGTTGAACTCGAGGTAGCCGCGGTTCAGGTAGTACGAGCGCACGGCCTCGAGGTCGCCCGTGAGCTTTTCCTTCGAGTACAGGTCGTTCTTCGTGTACCAGGAGAACCAGTTCGGCGTCGACAGCTGCATCTCGTCGCGCAGCGCGCTCGTGCTGAACGCCTTGTTGCCGATGAAGTTGATCTGGCGGATCTTCGCGCTCGGGCCTTCGGCGACCGCGAACAGGATCGACACGCGGTTCGCGTCGACCGGCGTGACCGTCGTCTTGACCTCGGCCGCATAGAAGCCGCGCGTCAGGTACTGACGCTTGAGCTCCTGCTCCGCCTTGTCGACGAGCGCCTTGTCGTAGTAGCGGCCGTCGGCCAGGCCCACCGCGCGCAGCGCCTTCGTCAGGTTGTCCTTGTCGAATTCCTTCGTGCCGGTGAAGTCGATCGACGCGATGGCCGGACGCTCCTGCACCTGCACGATCACGACGTTGCCCTGGGTGGCAATGCGCACGTCGTTGAAGAAACCCGTGGCGTACAGCGCGCGGATTGCTTCGGATGCCTTGTCGTCGGTGAAGGTATCGCCCTGCTTGATCGGCAGGTAGGCGAACACCGAACCCGCTTCGACGCGCTGCAACCCCTCGATCTTGATGTCTTGCACCACGAACGGTGCCGCTGCATGCGCCGCGAGGCCGTGCGCGGCGAGCGCGGCCGCTGCAACTGTCTTAGGTACAAAGCGATGAGGTTTGAACAACGTGCATCCCCAATATTTAGCTGCATCAAATCAGGCGGCGGCCGACTGGCCGCCGCCTGACGCTTCAGAAATGGATTAACCGAGCCAGGTCGTTGAACAGCGCGATCGCCGACAACGCGACGATGCAGATCAACCCGGCTCTTTGCAGAATCAGCTGCCAACGCTCCGAGACGGCTTTCCCGGTCGCGGCTTCAACCAGATAATATAACAGATGCCCCCCGTCCAAAACGGGAATCGGCAGCAAGTTCAGCACCCCGAGGCTAATGCTGACAAGGGCGAGGAACGACAGGAAGGCCGACGGACCGAGCCGCGCGCTCTTGCCGGCGTAGTCGGCGATCGTCACCGGGCCGGACAGATTCTTCAGCGACGCATCGCCCGTGATCATCCGTCCGAACATCTTCAGCGAGTAAACCGCAATGTCCCACGTGCGGTGCGCGCCGAGCCGCAAACTCTCGATCGGCCCATAGCGCACGTCGACCGACGGCGTGTGCATCGACAGCGCCGCGCCGATGCGGCCGATCTGCTGCCCCGTTTCATCGTCGCGCTGCGCTTGCGGCACGATCGACACCGTCCGGGCGGCGCCGCCACGCTCGACCTGCAGTTCGACCGCCTGGCCCGCATGGTGCTTCACCGCGTCGATGAAGCGCGATGCACCGCCGATCGGATTGCCGTCGAGCGCCAGCAGCTTGTCGCCGGCCTTCAGGCCCGCCTGCTCGGCCGCGCTGCCGGGCTGCACCGACGCCACCGACAGCGTGCCGCCGCCGGTCTCGAAGCCCAGGTGCATCATGAAATCGTCGTCGAGCTGGCTTTCGGGAACATTGCGCAGGTCGACGCGGAAGTCGAACGTCGACGCGCCGCCGTCGCGCGCGCCGAGCACGACCTCGCGATGATCGAACGCGGCGGACAGCAGCTTCCAGCGCAGGTCCGACCACGAGCGCACCGGCACGGCCTCGCCACCTTGCGCGTCACCTACGCGCGCGTCGCGGATCGACACGATCGTCTCGCCGCCGTCGAAGCCCGCGTGGGCCGCCACCGTGCCGGCGGCCGGCGGCGCGAGCACCGCGGCCGGCTCGGTCACACCGGTTGCGAATACGACGGAAAACAGGACGATTGCCAACAGGAAGTTCGCGATCGGGCCGGCGGCGACGATCGCGATGCGCTTGAACACCGATTGCCGGTTGAACGCCTGATCGAGTTCCTCGGGCTTGACGCCCGCCCCCGGCTCGCGCTCGTCGAGCATCTTCACGTAACCGCCGAGCGGCAACGCCGAGAGCGTCCATTCGGTGCCCGTCCTGCGGCTGACCCAGCGCGCGACGGGCTGGCCGAAACCGATCGAGAAACGCAGCACCTTCACGCCGCACCAGCGCGCGACGCGATAATGTCCGTACTCATGCACGACGACCAGCACCCCGATCGCCACCGCAAACGCGATCAGTTCGACCAGCACGTTCATGAGCACCTCATTCAGACAGCGCGCTCCACGCGTGGCGCAGGCGCTTTCGCAATGATCTCGGCGGCGAGGCGGCGTGCCTCGGCGTCCGCCGCAAGGACGTCTTCGAGCCCGTTCGGGTTACGGTTCGGCAGTGCGTTGAGCACCGCATCGACCGTCGCCGCGATCGCCATGAAGCCGATCCGGCGCTCGAGAAATGCTTCGACCGCGATTTCGTTCGCCGCGTTCAACGCGGCGCTCGCGATACCGCCCTCCTCAAGCGCCTTCAGCGCGAGTGCGAGGCACGGGAAGCGCGTGTAGTCGGGCTTCTCGAACGACAGCTGCGCGATCTGCGCGAGGTCGAGCTGGTCGACACCGGCGTCGACGCGCTCCGGGAACGCGAGCGCGTGCGCGATCGGCGTGCGCATGTCGGGGTTGCCGAGCTGCGCGAGCACCGAGCCGTCGCGGTACGACACGAGCGAATGGATCACGCTCTGCGGGTGGATCAGCACGTCGATCCGGTCGCCGGGCAGGCCGAAAATCCAGTGCGCCTCGATGACTTCGAGGCCCTTGTTCATCATCGTCGCGGAATCGACGGAAATCTTGCGGCCCATCACCCAGTTCGGGTGCTTGCATGCTTCGTCCGGCGTCACGTCGACGAGCGTGGCCGGCTCACGCGTGCGGAACGGGCCGCCCGACGCGGTCAGGATGATCTTCGAGATCCCGCCGTGCTCGTTCTCGTCGCGCGGCATGCACTGGAAGATCGCGTTGTGTTCGCTGTCGACCGGCAACAGGATCGCGCCATGGTCGCGCACGGCGTCCATGAAGATCGCGCCCGACATCACGAGCGATTCCTTGTTCGCGAGCAGGATGCGCTTGCCGGCGCGCGCGGCCGCGAGGCTCGGCGCAAGGCCGGCCGCGCCGACGATCGCGGCGACGACCGTATCGCAGCCATCGCTCTTCGACACGTCGACGAGCGCCTGCGGCCCGTACAGCACCGTGGTCTTGCTGCCCGCCGCGCGCAATTTCGCCTCGACGTGCGCGGCCGTGCTCGCATCGCCGACCACCGCGATTTCGGGTGCGAAGCGCAGGCACTGCTCGACGAGCTTGTCGCCGTTGCGGTGCGCGGTCAACGCGTAGACCGAGAAACGCTCGGGATGGCGGGCGACCACGTCGAGCGTGCTGTCTCCGATCGAGCCCGTGGAACCGAGCAGTGTCAGACGTTTTTGCATAGCAGAAATAGTGGTTTAACCAAGCAGCAGCATTGCGAGCGGCAGCACCGGCAGCAGCGCGTCGACGCGGTCGAGCACGCCACCGTGACCGGGCAGCAGGCCGCTCGAATCCTTCACGCCCGCCTGACGCTTGAGCAGCGACTCGAACAGGTCGCCGATCACGCTGTAGACGACCAGCAGCGTCAGCGCGGCCCACGCGCCGGGCATCCCGTAGCGCGCGGCGAATGCGGAAAACAGGGTCGGCTCGAACCAGTGCGCGGCCATCGCGACACCCGCGACGACCATCACGGCGAACCAGCCGCCGATCGCGCCTTCCCAGCTCTTGCCGGGACTGATCGTCACGGCCAGTTTACGCTTTCCGAAGGCCTTGCCCGCGAAGTATGCGCCGATATCGGCCAGCCAGACGACCAGAAGCAGCGACAGCACGAACGCAACGCCCTGCGCGCGCGCCGCGACGACCGCATGCCAGCAGGCCGCGAACACCACGAGCCCGGCCGCGAGCAGGAACGGCCGCCACACGCCGCCCGCGAGCTCCGGCTTGCGCCGCAGCGAGAACGGGCCGACCAGCAGCCAGAACACGCCGGCCGCCATGAAAAGGGGACGGGACGAAGTGGCTTCGACGCCGAGCGGCGCGGTCGCCGCGAGCGCCAGCGCCGCGACGATCGCGTAGACGACCGAGCCGGTCGCGCCGAGCTTGAGCAGGCGCGCCCACTCCCACGCGGCGAACACGAGCACGACGCCGATCAGCGCGCCGAACGCGGCGAGCGGCGCGAACAGCGTCACCGGCAGCAACACTGCCAGCATCACGACCGCCGTGATCACACGGGTCTTCAGCATGAAAGGGAATCGGCGTTCTGCGATTGGGGTTCGAGCTGCGCGCTGGTGCGCCCGAAACGGCGCTCGCGCTCGGTATACGACGCGATCGCGTCGGCCAGCGCCGCGCCGTCGAAGTCCGGCCAGTATTTGTCGGTGAAATAGAATTCGGCGTATGCGAGCTGCCACAGCAGGAAATTGCTGACGCGCTGCTCTCCGCCGGTGCGGATGAAGAGATCGGGCTCCGGCGCATAGGCCATCGCCAGGTGCGGCGCGAACGCGTCTTCGGTCACGTCGACCTCGCGTCCCTCGCGCACGGCCTGCTCGACGAGTTTCTTCGTCGCCTGCAGGATGTCCCAGCGGCCGCCGTAGTTCGCGGCGATCGTCAGGGTGAGACGGGTGTTGCGCGCCGTCTTGGTTTCGGCACGGCGGATCAGTTCGCGGATGCGCGGCTCGAAGCGCTCGAGATCGCCCACCACCCGCAGGCGGATCCCGTTCGCATGCAGCTTGCCGATCTCGCGCTCGAGCGCGGTGATGAACAGCCGCATCAGGAACGACACTTCGTCGTTCGGCCGGCGCCAGTTTTCGGAACTGAACGCGAACAGCGTCAGGTATTCGACGCCGGCGCGCGCGCAGCCTTCGACCACCGCCCGCACGGCATCCACGCCGCGGGTGTGCCCCGCGACGCGCGGCAAGCGGCGTTCGGTCGCCCAACGGCCGTTGCCGTCCATGATGATCGCGATATGACGCGGCACGGCGCCGACGTCAGGCACGCGAACGGTAGAGCTGGTATAGGTCATGGCCGTTGAGACAGTAATGCGGGAAGAAGGCGGCGCGCGAGGACGGTCGTCAGACCGTCATGATCTCGGCTTCCTTGCTCTGCACGAGCTTGTCGACTTCGGCAACGTGCTTGTCGGTCAGCTTCTGCACGTCGTCGCTCGCACGGCGCTCGTCGTCTTCCGAGATTTCCTTGTCCTTCACGAGCTTCTTGAGCGCTTCGTTCGCGTCGCGGCGCAGGTTACGGATCGCAACCTTGGCCGTTTCGCCTTCGCTCTTGACAACCTTGGTCAGCTCGCGGCGGCGCTCTTCCGTCAGCGCGGGCATCGGCACGCGGATCAGGTCGCCGGCCGTCGCCGGGTTCAGGCCGAGATCGGCTTCGCGGATGGCCTTCTCGACCTTCGCGACCATGTTCTTTTCCCACGGCTGCACGCCGATCGTGCGTGCGTCGACGAGCGTCAGGTTCGCAACCTGCGAGATCGGCACCATCGAACCGTAGTAGTCGACCTGCACGTGATCGAGCAGACCGGTATGCGCACGGCCCGTACGGATCTTCGCCAGATCGTTCTTGAACGCTTCGATCGAGCGCTGCATCTTCTGCTCTACGCCCTTCTTGACATCAGCGACACTCATTTCAACCTCCAAACCTTCCAACCTTCAAAGAACGCGGGCCCTGCCCGGCGCGCCACGCACCGCGGCCGGCAACCCACGCCGCTTGCCCGCATCCGCGGGAGTTTACACGTGGACGAGCGTACCTTCGTCCTCGCCCAGCACGATACGCTTGAGCGCGCCCGGCTTGTTGATCGAAAACACGCGGATCGGCAGCTTCTGGTCGCGGCACAGCGCGAAGGCCGTCGCGTCCATCACCTGCAGATTGCGGCTGATCGCCTCGTCGAAGCTGATCGTCGTGTAGCGCGTGGCCGACGGATCCTTCTTCGGATCGGCAGAATATACGCCATCGACCTTGGTCGCCTTCAATACGACCTCGGCGCCCACTTCCGAACCGCGCAGCGCGGCGGCCGTGTCCGTCGTGAAGAACGGGTTGCCCGTGCCGGCCGCGAAGATCACGACCTTGCCTTCCTCGAGCTGGCGGATCGCGCGGGGCCGGATGTACGGCTCGACGACCTGGTCCATGCGCAGCGCAGACTGCACGCGCGCGACGATGCCGGCGTGACGCATCGCGTCCTGCAGCGCCAGCGCGTTCATCATCGTCGCCAGCATCCCCATGTAGTCGGCCGTCGCGCGGTCCATGCCGGCCGCACCGCCCGCGACACCGCGGAAAATGTTACCGCCGCCGATCACGACCGCGAGCTGCGTGCCGAGACCCACGACTTCGGCGATATCCGCCACCATCCGCTCGATCGTCGCGCGATTGATGCCGAAGGCATCGTCGCCCATCAGCGCTTCGCCGGAGAGTTTGAGGAGGACGCGTTTATAGGCATTGGACATAGGGGCTTCCGAGCGACGAGAGGATGACAACCACGAACTGTAGGGGCGAAATACTGATTCGGGCAAGCACCGACGGTCGGACGGGGGTTCCCGGCCGGCCGGCGGCGCCGCCGGCCGCGGCGGAGCGGACGCCCGCCGCGGATACTGCCTGACTGCTTACTGCTGCTTTGCTGCTGCGACTTGCGCGGCCACTTCGGCGGCAAAGTCGTCCTGGCGCTTCTCGATGCCTTCGCCGACGACGAACAGCGCGAACTTCTGCACTGCCGCATTCGCTGCCTTCAGCATCTGCTCGATCGTCTGCTTGTCGTTCTTCACGAACGTCTGGTTCAGCAGCGACACTTCCTTCAGGTACTTCTGGACGCTGCCGTCGACCATCTTCGCGACGATTTCAGCCGGCTTGCCCGATTCGGCAGCCTTCTGCTCGGCAACACGGCGCTCCGTCTCGATCAGCTCCGCCGGCACGTCGGCCGACGACAGCGCGACCGGCTTCATCGCGGCGATGTGCATCGCGACGTCCTTGCCGACCTGCTCTTCCGCACCCGTGTACTCGACGATCACGCCGATACGCGCGCCGTGCAGGTACGTTGCGATCTTGTTCGCGGTTTCGAAACGGACGAAACGGCGGATCGACACGTTCTCGCCGATCTTGCCGATCAGGGCCAGACGCACTGCGTCGACCGTCGAGCCGTCGAGCGGCAGTGCCGACAGCGCTGCCACGTCGGCCGGGTTTTGCGTCGCGACGAGTTCCGCGACCGTCTTCGAGAATGCGAGGAAGTCGTCGTTCTTCGCGACGAAGTCGGTTTCGCAGTTCAGTTCGACCAGCGCGCCCGCGTTGCCGCCGACGAACGATGCGACGACGCCTTCGGCCGTCACGCGCGATGCCGCCTTGCTCGCCTTGTTGCCGAGCTTCACGCGCAGCAGCTCTTCAGCCTTGGCCAGATCGCCGTCGGCTTCCGTCAGCGCCTTCTTGCACTCCATCATCGGTGCGTCGGTCTTTGCGCGCAGTTCTGCCACCATGCTTGCGGTAATTGCCGCCATCATTCGCTCCTTGAGTCTGTATTCACAACGCCGCCCGCTTGGACGCGAACGGCCGAAAATCGTTTCCGGACCCGCGCCGATTCGGCGCGATCAGGTCCGGCGCACAAGCTTAAAAAAAGGGGGCCTGTTGAGAGCCCCCTTTTTGCGCCGGCTCGGGGCCAGTTACGCGTTTTCCTCGACGTACTCGTCGTCGCCACGCGCTGCCTGGACCACTTCGTTGACCGCGTTCGCACGGCCTTCCAGGATCGCGTCGGCCACGCCTTCGGCGTACAGCGCGACTGCCTTGCTCGAGTCGTCGTTACCCGGGATCACGTAATCCACACCTTCCGGCGAGTGGTTCGTATCGACCACGGCGATGACCGGCACGCCCAGCTTGTTCGCTTCCGTCACGGCAATCTTGTGGTAGCCGACGTCGACGACGAAGATTGCGTCCGGAATGCCGCCCATGTCCTTCACGCCGCCGATCGACTTCTGCAGCTTGGCGATTTCGCGTTCGAACAGCAGCGCTTCCTTCTTGCTCATCTTCTCGAGCTCGCCTGCCTCGACTGCCGCTTCCATGTCCTTCAGGCGCTTGATCGAAACCTTCAGCGTCTTGAAGTTGGTCATCATGCCGCCGAGCCAGCGTGCGTTGACGTACGGCATGCCCGCGCGCTGCGCTTCCTGGGCGATCGTGTCACGCGACTGACGCTTCGTGCCGACGAACAGGATCGTGCCGCGGTTCGCTGCCAGCTGGCGCACGTACTTCTGTGCGTCCGTGAACATCGGCAGCGTCTTTTCGAGGTTGATGATGTGAATCTTGTTGCGGTGACCGAAAATGAACGGAGCCATCTTCGGGTTCCAGAAACGGGTCTGGTGACCGAAGTGGACACCCGCTTCCAGCATTTGGCGCATCGTGACTGCCATGTAAATTCTCCACGAGGGTTGGGTCTTAAGCCGGCTGCCGTACCGCCGCGCGAACGCGCCCCGAAGGACCCTCGTTCCGCGCGGCCGGCACCCTGGTTGCGCCGGCTTGCGATTCGGCACGTGCGAAAATGCCCGTGCCGCAAGCCTTTCATCGCCATGCCGCCCTGCACCGCCCGATGACGGGCATGTTCGGCATTTGGATGTCGACTTAGCCAGAGAGTATAGCACGCCGATTTGTCGGCTCTCAAGTCGCCCGGCACTTTCGCTTGCCGCGCGGCAGTCGGCCGGACAATCCGCGAAAACCCGCATCGGCACCGCCGGCAGGGGCTGCGAGGCCCGCCATAAGGTGCGATAATCCGTCAATTCACCGCATTCCAGGCATACCTCGATGGCTATTACGCTCAAAAACGAACACGACATCGCCGAGATGCGCGTCGCCTGCCGTCTCGCGAGCGAAGTGCTCGACTTCATCACGCCGCACGTCGTCGCGGGCGTCACGACCGCCGAACTCGACCGGCTCTGTCACGAATTCATGCTCAACGAGCAGGGCACGATCCCCGCGCCGCTGAATTATCAGCCGCCCGGCTATCCGCCGTACCCGAAGGCCACCTGCATCTCCGTCAACGACGTGATCTGCCACGGCATTCCGGGCGAGAAGGTGATCAAGAACGGCGACGCGCTGAACATCGACATCACCGTGATCAAGAACGGCTACTTCGGCGACACCAGCCGGATGTTCATCGTCGGAGAGGGCTCGATCCTCGCGAAACGCCTCGTACAGACCACCTACGAGTGCATGTGGCTCGGCATCGACCAAGTCAAGCCCGGCGCCCACCTCGGCGACATCGGCTACGCGATCCAGAAGCATGCGGAAGCGCAGGGCTACAGCGTCGTGCGCGAATACTGCGGCCACGGCATCGGCACGGTGTTCCACGAGGATCCACAGGTCGTCCACTACGGCCGTCCGGGCACCGGCATCGAGCTGAAGGCCGGGATGATCTTCACGATCGAGCCGATGATCAACGCCGGCAAGCGCGATATCCGCACGATGCCCGACCAGTGGACGGTCAAGACGCGCGACCGCAGCCTGTCCGCGCAGTGGGAGCACACGGTGCTCGTCACCGAGACGGGCTACGAGGTGCTGACCGTGTCCGCCGGCACGCCGGCGCGCCCGGTGTTCGCGCAACCGGCCGCCGCGGTCTGAGCGCCGCCGCGCCAACCCGCCCCGCCCCTGACCTGCTGACCTGAACGGCCCGCCCATGAGCGCTCACGCCGCCCCCTCGCCCGAAGCGCTGTCGCGGCGCGCCGAATTCAAGGCCGCCAAGGCCGACATGCTCGAGCGCTTTCGCAGCGCGACGAACGTCGCGTCGCTGATGCACGCACTGTCGAAACTCACCGACGACGTGCTCAAGCGCGTGTGGGACGACTGCGGGCTGCCCGCGACGCTCGCACTCGTCGCCGTCGGCGGCTACGGGCGCGGCGAGCTCGCGCCCTACTCCGACGTCGACATCCTCGTGCTGCTGCCCGATGCGCACGACGCGGCGCTCGACGCACGCATCGAGCGCTTCATCGGGATGGCATGGGATCTCGGCCTCGAGATCGGCAGCAGCGTGCGCACGGTCGCCCAATGCATCGAGGAAGCATCGCAGGACGTCACCGTGCAGACCTCACTGCTCGAGGCGCGCCGCATCGTCGGCAGCACCGCGCTGTTCGAGCGCTTCACCGTGCGGTATCACGAGGCGCTCGACGCGCGCGCGTTCTTCACCGCGAAGGTGCTCGAGATGCGCCAGCGCCACGCGAAGTTCCAGGACACGCCGTACAGCCTCGAGCCGAACGTGAAGGAAAGCCCGGGCGGGTTGCGCGACCTGCAGACGATCCTCTGGATCGCGCGCGCGGCCGGCTTCGGCAGCAGCTGGCGCGAGCTCGACACGCGCGGCCTCATCACCGATCGGGAGGCGCGCGAGCTGCGCCGCAACGAAGGATTCCTGAAGACGCTGCGCGCGCGGCTGCACGTGATCGCCGGCCGCCGCCAGGACATGCTCGTGTTCGACCTGCAAACGCAGGCCGCCGAGAGCTTCGGCTACCAGCCGACGCAGGCCAAGCGCGCAAGCGAGCAACTGATGCGTCGTTACTACTGGGCCGCGAAAGCGGTCACGCAGCTGGCGACGATCCTGATCCAGAACATCGAGGCGCAGCTGTTTCCCGCGACGAGCGGCATCACGCGCGTGCTGTCGCCCGATCGCTTCGTCGAGAAGCAGGGCATGCTCGAGATCGTCGACGACGGCGTGTTCGAACGCCATCCGGACGCGATCCTCGAAGCGTTCCTGCTATACGAGGCGACCCGTGGCGTGAAGGGTCTGTCCGCCCGCACGCTGCGCGCGCTGTACAACTCGCGCGAGATCATGAACGACACGTGGCGGCGCGATCCGCAGAACCGCCGCACGTTCATGCAGATCCTGCAGCAGCCCGAAGGCATCACGCATGCGTTCCGGCTGATGAACCAGACGAGCGTGCTCGGCCGCTATCTGCTGAATTTCCGCCGCATCGTCGGCCAGATGCAGCACGACCTTTACCACGTGTACACGGTCGACCAGCACATCCTGATGGTGTTGCGCAACATTCGCCGCTTCGCGGTGGCCGAGCACGCGCACGAGTACCCGTTCTGCAGCCAGCTGATCGGCAATTTCGAGCGCCCGTGGGTGCTGTATGTCGCGGCGTTGTTCCACGACATCGCGAAGGGCCGCGGCGGCGATCACTCGACGCTCGGGATGGCCGACGCGCGGCGTTTCTGCCGCGAGCACGGGATCGCCGGCGACGACGCGGCGCTGATCGTGTGGCTCGTCCAGCATCACCTGACGATGAGCCAGGTCGCGCAGAAGCAGGACACGAGCGACCCGGAGGTCATCAAGCGCTTCGCCGAAGTCGTCGGCAACGAGCGCTACCTCACCGCGCTCTACCTGCTGACCGTCGCCGATATCCGCGGCACGAGCCCGAAGGTGTGGAACACGTGGAAGGGCAAGCTCCTCGAAGACCTCTACCGGATCACGCTGGCGGTGCTCGGCGGCGCCAATCCCGACGCGCATTCGGAACTGAAGTCGCGGCAGGAGCAGGCGCTCGCGCTGCTGCGCCTCGAGACCGTGCCCGACGACGCGCACCGCGCGCTGTGGGATCAGCTCGACATCGGCTTTTTCCTGCGCCACGACGCGGCCGACATCGCATGGCAGACGCGCGTGTTGTACCGGCACGTGAACGCCGAAACTGCGATCGTCCGCGCGCGGCCGTCGCCGATCGGCGACGCGCTGCAAGTGCTCGTGTACGTGAAGGACCGCCCCGACCTGTTCGCGGGCATTTGCGCGTACTTCGACCGCAACGGGCTGTCGGTGCTCGATGCGCGGGTCAGCACGACGCGGCACGGCTATGCGCTCGACAACTTCATCGTCACGCAGACCGAACGCGACGTGCGCTACCGCGACATCGCGAATCTCGTCGAACAGCAACTCGCGACGCGCCTTGCCGAAACCGCGTCACTGCCTGAGCCGTCCAAGGGTCGCCTGTCGCGGCTGTCCCGGACGTTTCCGATTACGCCGCGCGTCGACCTCCGGGCCGACGAGCGCGGTCAGTACTACATCCTGTCCGTGTCCGCCAACGACCGGCCGGGCCTTCTCTATTCGATCGCGCGCGTCCTGGCCGAGCATCGGGTCGGCGTCCACGCGGCGCGGATCAATACGCTCGGCGAACGCGTCGAGGACATCTTCCTGCTCGACGGTGCCGGCCTGTCCGACAACCGCTTGCAGATCCAGCTCGAAACCGAATTGCTGCGCGCGATCGCAGTCTGAATGAATCCCAGCGTTTATGCGCACCAAATTGACCGTCAAGAATCCGCGGCCGGCGTCGCCGACCCGCGCACCCGTCCGCTCCGGCAGCCTCGTCGCCCGCAAGGCGGTGCGCCCCGCCGCACCGGCCGCGGCCGACAAGCCGCCGCGCCCGAAGAAGGCCGCCGCACCGGCTGCCGCCGGCGAGCGTGCGTTCAAGCCGCGCGGTGCGGAGGGCCCGGGTGCGGAACGCGCTCCGGCGAAGCGCGCGCCGCGTGACGGCGGCGCCGAGCGCGGCTATCGCAGTGACGCGAAGCCCGGCGGCCGCGCCGAACGCGGCGACGCCCGTCCGTATCGCGGCACCGACGGCAAGCCCGATGCGCGGCCGCGCCGTGCGGGTACCGAAGGCGGCGCACGTGCGCCCTATCGTGACAAGGCAGCCGGTGAAAGCGAAAGGCGCAGCTTCGGCGAACGCCGCACGTCCTCCGACCGCCCGGCTCGCCGCAGCGACGACGATGCGCGCCCGCGCCGCGCAGGCGCCGAAGGCGCTGCACGTGCCCCCTACCGCGACAAGGCAGCCGGCGCAGGCGAAAAGCGCAGCTTCGGCGAACGCCGTACGTCCTCCGACCGCCCGGCTCGCCGCAGCGACGACGATACGCGCCCGCGCCGCGCAAGCGCTGAAGGTGGCGCACGTGCGCCCTACCGCGACAAGGCAGCCGGCACAGGCGAAAAGCGCAGCTTCGGCGAACGCCGTACGTCGTCCGACCGCCCGGCTCGCCGCAGCGACGACGATACGCGCCCGCGCCGCGCAGGCGCTGAAGGCGGCGCACGTGCGCCCTACCGCGACAAAGCAGCCGGCGCAGGCGAAAAGCGCAGCTTCGGCGAACGCCGCACGACATCCGACCGCCCGGCACGTCGCAATGACGACGATGCGCGCCCGCGCCGCGCAGGCGTCGAAGGCGCTGCACGCGCACCCTACCGCGACAAGGCAGCCGGTGCAGGCGAAAAGCGCAGCTTCGGCGAACGCCGCACGTCGTCCGACCGTCCGGCGCGCCCCGCACGCGACAACGAACGTAGCGGCACCGAACGCCGCTCGACCGGCGCCGCGCTGAAGACCGCGCAACCGGTCAAGCGCCGCGCCGCCGACGTCGACCACGGCGACGAAACGGGCCTGATGCGCCTGTCGAAGCGCATGTCCGAACTCGGCCTGTGCTCGCGCCGCGAAGCGGACGAGTGGATCGAAAAGGGCTGGGTGCTCGTCGACGGCGAACGCATCGACACGCTCGGCACCAAGGTCCGCCCGGACCAGAAGATCGAGATCGACGAGCGCGCGAGCGCCGCGCAGGCCGCGCAGGTGACGATCCTGCTGCACAAGCCGGTCGGCTACGTGTCGGGTCAGGCCGAAGACGGCTACGAGCCGGCATCGGTACTGATCACGCGCGCGAACCAGTGGAGCGGCGACCGCTCGCAACTGCGCTTCTCGCCGCAGCATCTGCATGCGCTCGCGCCGGCCGGGCGGCTCGACATCGATTCGACCGGCCTGCTCGTGCTGACGCAGAACGGCCGGATCGCGAAGCAGCTGATCGGCGAGCAGTCGGACATCGACAAGGAATACCTGGTGCGCGTGCGCTTCGGCGAACGGCTGATCGACATCGACCAGCACTTCCCCGCGGAATCGCTCGCGAAGCTGCGCCACGGTCTCGAGCTCGACGGCGTCCCGCTGAAGCCCGCGATGGTGAGCTGGCAGAACGGCGAACAGCTGCGTTTCGTGCTGCGCGAAGGCAAGAAGCGCCAGATCCGCCGCATGTGCGAACTGGTCGGCCTCGAAGTGATCGGCCTGAAACGCGTGCGGATGGGCCGCGTGATGCTCGGCGCGTTGCCGCAAGGGCAATGGCGCTATCTGTCGGCTGACGAGTCGTTCTGACGGCGGGCACGCACTGCGTGCCGCACAATGCAAAAAGCCCGCGCAAGCGGGCTTTTTCGTTTCGGTACGGCGACGGCGCGCGCGGCCGCTTGAAGGTCAGTCGTCGTCGGCCGGATCAAGCCCCGGAAACAACACTTCGGTGAAGCCGAAGCGCGTGAAGTCGGTGATCCGCATCGGATACAGCTTGCCGATCAGGTGATCGTATTCGTGCTGGACGACCCGCGCGTGGAAGCCTTCGGCGACGCGGTCGAGCTTCGCGCCGAACTGATCGAAGCCGCTGTAGCGCACCTTCGCATAGCGGCTGACGACGCCGCGCATGCCCGGGACCGACAGGCAGCCCTCCCAGCCCTCTTCCATGTCCGGCGGCATGTACTCGAGCTTCGGGTTGATCAGCACCGTCTCGGGCACCGGCGGTGCGTCCGGATAACGGTTGTTGCTGCCGAAGCCGAAGATGATGATCTGCAGACCGACGCCGATTTGCGGCGCGGCAAGCCCCGCACCGTTCGCGTGATGCATCGTCTCGAACATGTCCGCGACGATCTCGTGCAGTTCGGGGGTATCGAACCGCTCGACCGGCTTGGCGACTTCGAGCAGGCGCGGATCGCCCATCTTCAGGATCTCGCGAATCATGGCGTGTTGCCCTCCAGGAGTTGGTGCAGTCCGTCTTCGTCCAGCACGGGGATGCCGAGTTCCTCGGCCTTCGCGAGCTTGCTGCCGGCGTCAGCGCCCGCGACCACGTAATCCGTCTTCTTCGATACCGAGCCCGCGACTTTCGCGCCCGCCGCTTCGAGCATCTCCTTCGCCGCGTCGCGCGTGAGCGTCGGCAGCGTGCCCGTCAGCACGACCGTCTTGCCGGCGAGCACGCCCTGCGGCGCCTTCGGCGCGGGCGGGCCTTCGGGCCACGTGACCTTGCCGGGCGCACGCAACTGCTCGATCACCGTGCGGTTGTGCTCTTCCGCGAAGAACTGGTGCAGCGACTCGGCCACGATCGGACCGACGTCGTTCACTTCGAGCAGTTCCTCGATCGACGCGTCCATGATCGGCGTCAGCGACCCGAAATGCTTCGCGAGATCCTTCGCGGTCGATTCGCCGACATGGCGGATCCCGAGCCCGTAGATGAAGCGCGCGAGGGTCGTGTGCTTCGCCTTTTCGAGCGAGTCGAGCAGATTCTGTGCGGACTTCTCGGCGAACCGGTCGAGTTCCGCGAGCGTCGCGAAACCGAGATTGAACAGGTCGGCCGGCGTGCGCACGAGGTTCAGCTCGACGAGCTGATCGATGATCTTCTCGCCGAGCCCGTCGATGTCGAGCGCGCGGCGCTGCGCGAAGTGCCACAGCGCCTGCTTGCGCTGCGCCGGGCAAAACAGGCCGCCCGTGCAGCGCGCGATCGCCTCGTCGGGCAGGCGCTCGATCTTCGAGCCGCATACCGGGCACTCGGTCGGCATCACGAACTCGGCCGCATCGGCCGGCCGGCGATCGAGCAGCGCGCCGACGACTTCGGGAATCACGTCGCCCGCGCGCCGCACGATCACGGTATCGCCGATCCGGATGTCCTTGCGGCGCACTTCGTCCTCGTTGTGCAGCGTTGCGTTGGTTACCGTCGCGCCGCCGACGAACACCGGCTCGAGCCGCGCGACCGGCGTGATCGCGCCCGTGCGGCCGACCTGCACGTCGATCGCGACGAGCTTCGTCAATGCTTCCTGCGCGGGGAACTTGTGCGCGAGCGCGAAGCGCGGCGCGCGCGACACGAAGCCGAGGCGGTCCTGCTCGTCGCGCCGGTTGACCTTGTACACGACGCCGTCGATATCGTACGGCAGCGATTCACGCTTCTCGCCGACCTTGCGGAAGAAACCGAGCAGGCCGTCGGCGCCGAGCACGACCGCGCGTTCGCGGTTCACCGGCAGGCCGAGCGACTCGTACCAGTCGAGCAGCGCGCTGTGCGTGTCCGGCATCGGCATCCCGTCGAGCACGCCGATCCCGTACGAGAAGAACGACAACGGACGCTGCGCGGTGATCTTCGGGTCGAGCTGGCGCAGGCTGCCAGCCGCCGCATTGCGCGGATTCGCGAATTCGCGCTGCTCGGCCGCGCGCTGGCGTTCGTTCAGGCGTGCGAAATCGCGCTTGAACATCAGCACCTCGCCGCGCACGTCGAGCACGGCGGGCACGTGCGCGCCCTTCAGCTTCAGCGGGATCGAGCGGATCGTGCGGACGTTCTCCGTCACGTCCTCGCCGGTCGTGCCGTCGCCGCGCGTCGATGCCTGCACGAACACGCCGTGCTCGTAGCGCAGCGAGATCGCGAGCCCGTCGAACTTCAGCTCGCATGCGTATTCGACGGGATCCGTCACCGAGCCGGCAAGATCGGTCGTCTTGCCGAGCGCATCGGCGACGCGCTTGTCGAACGCGGCGATGTCCTCGTCGGCGAAGCCGTTGTTCAGCGACAGCATCGGCGCGTCATGGACGACCGGCGTGAAACCGCTCGCCACTTCGCCGCCGACGCGCTGCGTCGGCGAATCTGGCGTCACGAGCTCGGGATGATCGGTTTCGAGCTGTTGCAGCTCGCCGAAGAGCCGGTCGTATTCGGCGTCGGGCAGATCCGGCTGGTCGAGCACGTAATAGGCGTAATTCGCCCGCTCGAGTTGATCGCGTAGCCACGCGGCACGCGCGTCGGGGTGGCTGGCTGGCGGTTCGGCTTGGGTTCGGGCCATGCTGGCGGCAATTCGCTCTGAAAAATCGGATGTTCGATTATCTCAGTTTGACGCCGCGGCGGGGGCGCGCGATGCGTGCCGCGCAGGCGCGTTGCAGTGCACACGGACGATGTGTTTGCGGCGCTGCAACGACAACGGGCGACGGCACCGCAGGCCGTCGCCCGTGAAACGCGTTACTGACTGAAGAGGCGGCGCGTGACCGGCGAACCGGCCGGGATGCCCGCTTCCTCGAGCTTCGCGTACAGCTTCATGAGTTGCTGGTCGATCGCAACCAGCGTCGATTCCGGCAGCGGCCGGCGCGAATCGTCGACGACCCGCGCACCGATCCGCTCGGACAGCGACTTCGCGTAGTCGCACATCAGCCGGAACGGCAGGATGTCCTCTTCGGCAACCGGCACGTCGAGCACCAGCGTGATCATGTTGCCGCCCTTGTAGGTCAGGTCGTCACGCAGGAAGTTCGTGTCGCCGAACTGCAGCATGAACACGGGGTTCTGCTTCGCATCGAGCTTCACGAAGCGCGTGCCGTCGCGCGACAGCAGCAGCCCGTCCTGGGAAGCGACGGCCTGCACGTAGTTCGCCGACCACGGCGCGCCGTCCGACATCACGTTGATCGACAACTGCGCGTCGCACTGCGCGGCAAAGCCGTCGAGTTCGCGCGCCATCGCGACCGTCTCCATCATGTCCGGGAATTCCGGTGCGCCGTCGATCGCGTCGGCGAACTGCTGGACGCCCGTCACGAATTCGGAGAATTCGAGTTCGTTCAGCGCGCCGCTGCGGTTCGCGAGCTGGGCCGCGGCACGCAGCTCTTCATAGCGCACGCCGTTCTGCAGCAGTTCCCACTGGCCGCCTTCCGGCTTGCCCTCGATATGCACGGGCTTGCTGCCCGCGCGGCGCAGCCGCTGCGCGACCGGCAGGATCTTGTCGCCCGGCAGCGGCGCGCCGAGGCGAATCGGCACGATGCAGTCGATCCGGCGGTCGACGATCGCGGGCGGCGCCGACGAAATCGTCGTCGCGGCGGGCAGCACGGGTTCAGCCGGTTCGTTCGATGCATCGGCGGCCGGTGCTTCCTGCGTGGCGGCGACCGCACCTTCGTCGACGGCCTGCTCGGCCGACTCGGCCGACGCCGACGGCGCGTCGACGCCGGTGGCCTCGGCCTGCAGGTCGGCCGGCGTGTCGGCAGGCGCCACGCCACCGAAGGTCGGCTCGACGCGCGCGGCGTCGGCCGACGCGCTCGCGGCAGCGGCGGCCGGTGCCGGCGCCGCGGATTCGCGGCGCACGGGCTGGCGCACCGGCTCGATGAACGGCAGCTCTTCGTCGCGCTCGGGGCGATTCATCGCCTCGGCCGTCTCTTCCGGCATCGGGCGCGGCATCCTGCGCCGCACCTTCGCGCCCTGCCACGCGTTGTAGACCACGACGCCGCCCACCACGACGGCGCCCGCGCCGATCAATCCGAGTGTCAACTCGTCCATGCACGCTCCATCAGCAATTCTTGTTCGTCGGACTCGCGAACGGGCGCCCATGCGCCGCGCGAACGCGGTCCGGTTTCGTCAAACGTCAATTCTGGGCAAAACCCGCGGCGGTTTCCATGTCCACCGCGACGATCCGCGACACGCCCTGCTCCTGCATCGTCACGCCGATCAGTTGCTGCGCCATCTCCATCGCGATCTTGTTGTGAGAGATGAAGAGGAACTGCGTCTTGTCGGACATCGCGCGCACGAGATTCGCGAAACGCTCGGTGTTCGCGTCGTCGAGCGGCGCGTCGACCTCGTCGAGCAGACAGAACGGCGCCGGGTTCAGCTGGAACATCGCGAACACCAGCGCGGTGGCGGTCAGCGCCTTTTCGCCGCCCGACAGCAGGTGGATGGTCGCGTTCTTCTTGCCCGGCGGCTGCGCCATCACCTGCACGCCCGCGTCGAGGATCTCGTCGCCCGTCATGATCAGCTTCGCCTGGCCGCCGCCGAACAGGCGCGGGAACAGGTCGCTGAAGTGACGGTTGACCTCGTCGAACGTGCCCTGCAGCAGCGTGCGGGTTTCCTGGTCGATCTTGTGGATCGCATCCTCGAGCGTCGTGATCGCGTCGGTCAGGTCGGCCGACTGCGCATCGAGGAACACCTTGCGCTCGCTCGCGGCTTTCAGCTCGTCGAGCGCGGCCATGTTGACCGGGCCCAGCGCGTTGATCGCGTTGTTCAGGCGCGTGACCTCGCCCTGTAGGTACGACGGTTTCAGGTCCGGCGTCAGCTTCTCGCGCAGCGCTTGCTCGTCGACCTCGGCGGCCGCGAGCTGCTCGGCAAACTGCTCGACGGACAGGCGCGCGGCCTGCTCCTTCAGCTGCAGCTCGGTGATGCGGTCGCGCAACGGCTGCAGCGAACGCTCGGCGACGAGACGCTGCTCGTCCGAGGCGCGCAGCTTTGCCGTCAGGTCGTCGAGCTCGATCCGCGCGGCCTGCAACGCCTCTTCCTTCACCGCGCGAATTTCGAGCGCGTCCTGCAGCCCCGTGTGCGCGGTCTGCTCGTTGATCGTTTCGAGTTCGGCGCGCGCGTCTTCCAGCGACGCGGCGACGCGCTCGCTCTGCTCGTGCGCGACCTGGATGCTGCGCTTGAGCTCGTCGATCCGCGTGACCGCGTTGCGTGCGGCGAAGCGTGCGTCGTTCGCGCCGCGCTCGAGGTCGCGCGCTTCCTGGCGCGCCTGCGTCAGCGATTCGTCGAGCGCCTCGAATGCGAGCTGGTTGTCCTCGAAGCGCGCCTGCAGTTCGGCGAGTTCGCCGTCGAAACGCTCGAAACTCGCCTCGGATTCCGCGCGCAGCGCGCGCTGCTCGTCGATCTGCGCGCCGATTTCCTCGAGCTCCTCGCGGATCTGCGTGCTGCGCTGCGTGTAGCGCTCATGCGCCTGCGCGAGCTTCAGCACGTCCATCTGCAGTGCGTGTACGCGCTGCGTCGCGCGCTCGGCCTGCGCGCGCATGTCGCCGAGCGCCTGCGTGGCCTGCGTGTGCGCGGCCTCCGCCCGCACGGCGGCGGTGCGGGCCTCGTCGGCGAGCAGCGCCTGCGCGCGCACCTGGCGCGTCAGGTTCTCGATTTCCTGCTGGCGGGCCAGCATCCCGGCCTGCTCCGAATCGGCCGCGTACAGCTGCACGCCGACACGCGTGACGATGTGGCCGGCCTTGACGACGAACGCGCCGCCTGCCGGCAGTTGCGCGCGCGTCGCGAGCGCCTGCGCGACGTCGTCGGCAACGTACACGTTGCCGAGCCAGTCATTCAGCACCGCACGGATGCCCGCATCGTCGATGCGTACGAGCGACAGCACCGGGCGCAGCCCGGCCGCGGCGGCCGGCGGTTCACCGGCCGCGGGCGGCGCGTAGAACGCGAGCTTCGCGGGCGGCGCGTCGGTCGCGAACGCCTTCACCCAGTCGAGATTCGACACTTCGAGCGCAGCCAGACGCTCGCGCAGCACGGCCTCGAGCGCCGCTTCCCAGCCCGCCTCGACGTGCAGCTTCTTCCAGAGACGCGGCAGCGCGCCGAGCTCGTGCTTGTCGAGCCACGGCTGAATCTTGCCTTCGGTCTGCACGTTCTCCTGCAGCTGCTTGAGCGCGGCGAGCCGCGCCTCGAGCTGATGGATCTGCGCGCTTTCGGCCTGTACGCGCTCCTGCGCGGCACGGCGTTCGCCGTCGAGGCGCGGCAGCGCGTCCTGCGCATCGGTGAGGCGTGCCTGGGCTTCGGCGAGGATCTCTTCCTGCTCGGCGAGCTGCATGCGCAACTCCTCGAGCTGCGCTTCGTCCGGTGCGTCGAGCCCGCCCGCCTCGGACTTCAGGCGTTCGTGGCGCTGCTGAAGCTGCTGGAGCTGCTGGTCGGCATTGCGCTGGTGCGCGGCCTCGAGCTTCAACGACTGTTCGGTCTGCGCGATCCGCGCGCGTTCGTCGTTGAGCTGCGCCTGCGCATCGCGCCATTTCGCCTCGAGCGCCGGGAGCGCGTCGTGTTTCGCGGCCGCGTTGTCTTCAGCGAGCGCGGCCTTCTCGTCGGCCATCGCCCGCGCTTCTTCCGCTTCCTCGAGCTCGTCCTGCGCCTTCTCGGCCTGCGCGCGCCATTGCTCGCGCTGCGCGTTCAGCGCGGCGATCTGCGCCTGCACGCGATTGCGCGATTCGACGATGAACTTGATCTCGGCCTCGAGGCGGCTCACTTCGGCGTTCGCCTCGTAGAGCGCACCCTGCGCGCCCTGCATCGCGTCGCTCGCCGAATAATGCGCGACCCGCAACGTCTCGAGCTGCGACTCGACCTCGCGCAGCTTTGCCGTCTGCGCCTCGAGGTCGATCTGCGCCTGCTCGATCGCGCGCTGCTGCTTCTGCTGCTCGCTCGCGGCCTCGTTCTTGCGCAGCAGCCACAACAGGCGCTGCTTCTCCTCGCCGTCGGCGACGAGTTCCTTGTATTTGGTCGCGACGACGGCCTGCGCCTCGAGCTTCTCGAGGTTCGCGCCGAGCTCGCGGACGATGTCCTCGACGCGCGTCAGGTTCTCGCGCGTGTCGTGCAGGCGGTTCTCCGTCTCGCGGCGGCGCTCCTTGTACTTCGACACGCCGGCGGCTTCCTCGAGGAACACGCGCAGCTCTTCCGGCTTCGCCTCGATGATCCGCGCGATCATGCCCTGGCCGATGATCGCGTACGCGCGCGGGCCGAGGCCCGTGCCGAGGAAGATGTCCTGGATGTCGCGGCGGCGTGCCGGCAGGTTGTTGATGTAGTAGCTCGACGTGCCGTCGCGCGTCAGCACGCGCTTCACGGCGATCTCGCCGTACTGGCCCCACTGCCCGGCCGCGCGGCCGTCGGAGTTGTCGAAGATCAGCTCGACGCTGGCCCGGCTGCCGGGCTTGCGTGCGGTCGAGCCGTTGAAGATCACGTCCTGCATCGACTCGCCGCGCAGCTCGGACGCGCGCGACTCGCCGAGCACCCAGCGCACGGCATCGATGATGTTGGACTTGCCGCACCCGTTCGGGCCCACCACGCCGACAAGCTGGCCCGGAACCTGGAAATGCGTGGGATCGACAAAGGATTTGAAGCCAGCGAGTTTGATCGAGCTCAGACGCACGGCGGTATCGGATGTGAAGAAGGTGTGAAACGGACGGGGCCGCGACGCGCGGGGCCGGACGGCCCGTGCGCGCGATGCGCCCCGGAATTCAAAAGCGGGGCCGCGCGCATCCAGCGTTGGGCCCCGCAAACGGCTTCCATCATACCATCGCGCGTGCGCCGTCCCGCCCGTCGCCGGGTTTGCCCGATGCCGGCGCGGCACGATGGACCCGGCTCGACAGCAGCGTCGCCAGCACGATGCATGCGCCGCCCGCCCATTCGCGCGCCGTCGGCAGTTCGTTCGCGAACACCCACGCGGACAGCGCGGTGATCACGATCTCGAACAGCATGATGATCGACGCGCGGTTCGCCGGCACGCGCGCGAGGCCATATTGCACGAGCAGGTTGTTCGCCGCCATCGTCACGCCGATCGCGGCGACGATCAGCGCGGCGACGCCGAGCTGGCCGCCCGCCGGCGCGGCCGGCAGCCCCTCGAACAGCGATGCGATCGCGCCGAAGACCGCCGCGCCGCCGAACAGCGTCGCCGTGCGCATTTCGGCGCGCATGTCCGGCAGCTCGCGGCTCGCCTTGATCACGAGCACGTTGCTCATCGCGAAACTCAGGCCGGCCGCGAGCCCCGCCCATTCGGCCGGATTGGCCGGCAGCGGCATGCCGAGCTTCGGCGACCACAGCATCAGCATCGCGCCGCCGATCGACAGCGCCGCGAGCCCCACGCCGGCCCAGGTCAGCCGCTCGCGCAGCAGGAAATGCGCGTAGATCGCGGTCCAGGCGGGCGTCAGGTAGAACAGCAGCATCACGCGCAGCACTTCGCCGTGGATCGTGCCCCATACGAAGCCGAGGTTCGTCACGCCCGCCATGATCGCGATGCCCGGCAGCACCCAGTGCCAGCGCAGCGTGGCGATCGTGCGGTGCCGCACGACCACCACGAACAGGAAAGCAACGGCGCTCGTCAGCGCGCTCGCCAGCGTGCCGGTGAGCCCGAGCGACGCGAGGATCCGCAGCGGATACCAGATCAGGCCCCATACCGACGCGCCGATCAGGATGGCCAGCGTCGGCAGGCTGCCGCGTACCGCGTTATTCATTTGGTTCGATACCCTTTATTCGACCGGCCCGGCCGCCGTTCCGGCGGGCCGTGACCGCATTGCATCACGCTATAATCGTCCGTTGCGACCCGCGCGCCGTCGGCGCCCGCTCGCAGCCGTGCGGCACCCGCGCCGCCCCTTTCGCTCCAACCGGCCGCGATGGCCGCTTCGCCCGTGAACCCTCGACTCGACTCGCTCCAGCCCTATCCCTTCGAAAAGCTGCGCGCCCTGTTCAAGGACGTGACGCCCTCCGCCGGCCTGAAACCGATCAGCTTCGGCATCGGCGAGCCCAAGCACCCGACTCCGGCGCTGATCCGCGACGCCGTGGTGGCTTCGCTCGACGGCCTCGCGTCATATCCGGCCACGGCCGGCTCGGACGCGCTGCGCACGTCGATCGCGCACTGGCTGGAGCGCCGCTACGGGCTGCCGGCGATCGACCCGGCCACGCAGGTACTGCCCGTGTCGGGGTCGCGCGAGGCGCTGTTCTCGCTCGCGCAGACGGTGATCGACGCGCGCCCGACTGCGGACGGCGAGAAGGCGATCGTACTCTGTCCGAATCCGTTCTATCAAATTTACGAAGGCGCGGCGCTCCTGGCCGGTGCCGAACCCTATTTCGCGAACAGCGACCCGGCGCGCAACTTCGCGTGCGACTACGCGGCCGTGCCCGATGAAGTCTGGGCGCGCACCCAACTGCTGTACGTGTGTTCGCCGGGCAACCCGACGGGCGCCGTGCTGACGCTCGACGACTGGCGCGAGCTGTTCGCGCTGTCCGACCGCCACGGCTTCGTGATCGCATCCGACGAGTGCTATTCGGAGATCTACTTCGACGAAGCGGCGCCGCCGCTCGGCGGCCTCGAGGCCGCGCACCGCCTCGGTCGCGGCTTCGAGCGGCTCGTGATGCTGTCGAGCCTGTCGAAGCGCTCGAACGTGCCGGGCATGCGCTCGGGCTTCGTCGCCGGCGACGCCGCGCTGCTGAAGAAATTCCTGCTCTACCGCACGTACCACGGCGCCGCGCTGTCGCCGGTCTGGCAACACGCGAGCATCGCCGCGTGGAACGACGAGGCGCACGTGCGCGAGAACCGCGCGCTGTACCTGCAGAAGTTCAGCACGGTCACGCCGATGCTGGCCGACGTGATCGACGTGAAGCTGCCCGACGCCGCGTTCTACCTGTGGGCCAATGTCGCGCGCACCGGCCTGTCGGATACCGAGTTCGCCCGCCGCCTGTACGCCGACTATAATGTGACGGTTCTGCCCGGCTCGTATCTGGCGCGCGATGCGCACGGCACGAATCCGGGCCGCGATTTCATCCGGATCGCGCTCGTCGCGGGCACCCCCGAATGCGTCGAGGGCGCGCAACGCATCGTCGATTTCTGCCGGGCTCTCGCGCGGTAAGACGTCCATCCCGATCAATTCCATTCATCTCCTGCGAAAACGAACATGTCGCAACAACTTCAGCAAATCATCGATACCGCCTGGGAAAACCGCGCCGAGCTGTCGCCGAAGGCCGCGCCCGCCGACGTCCGCGAAGCCGTCGCTCACGCGATCGAGCAACTCGACAAGGGTGCACTGCGCGTCGCCGAGAAGATCGACGGCAACTGGACCGTGCACCAGTGGCTGAAGAAGGCCGTGCTGCTGTCGTTCCGCCTGGAGGACAACGCACCGATGCCGGCCGGCGGCTACTCGCAGTTCTACGACAAGGTGCCGTCGAAGTTCGCGAACTACACGGCCGAAGACTTCGCCGCGGGCGGCTTCCGCGTCGTGCCGCCGGCCATCGCGCGCCGCGGCTCGTTCATCGCGAAGAACGTCGTGCTGATGCCGTCGTACACCAACATCGGCGCATACGTCGACGAAGGCACGATGGTCGACACGTGGGCCACGGTCGGCTCGTGCGCGCAGATCGGCAAGAACGTGCACCTGTCGGGCGGCGTCGGCATCGGCGGCGTGCTCGAGCCGCTGCAGGCGAACCCCGTCATCATCGAAGACAACTGCTTCATCGGCGCGCGCTCGGAAGTCGTCGAAGGCGTGATCGTCGAGGAGAACTCGGTGATCTCGATGGGCGTGTACCTCGGCCAGAGCACGAAGATCTACGATCGCGAAACGGGTGAAGTCAGCTACGGCCGCATCCCGGCCGGCTCGGTCGTCGTCGCCGGCAACCTGCCGTCGAAGGACGGCTCGCACAGCCTGTACTGCGCGGTGATCGTGAAGAAGGTCGACGCGAAGACCCGCGCGAAGGTCGGCCTGAACGAGCTGCTGCGAGGCGACTGATGGCCAAGCCGCGCACCGTGGTCGTCTACGGCATTCCGAACTGCGACACCGTGAAGAAGGCCCGCGTGTGGCTCGACGATCACGGCGTCGAGTTCGAGTTCCACGACTTCAAGAAGCTCGGCGTCAGCGCACCGCTCGTCGAGGACTGGCTGAAGGACGTGTCGCTCGACGCGCTCGTGAACAAGCGCGGCACGACGTGGCGCGGCCTGGACGACGCCATGAAGGCGGCCGCGGAAACGAAGTCCGGCGCGGTCGCGCTGATGATCCACAAGCCATCGGTCATCAAGCGCCCCGTGCTCGTCGTCAACGGCCGCGTGAAATCGCTCGGTTTCGTGGCCGATCAGTACGCGGCGCTGTTTGCCGCCTAGGGCCGCCCGCGCTGCGCCCGCGCCGCGCTCGACGCCCCATCGCTGCCGGCCACCGCGCCGGCATTTTTTATCGAAAGTGGTCCGAACCATGTCCGCCACCCTAGCCCTTACCGAACAGCTGATCGCCCGCGCGTCCGTCACGCCCGACGACCAGCATTGCCAGCAGATCATGACCGAGCGCCTCGCCGCGCTCGGCTTCGAATGCGAGACCATCGCGTCGCACGGCGTGACCAACCTGTGGGCCGTCAAGCGCGGCACCGACGGCCGCGACGGCAAGCTGCTCGCGTTCGCGGGCCACACCGACGTCGTGCCGACCGGCCCGCTCGAGCAGTGGACTTCGCCGCCGTTCATTCCCGCGCATCGCGACGGCAAGTTGTACGGCCGCGGTGCGGCCGACATGAAGACGTCGCTCGCGGCGTTCGTCGTCGCCTCCGAGGAATTCGTCGCGGCCCACCCCGGCCATCGCGGCGCGATCGCGTTCCTGATCACGAGCGACGAGGAAGGACCGGCCACCGACGGCACCGTGAAGGTCGTCGAGCTGCTCGAAGCGCGCGGCGAACGCCTCGACTACTGCATCGTCGGCGAACCCACGTCGACCGCCGAACTCGGCGACGTCGTGAAGAACGGCCGCCGCGGCTCGATGTCGGGCGAACTGATCGTCAAGGGTGTGCAGGGCCACATTGCATACCCGCACCTCGCGAAGAACCCGATCCACCTGCTCGCGCCGGCGCTCGCCGAGCTCGCCGCCGAACAGTGGGACGAAGGCAACGAATACTTCCCGCCGACCACCTGGCAGGTGTCGAACCTGCATGCGGGCACCGGCGCGACCAACGTGATCCCCGGCCACGCGGACCTGATGTTCAACTTCCGCTTTTCGACGGCGAGCACCGTCGAGGGCTTGCAGGCACGCGTGCATGCGATCCTCGACAAGCACGGCCTCGAATACACGTTGAAGTGGTCGGTGAGCGGCCTGCCGTTCCTCACGCCGCGCGGCGACCTGTCGAACGCGCTCGAGAACGCGATCCGCGCCGAAACCGGCCTCACGACCGAGCTGTCGACGACGGGCGGCACGTCCGACGGGCGCTTCATCGCGCGCATCTGCCCGCAGGTGATCGAGTTCGGCCCGCCGAACGGCAGCATCCACAAGATCGACGAACACATCGACGTGCGCTTCGTCGACCCGCTGAAGAACGTGTACCGCCGCGTGCTCGAACAACTGATTGCCTGACGGAGCCTCGCATGACGACACCTTTTGCAACCGTTCGCGACCTGCTGCGCTATGCGGTCACGCGCTTCTCGAAGGCGAAGCTCGCGTTCGGCCACGGCTCGGACAACGCGTACGACGAAGCCGCCTACCTCGTGCTGCACACGCTCGACCTGCCGCTCGACACGCTCGAGCCGTTCCTCGATGCTCGCCTGCTGCCCGACGAAATCGCGGCAGTGCTCGCGGTGATCGAACGACGCGCGACCGACCGCGTGCCGGCCGCCTATCTCACGCATGAAGCGTGGATGCACGGCCACCGCTTCTACGTCGACGAGCGCGTGATCGTGCCGCGCTCGTTCATCGGCGAGCTGCTCGACGACGGGCTGCAGCCGTATGTCGCCGATCCCGAACAGGTCGGCGCGGTGCTCGAGCTGTGCACCGGCTCGGGCTGCCTCGCGATCCTCGCGGCCAGCGCGTTCCCGAATGCCGAGATCGACGCGGTCGACCTGTCCGAGAAGGCGCTCGAAGTCGCCAGGATCAACGTGCACGACTATGGTCTCGACGATCGCATCACGCTGCATCACGGCGACCTCTACGCGCCACTGCCCGCGTTCCGCGCCGAGCCCGACACGCGCT
The DNA here is from genome assembly GCF_001521935.1 of Burkholderia sp. RF7-non_BP4. Classification (NCBI taxonomy): domain Bacteria; kingdom Pseudomonadati; phylum Pseudomonadota; class Betaproteobacteria; order Burkholderiales; family Burkholderiaceae; genus Burkholderia; species Burkholderia sp. RF7-non_BP4. The sequence continues at coordinate 24,310 of NZ_LOTA01000034.1, read as the reverse complement.
ACGACGTGATCCTGACGAATCCGCCGTACGTGAATGCAACGTCGATGGCGGCCCTCCCGCCCGAATACCGGCACGAGCCGGAGATGGCGCTCGCAGGCGGCGACGACGGCATGGACATCGTGCGACGCATCATCGGGCAAGCACACAAGTGGCTGCACGACGACGGCGTGCTCGTCGTCGAGATCGGCAACGAGCGCGAGCACGTCGAAGCCGCGTTCGGCGGCCTCGAGCTCACGTGGCTGCCCACCAGCGCGGGTGACGACGCCGTGTTCCTGATCCAGGCGTCGGACCTGCCGCGCAAGGCCTGACGGCGCGCCACGACCGGACCGTGCGGTACGGCACACCGCTGTCCCGCACGGTTGGGTAAGATGCGCGTAAGCGGCCGTCGCGCCGCACGACTTCAGGAGTCCGTCACGCGCCCATGACCCTCGACTGGTTACACCTCGGCACCCTGATCCTGGCCATCCATGTGCTCGGGATCATCGCGGCGTGTCACGCGATCTTGAACACGCGCACGTCGCAAGGCGCGATCGCGTGGGCGGTATCGCTCGCCGCGATGCCATACCTGACGCTCATTCCGTATCTGTTCCTCGGCCGCAGCAAATTCTCCGGCTACGTCGACGCGCGGCGCCACGAGATGGAAGCGCTGCGCACGCACACGCCGCGCGCGCCGTGGCCCGATGCGAACGCAACCGACGGGCCGGCCGCCGACGCGATCGGCCGGGCCGCCGTGCTCGCGCTTACGCGGCTGGGCGGAATGCCGTTCGTCGGCGGCAATGCGGTGCGCACGCTCGTGAACGGCGACGCGACCTTCTCGGCGATCCTGTCGGCGATCGACGCCGCGCGCGACTACGTAATCGTCCAGTTCTTCATCGTGCGCGACGACGCGCTCGGCCAGATGCTGCGCGACGCGCTGCTCGCCCGCGCGGCGGCCGGCGTGCGCTGCTACCTGCTGTACGACAGCATCGGCAGCTTCGACCTGCCGCACAGCTACGTCGACACGCTGCGCCGCGGCGGCGTCGAGGTCCATCCGTTCGCGACCCACCGCAAGTTCGTCAACCGCTTCCAGCTCAACTTCCGCAACCATCGCAAAATCGTCGTCGTCGACGGCGATCGCGCGTTCGTCGGCGGCCTCAACATCGGCGTCGAATATCTCGGCGCGAACCGGCGCCTGTCGCCGTGGCGCGACACCCATATCGAGATCCGCGGCCCGGTGGTGGCCAGCATTCAGTACGTGTTCGCCGAAGACTGGCACTGGGCCACGCAGACGCTGCCGGCGCTCGCCACACCGCCGGAGGCGCTGCCCGACGACGCGATGCATTGCCTCGCCGTGCCGATGGGGCCGGCCGACAAACAGGAAACCGGCTCGCTGTTCTTCGTCGAGGCGATCAACGCCGCGCGCGAACGGATCTGGATCACGACGCCGTATCTCGTACCCGACGAAGCGGTGATCGCCGCGCTGAAGCTCGCGGTGATGCGCGGCGTCGACGTGCGCATCCTGATCCCGAGCCGGCGCGATCACTACGTCGTGTTCGAGGCGTCCAGGCTCTATGCGCGCGATCTCGTCGACGCGGGCGTCAAGGTGTTCCGCTACCGGCCCGGCTTCCTGCACCAGAAGGTCGTGCTGATCGACCGCGTCGCCGCCGCGATCGGCAGCGCGAATCTCGACAACCGCTCGTTCCGGCTCAACTTCGAAATCATGGTGCTGACCGTCGATCGCACGTTCGCCGACGAGGTCGAGGCCATGCTCGACGCCGATTTCGCACAGGCCTACGAAGTCGATGCGAACGAGTATCGGCACTCGCCCGCGTGGCGACGCATCGCGATGCACGTCGCGCGCCTGTTCGCGCCAATCCTGTAGCGGCCGCGCGAGCGCCGGACGTGCGCCGCTCGAATGACGGCACACGCTTTCGCGGGATTCGGCTCGGCGCCGCGGCCACTGCCCGTTCGGTCCGAACAGCCCGCCCGCCGCTTCTCGGCGTTACAACAGCTTGTCGATATCCGCGGCGATGTCCTCGGGCTTCGTCGACGGCGCGTAGCGCTTGACGATCCGCCCGTCACGGTCGATCAGGAATTTCGTGAAATTCCACTTGATCGCCTTGAGGCCGAGGATGCCGGGCGCCTCGTCGGTCAAATAGCGGTACAACGGATGCGCGTGGTCGCCCTTCACATCGATCTTCGCGAACATCGGGAACGTGACGCCGTAGTTGCGCTCGCAGAACGCGCCGATCTGCGCGGCGTCGCCCGGCTCCTGCTTGCCGAACTGGTTGCACGGGAAGCCGAGCACGAAGAAACCGCGCGCCGCGTACTGGTCGTACAGCTTCTGCAGGCCCGCATACTGCGGCGTGAAACCGCACTCGCTCGCGGTATTGACGATCAGCAGCACCTTGCCGCGGTATGCATCGAGCGACGCCGGCTCACCGGCGAGCGTCTCTGCGCTGAACGAATACAGGGTGGACATCGGGCACTCCTTTTACGAAACCGGATCGAGGTGGAGTCTAGGCCAAATCGCGCCGTTGCGGCATCTGCCGAACGGCCGATATCCGGGGCGACGCGCGCGCAGTCTAGAATAGCGGTTTTGGCCAGTCATTCCCGCCGTGATCCGTTTCAATCAGTTCAGCCTTGCGCGCGGCACCAAGCCGCTGTTCGAGTCGGCCTCGTTCGTGCTCAATCCCGGCGAAAAGGCCGGCCTGATCGGCGCGAACGGCGCCGGCAAATCGACGCTGTTCTCGGTCCTGCGCGGCGAGCTGCATTCCGACGCCGGCGATTTCGCGATGCCGCCGTCGTGGCGGATCGCCCACGTGTCGCAGGAAACGCCCGCCGTCGACCGCTCGGCGCTCGACTACACGCTCGACGGCGACACCGCGCTGCGCGAGATCGAAGCGCGCATCGCCGCCGCCTCGGCCGCGCATGACGGCGCGGCCGAGGCCGACGCACATGCGGCCTTCGCCGACGCCGACGGCTATACCGCGCCGGCGCGCGCCGAAGCACTGCTGCTCGGCCTCGGCTTCACGCTCGCGCAGACGCGCGAATCGGTCGCCAGCTTCTCCGGCGGCTGGCGCATGCGGCTGAACCTCGCGCAGGCGCTGATGTGCCGCTCCGACCTGCTGCTGCTCGACGAACCGACCAACCACCTCGACCTCGACGCGATCGTCTGGCTCGAGGACTGGCTGCACCGCTACGCCGGCACGCTCGTCGTGATCTCGCACGACCGCGAATTCCTCGACTCGATCTGCAACGTCACGCTGCACCTGGAAAATCGCCAGGTAAAGCGCTACGGCGGCAATTATTCGCAATTCGAAGTGCTGCGCGCGCAACAACTGGCGCTGCAGCAAAGCGCATACGAAAAGCAGCAGAAGACGATCGAGCACCTTCAGAGCTTCGTCGACCGCTTCAAGGCCAAGGCGACCAAGGCCAAGCAGGCGCAAAGCCGGATGAAGGCGCTCGAGAAGATGGAGCTGATCGCGCCCGCGCACATCGCGTCGCCGTTCACCTTCGAGTTCCGCACGCCGGATGCCGCGCCGAATCCAATGATGGTGATGGAGGACGTCCGCTGCGGCTACCACGCCGACGACGGCACGGACATCCCGATCGTCGAACGCGTGGCGCTGTCGATCCAGAACGGCCAGCGCATCGGCCTGCTCGGCGCGAACGGCCAGGGCAAGTCGACGCTGATCAAGACGCTGGCCGGCACGCTCGCGCCGCTGTCGGGCCACGTGCGCGACGGCAAGGGGCTGACGATCGGCTATTTCGCGCAGCACCAGCTCGAAACGCTGCGCGAGGACGATTCGCCGCTCGCGCATCTCGCCCGGCTCGCCCCAGATACGCGCGAGCAGGAACTGCGCGATTTCCTCGGCGGCTTCAATTTCTCGGGCGACGTGGCGACGAGCCCGGTCGGCCCGTTCTCGGGCGGCGAGAAAGCGCGGCTCGCGCTCGCGCTGATCATCTGGCAGAAGCCGAACCTGCTGCTGCTCGACGAGCCGACCAACCACCTCGACCTCGAGACGCGTCACGCGCTGACGATGGCGCTCGCGCAGTTCGAAGGCACGCTGATCCTCGTCTCGCACGACCGCCACCTGCTGCGCGCGACCACCGACCAGTTCATGCTCGTCGCGAAACACCGTCTGCAGCCGTTCGACGGCGATCTCGACGATTACCGCGACTGGCTGCTGCAGCATGCGGCCGAGCAGCGCGCGGCCGCGAAGGCCGACAGCGCGGCTGCAGCGGGTGTGGATCCGGGCGTCAACCGCAAGGATCAGAAACGTCAGGCGGCCGAGGAGCGCCAGCGGCTGTCGCAGCTGAAGAAGCCGCTGCAGAACCGCATCACGAAGCTCGAAAAGGAAATGGAAACATTGCACGCGGAGAAGGCGCGCCTCGATGCGTTCGTCGCCGATCCGGCGAGCTACGAGGCCGCGCGCAAGACGGAACTGACCGACGCGATCCGCAAGCTCGGCGAGGTCAATACCCGGCTCGAAACGGTCGAGGCGGACTGGCTCGCCGTGCAGGAAGAGCTCGAGCAGATCGGCTGACCACGGCCCGGGCGCCGTCGGCCGATCGCTTCATCGGCCACGCGCGGCATCCCCGGGATGCGTCAACGCCCAACGCACCCGCCCGGAAACGACAAGGCCGGGCACCAGGCCCGGCCTCTTCGTCATTGTCGCGTTCGCCGTTGTCGCGTCGGCCGTTCGTCGGCCCCGCCGGCCGCTCAACGCCGCGGCAACGTATCGCGCGGCATCTGCTCGTCGTCGTCCATCAGATGACGCCGCCCTTCGGTCGGCCGGCGGATCGCCGCAGCAACCTCCGCTTCCGTCACGTCCTCGGACACGACCCGGCGCGCGATGCGCCCTTCGTCGTCGATCCACTCGACAATCCGGCATCCACCGCCCCACGGCTGAACGATCGGCTCCGACACGCGGCAGCCGCGCAGGTTGTAACTGCGTCCGCCCGGCGTTTCCCCATACTGTTTGAACATAGGTTCCCTTCGCATTGCGCGGTTCGACAATCCGGCAAAGGATAGGGAAAAGCGATGTCCGGCGGGTTACATCAGCCTACATATTCTTTACAACGAATTACGCGACAGATCGCGGCGGGCCGGCACGCGCGGGTGCCGGCCACCACGGTCATTCGAGATCGCGCACGCGGTCGATCGCCTGCTCGATCCGCTCGACGGCCATCACGTTCAGCCCTTCGATCGGCTGTTTCGGCGCATTCGCCTTCGGGATCAGCGCCGCGGTGAAACCAAGCTTCGCCGCCTCGCGCAGCCGTTCCTGGCCGCGCGGCGACGGCCGGATCTCGCCCGCCAGCCCCACTTCGCCGAATACGATCAGACCCTTCGGCAGCGCCTTGTTGCGCATCGACGAATGGATCGCGAGCAGCACCGCGAGGTCGGCGGCCGGTTCGGTGATCTTCACGCCGCCCACCGCGTTCAGAAACACGTCCTGATCGAAACACGCGATGCCCGCATGCCGGTGCAGCACCGCGAGCAGCATCGCGAGCCGGTTCTGCTCGAGGCCAACCGCGAGCCGGCGCGGGTTCGGCACGTGGGCCGTATCGACGAGCGCCTGGATTTCGACGAGCAGCGGGCGTGTGCCCTCCTGCGTGACGAGCACGCAGGAACCCGGCACGACCTGCTCGTGCTGCGACAGGAACAGCGCGGACGGATTCGCGACACCGCGCAGCCCGCGCTCGGTCATCGCGAACACGCCGAGTTCGTTGACCGCGCCGAAGCGGTTCTTGAACGCGCGCACGAGCCGGAACGACGAATGGGTGTCGCCTTCGAAGTACAACACCGTGTCGACGATGTGCTCGAGCACGCGCGGGCCGGCGAGGTTGCCCTCCTTCGTCACGTGTCCGACCATGATGATCGCGGTGCCGGACTGTTTCGCGATGCGCGTGAGCTGCGCCGCGCACTCGCGCACCTGGGCCACCGAACCGGGCGCCGACGTCAGCGCTTCGGAATAGACGGTCTGGATCGAGTCGATGACGGCGACGTCCGGCCGTTCCGCATCGATCGCGGCCTGGATCTTCTCGAGCTGGATTTCGGCGAGCAGCTTCAGCTCGGCCGCCGGTGCGCCGCCGTCGAGCAGCGCGAGCCGTTGCGCGCGCAACGCGATCTGCGCGGCCGATTCCTCGCCGCTGATATAGAGTGCACGGCGCTCGCTGGCGATGTCCGCGAGCGACTGCAGCAACAGCGTCGACTTGCCGATGCCCGGATCGCCGCCGATCAGCACGACGCCGCCCGGCACCAGCCCGCCGCCCAGCACGCGGTCGAATTCGCCGATGCCGGTGGAGAAGCGCGGCACGTCGGCCGCCTCGATGTCGACGAGCCGCTGCACGGGCGCCCGCTTCGCGAGCGACTGGAAGCGATGGGCGGCCGGCGACTCGGCGACCGATTCGACGAGCGTGTTCCAGGCCTGGCACGACGGGCATTGCCCCTGCCACTTCGGGGTTTGTCCGCCGCACTCGCTGCAGACGTAGACGGTTTTCTGTTTTGCCACGCGTGCCGCCCTTATTCCGCGCGCACCGGCACGCGGCCGGCGACCGCGCACATCAGTTCATAGCCGATGGTCCCGCAATGGCGCGCGACGTCGTCGATCGGCAGCGCGTCGCCCCACAGCTCGACCCGCGCGCCGACGCCGGCCTGCGGGCACGGCGTCAGGTCGACGGTAATCATGTCCATCGACACGCGGCCGACGATCCGCGTGCGGATGCCGTCGACGATCACCGGCGTGCCTTCTGGCGCGACGCGCGGATAGCCGTCCGCGTAGCCGCACGCGACGACACCGATGCGCATCTGCGCCTGCGCGGAGAACGTCGAGCCGTAGCCGATCGCCTGCCCCTTCGCGATCGTCTGCACGGCGATCAGTTCGGACGCGAGCGTCATCGCGGGCTTCAGGCCCGTGTCGGCGATGTCGGCCGACAGCCCCGACGGCGACGCGCCGTACAGCACGATCCCCGGGCGCACCCAGTCGAAGTGCGTATCCGGATGCCACAGCACGGCCGCCGAATTCGCGAGACTGCGCGCACCGGCAATGTTTTCCGCACCGCGCTCGAACGTCGCGAGCTGCTCGGCCACACCGCGCTCGTTGTCCGCGTCCGAAAAATGGGTCATCAACGTAATCTGGCCGATGCCGGGGCACGCGCGGGCGCGCTCCCACGCGGCGCGGTATTTCTCCGGCACGTAGCCGAGCCGGTTCATCCCGCTGTTCATCTTGAGGTGCACGTTGACGGGCTTCGACAACCGCGCCGTCTCCAGCATCCGCATCTGTTCGTCGTTGTGGACGGTGGTCGTGAGGCTGTAGCGGTCGATCACATCGATGTCGGTCGAGCGGAAGAACCCTTCGAGCAGCAGGATCGGGCCGGCCCAGCCGAGCTCACGCAGCTTCACGGCCTCGTCGAGGTCGAGCAAGCCGAAGCCGTCAGTGCCGCGCAGGCCGGGAAACACGCGCGCGAGACCGTGGCCGTACGCGTTGGCCTTGACGACCGCCCAGACCTTGGACGGGCCGGCAAATCGGCGGACGACGGAGAGATTGTTCGCGAGAGCGGCGGTATGGATGGTGGCGGAGATCGGGCGCGGCATGGGAAATTTACGTAAAGACGCTTGCGAATCATCAGCTTACCGCGCCTTTTGAGCACCGAAGCCGACAATTTGCGGAACGATCGGGGAATCTTGCTAGTCCGAATTGCCGTATTTTCGTGTTATAAAGCCGTGCGCACAACCCATTTCGAACGGAATAAGCCGATCGCATACCAGGCGGCCTACGCGGCCCTGCCGCAGCGACGAAAGCATCGCATCAGATGAAAAAAGGTTTTTACACCATCATGGCCGCGCAGTTTTTCTCGTCGTTGGCCGACAATGCGCTTCTCATCGCCGCCATCGCCCTGCTGAAAGACCTTCACGCCCCCAACTGGATGACACCGCTGCTCAAGCTGTTCTTCGTGTTGTCCTACGTGGTGCTGGCGGCGTATGTCGGTGCGTTCGCCGACTCGCGCCCGAAGGGCCGCGTGATGTTCATCACCAACTCGATCAAGGTGGTCGGCTGCCTGATCATGCTGTTCGGTGCTCATCCGCTGATCGCATACGGGATCGTCGGCTTCGGCGCCGCGGCCTACTCGCCCGCGAAATACGGCATTCTGACCGAGCTGCTGCCGGCCGACAGGCTCGTCGCCGCGAACGGCTGGATCGAAGGCACGACCGTCAGCTCGATCATCCTCGGCACCGTGCTTGGCGGCGCGCTGATCAGCCCGCACATCGCGTCGCACGTGATCGCGCACACGCCAGCCTGGATCGCCACGCCCGCCGAAGCGGCGATGGTGATCATCATGGCGATCTACGTGATCGCCGCCATCTTCAACCTGCGGATCCCCGATACGGGCGCGCGCTACCCGAAGCAGGAGCGTGGCCCGGTCAAGCTCCTCACCGACTTCGCCGACTGCTTCATGGTGCTCTGGCGCGACAAGCTCGGCCAGATCTCGCTCGCGGTCACGACGCTGTTCTGGGGCGCCGGCGCGACCCTGCAGTTCATCGTGCTGAAGTGGGCCGAAGTCTCGCTCAACATGTCGCTGTCCGAAGGCGCGATCCTGCAGGCGGTGGTCGCGGTCGGTGTCGCGGGCGGCGCGATCGCCGCCGCCGCGCGGATCCCGCTGAAGAAGTCGCTCACCGTGCTGCCCGTCGGTATCATCATGGGCATCGCGGTCATGCTGATGGCGTTCTACACGCGCGACCTGTTCCCGTCGCACTGGGCCGTGCACTTCGGCCACCTGCGCCTGCCGGCGTACCTGATCGTCGCGTACATCTTCCTGATCTGCGTCGGCGCGCTGTCCGGCTACTTCGTGGTTCCGATGAACGCACTGCTGCAACATCGCGGCCACGTGCTGCTGTCGGCCGGCCACTCGATCGCGGTGCAGAATTTCAACGAGAACCTGTCGGTGCTCGTGATGCTGTGCCTGTATGCGGTGCTGGTCTGGCTCGACGTGCCGGTCGGCGTCGTGATCGTGCTGTTCGGCACGTTCGTGTGCCTGACGATGTGGCTCGTGATGCGCCGCCACCAGGCGAACCAGCGTCAGTTCGACTCGGTCGCGCTGATCGGCGAATCGCGGCACTGACGCTACACTTCCTGTTTCCGTCCGTCGGCGCCGGTCTTCGAACCGACGCCTTGCCATCATGACGCACCCGATACCCAACGTCCTGACGATCGCCGGCTCCGACTCGGGCGGCGGCGCGGGCATCCAGGCCGACATCAAGACCTTCTCCGCGCTCGGCGCGTACGGCGCGAGCGTGATCACCGCGCTGACCGCGCAGAACACGCGCGGCGTGACCGGCGTGCACGCGCCGGACGCCGCGTTCGTGACCGCGCAGCTCGACGCGGTGTTCGACGACATCCGCATCGACGCGGTCAAGATCGGCATGCTCGCGAACGCGGCGATCGTGCACGCGGTGGCCGACGCGCTGCGGCGCCATGCGCCGCGCTTCGTCGTGCTCGACACGGTGATGATCTCGAAGAGCTCGCATGCGCTGCTCGCGCCCGATGCGGTCGACGCGTTGCGCGACGCGCTGCTGCCGCTCGCGACCGTCGTCACGCCGAACCTGCCCGAAGCGGCCGCCCTGCTCGGCGATACGCCCGCGACGACCGAAGACGAGATGGTCCGGCAAGGTCAACTGCTGCTGAAGACCGGTGCGTGCGCCGTGCTGATGAAGGGCGGCCATCTGCCCGATGCCGCCGCGAGCCCCGACTGGCTCGTCGACGCGGCGCATACGGTGCGGTTCGACGGTGCGCGCGTGCCGGCCAGCAACACGCACGGCACCGGCTGCACGCTGTCGTCGGCGATCGCCGCGCTGCTGCCGCAACAGCCCGATCTCGAGAGCGCGGTGCGCGAAGCGAAGGCCTATCTCACCGGCGCGATCGCCGCGAGCGGCCGGCTCGACGTCGGCCACGGCGTCGGCCCCGTCCATCACTTCCATCGCTGGTGGTAAGCGCCGGCTGACGCGGCGTCAGTGGTCCTGCGCGGCGAACGCCCGCGCACGCGCCGGCCAGTCGTCCGGGACGATGAAGCCGCGTGCCGTCTCCCGCCATACGCCGTCGCCGTCGTGTCGATGCACGGCGATCAGCGCAGGCGCCTGGCGCACCGTCAATACGGACGGCAGCTCGAGCGAATGCGCCAGCGGTTCGGGCGCGGCGTCCGCCGCCACTCGTCGCGGCGCGAGCCACGCCAGCCGCGGCAGCACGTTCCACGCCGCTCCACCAGGTTGCGCGGCCGCCCAGGCCGGCCACTGCGCATGCGTGAGCCAGAACCCGCGCGGATGGTCGGCCGCGATTTCCGCGGCCACCGGCGGCAGCGGCACGCCGTGCGGATAGAACAGCCAGCCCTTGATGAACATCTGCGCATCGGACGGCGCGCCGTAGCCGAGCAGCGCGAACCCGTGGCGAGCGCTCAGCCGCAATTGATGCTCGAGCAACCGGCTGCGCTTGCGGTCGAGGCGGTCGACGAGATTCGGCCCGACGAAATCCGCGAGCGTTGCGTCGCCGTCCACCGGCGCGCACAGATAGCACTTCACCGCGAGTTCCCAGTGCAGGCGCTGCCCGCCCGGCGCATCGACGAGGAAATCGACTTCGCCGAGCGTCTTGCCGTTGCTGCGCAGCGGCAGATTGGCGGCGACGAGCCGCAGCGACGGCCCGTGCGTGAGGAAATACTCGAGCAGGCATTCGGCATAGCGGCCGAGTCGCACGGGCCGCAGCCCGTCGAGTGCGCGGTGCAGCGGCGCCGGCGCGGCATCGAGCGCGACGAGCCACGCTTCGACGGCCACCCGCTCGACCGCGTCCGACCACGGATGCGCGAGCGGCGCGCCGGGCGCCGCGGTGAGCAGGCTCGGGCTCGCGAGGAGCCAGCCCAGATCGCGGACCGCGGCATCGTGCAGCGTATCGACGAACGCGAACGCCGCGCCGCGCGTCATCGTCCGGCCGGCCCGTTCGCGTCGTCACCCTCCGGCCGCTGGAAGGTATCGCGCGCCAGGCACAGGTCGGCCCACGCCTTCGCCTTGTCCTGCAGGCTGCGCAGCAGGTACGCCGGGTGATAGGTAACGATCACCGGCACGCCTTCATACGTGTGCACGCGGCCGCGCAGCGAGGCAATGCTCGCGTCGGTTTTCAGCAGCGTCTGCGCGGCGAAGCGGCCGAGCGCGACGATCAGCTTCGGCTTCACGAGCGCGACCTGGCGCTGCAGGTACGGCTCGCAGCGCGCGACCTCGTCCGGTTCCGGATTGCGGTTGCCCGGCGGGCGGCACTTGATCACGTTCGCGATGTAGACGTTGTCGCCGCGCTTGAGCGCGAGCGACTGCAGCATGTTGTCGAGCAGCTTGCCGGCCTGGCCGACGAACGGCTCGCCCTGCTTGTCCTCGTTCTCGCCCGGCGCCTCGCCGATCAGCATCCAGTCCGCCTCGCGATCGCCGACACCGAACACGGTATTGGTGCGCTTCTCGCACAAGCGGCAGCTCGTGCAGCCGGCAACGCGGTCGGCCAGCGCATCCCAGTCGAGCATCGCCACCGGGGTTGCGGCGGGACGCGATTCGGCCGGCGGCAGCGGATCGCCGGGCGGCGCCGCGTCAAACCAGGCGAAATCGTCCTCGGTGACGGGCGGCATGTCGTCCGCGGCAGCGGCCGGTGCGGGCGTGGTGGGCGCGCGGTCGTCATCGCTCGCGCCCCGGGCGGCCGAACCGGCGTCGCCCGCCGGTGCCGCATCGCGTGCGGTTGCGCCGACCGGCGCCGTATCGTCGCGTGCGAACGCACGCGTCGCAGGCGGCGGCGTGTCGCGAGGCCGTTCCGCGACCGGCCGAGGCGTCGCCGCGACGGTTGCGGTCGCAACGGCGGACACCTCGCCCCCCGCGCCGGACGCGGCCGTCGGCGTTGCGCCCGCTTCATCGCCTTCCGCACGCTGCCCGCGCCGCACCCATATTTGCGCGAGCCCCATTTCCTCGAGCGCTGCTTCAGCCCACGCCATGCGCGTCCCCTTCGTCCTTGTTCAGCGTCAGACGCATCACGATCGCGTCCTCCCGGCTGCGATGCCGCGCCGGATAGTAGTTCTTGCGCCGGCCGATCGTCACGAAGCCGAAGCGCTCGTACAGATGGATCGCGCGCGGATTGGACGGCCGCACCTCGAGCAGCACGCCGTCGAGCCGTTCGGCGCGCGAGATGCGCACGGCTTCGCGCAGCAGCGCGAGGCCCGCGCCCGACTGCTGGGCCGCCGGGGCGACGCACAGGTTCAGCAGGTGCATCTCGTCGATGACCGGCATCAGCACGCAATAGCCGACGAGCGCGCCCGTGACGTGCCGCAGGCACACGCCGAAATAGCCGTTGCGCAGCGAATCCTCGAAATTGCCGCGGCTCCACGGGAATTCGTACGCGACCTGCTCGATCGCGACGACTTCATCGAGATCGGTATCCGTCATCGGCGACAGATAGCGGTCGCTCAACAATACGCCCGTCATCCTTTCGCTCCGCCCGTCTGCGCGGCACGGGCCGCGATGCGCTCGGCGGTGGTCTGCGCGACCTTGTCGCGCACGTACTCCGGTGCAGCCTGGTCGGCAGGCACCGTACGGCCGGCGCGGAACGCCCGCAGCGCGGCATGCGCGACCGCCAGCGCATGGGGCAGCGCGTCGCCGTCGATCACGGCCGCGGCGGCCGCGGCCGGCAGCTGCGCGCCGAATGCGGCCGCCGCGTTGCCCGCGAGCGTGAACGGCGCGTCGGGCACGCCGACGGCGCCCGGCGCATCGAGCGACGCCGGATGCAGCGTGCGCCAGTCGCCTGCCTGGTCGTCCCACGCGAAGTCGGCCCAGTACGCTTCATCCATCCGCGCATCGAGCGCGGCCAGCACGCGCGTCGTGCCGGGCGCGCGCAGCCGCGCATGCTCGGCACACGCGAGCAGCGTGCCGACCGGCACGACCGGCAGCCCGCGCCCGAACGCGAGCCCTTGGGTAATGCCGGTCGCGGTACGCAGCCCGGTAAACGAGCCGGGGCCCGCGCCGAACGCGATCGCGTCGCAATCGGCGAACGTGAGGCCCGATTCGGCGAAGAGTTCCTGGATGGCCGGCAGCACGCGCGTGCTCGACACGGCGCCCGTCAGCTCGTGGCGGACCCAGGTTTGCGGGGTGGAAACGGCGTCATCGGCCGAAGCCGAGCGCAGCAGCGCGACCGAGCAGTATTCGGTCGACGTATCGATGGCGAGGAGCACTGTTTGCGTCATGGCCGACATTGTAATGCGGCGCCCCGCTCCCACGGGCGATCGGACCCGATCGCGTTGCGCGCGCCGCGCGGCCGGCGGTTTGGAAGGATCGCTCGACCCCGCGCGGCGCGGCGCTTGTTAAGATCGGCCGACTTGAAACCCTTACGGAGACACACGATGAGCGAACTCACCGCCCAATTCGACCAGGCCCAGATCGACGTCAAGCAACTGACCGAGCGACCGGGCAACCTGACGCTGCTGCGCCTGTACGCGCTCTTCAAGCAGGCGACCGACGGCGACGCGCACGGCGACAAGCCCGGCTTCACCGATATCGTCGGCAAGTACAAGTACGACGCATGGGAAGCCCTGAAAGGCACGACCCAGGATGCGGCGAAGCAGCAATACATCGAGCTCGTCGAATCGCTGAAGAACGGCACGGCGTCCTGACCTGCCCCGCCCGCCGCAATAGGCAATCAAATCAGTGGCGCAGCGCAGCAAATATCTTTATAATGCTGGCTGCGTCATCTCCCGCGCTCGGCTCGCAAGCCGTTCCGGCCCGACGCCTCGTAGCGTTAAGCTCCAATCCGGTTTAGAACCTGTCCCCTCCTGCTTCGACCCTCGCGGTCGTCACTTATCAGGCTGGCGGCCCCGCTCCAGAAGCGCGCCGCACCCAAAACAGCTTCTAATGCCTCATCCGCCGACGGTTCGGCGGATTGCACCCGTTTCCCGATTTGCTCGCTGAATCCGACGACTTGGGTATGCGCGATTGGCGCCGACGTTTCACCCACTGTGTTTCAAGGATTGTTATGACTTCGAGCATCAACTCCAGCCCGCTCAACGCGATCGCCGACCAGGCGCTCGGTCTCGAGAACGCCGCCGCACCGGCCGCGGTCGAACCGGCGTCGGACGAGCCGACTTTCGCGTCGCTCGGGTTGTCGCCGGAGATCGTCTCCGCGCTGCAGGCCGCCGGCTACGCCAAGCCGACGCCGGTCCAGCAGCGCGCGATTCCGGCCGGCATCGCCGGCCGTGACCTGCTGGTGTCGAGCCCGACCGGTTCGGGCAAGACGGCCGCATTCATGCTGCCCGCGATCGAACGTTTCGCGCAGCTTCAGAAGTCGCAGGCGCAGCAACCGCGTGCGCCGCGTGAACCGAACCAGGGCGACCGCCGTGCGCGCCGCCCGCAACCCGTCGCCCGCCCGGGCCTGCTCGTGCTGACGCCGACCCGCGAACTCGCGATGCAGGTCACCACGGCCGCGTCGACCTACGGCAAGCACCTGAAGCGTCTGCGTACGGTCAGCATCCTCGGCGGCGTCGCCTACGGCCAGCAGCTGATGCTGCTCGCGAAGAATCCCGAGATCCTGGTCGCCACGCCGGGCCGCCTGCTCGACCACCTCGAGCGCGGCCGCATCGACCTGTCCGAACTGAAGATGCTCGTGCTCGACGAAGCCGACCGCATGCTCGACATGGGCTTCATCGACGACATCGAGACGATCGTCGCCGCGACGCCCGAGTCGCGCCAGACGATGCTGTTCTCGGCCACGCTCGACGGCAAGATCGGTTCGCTGACGAGCCGCCTGCTGAAGGATCCGGAGCGCATCGAGATCACGGCGAAGATCGAGTCGCGCGCGAACATCGCGCAGACCGTCCACTACGTCGACGACCGCGATCACAAGGATCGTCTGCTCGATCACCTGCTGCGCGACGACGCGCTCGACCAGGCGATCATCTTCACGGCGACCAAGATCGACGCCGACCAGCTCGCCGGCCGTCTCGCCGACGCCGGCTTCCAGTCGGCCGCGCTGCACGGCGACCTGCCGCAGGGCGCGCGCAACCGCACCATCCGTGCGCTGCGCGAGCGCCGCGTGCGCGTGCTGGTCGCGACCGACGTCGCGGCCCGCGGCATCGACATCCCGGGCATCACGCACGTGTTCAACTACGACCTGCCGAAGTTCGCGGAAGACTACGTGCACCGTATCGGCCGTACGGGCCGTGCCGGCCGTTCGGGCACCGCGGTGAGCCTCGTGCACCACGCCGAACAAGGCGCGCTCAAGCGCATCGAGCGCTTCGTGCGCTCGCCGCTGCCGGTCAACGTGATCGAAGGCTTCGAGCCGCGCAAGGCACCCCCGCGCAACGATCGCGGCACCGGCGGCCGCGGCCGTCCGGGCGGCGGTAACGGCGGTCGTCGTTTCGGCGGCAAGCCGGGCGGCGGTCATGGCGGCAACGGCCGCAGCTACGGCGGCGGCAATGGCGGCGGCTGGAGCGGCAAGCCGGGCGGCAGCCGCGACGGCGGCCCGCGTCGCGACGGCCAGCGCAGCGGTGGCCCGCGTCGCAGCAATTCGGCGTCGTAAGCACGCCCGGGCGGCCCCGCGCCGCCCCGCCCATCCGGCAGACCGGCGCACCCGCGCCGGTTTTTTTTCGTCCCGCGCCAGATTTCACGATACGGAAAATTTTTTTGAGTCGTAAAAAATCATGCTGCGCG
The DNA here is from genome assembly GCF_001521935.1 of Burkholderia sp. RF7-non_BP4. NCBI lineage: Bacteria > Pseudomonadati > Pseudomonadota > Betaproteobacteria > Burkholderiales > Burkholderiaceae > Burkholderia > Burkholderia sp. RF7-non_BP4. The sequence continues at coordinate 8,616 of NZ_LOTA01000034.1, read as the reverse complement.
GCACAACCTTACAATTGCGAGATGGGAAAAATCGTTTCTCATTGCAAAACCGAATAGACAACACATTGATTAATAACGATTAAAAAATTCAAAACTTCCTGAGCCACCCCCTGTTTTGCTCCGATCGGCTTGCCTAAACTCTTATACAAGACTTCCCGAAAACGGCGCACACCCTGCCCCCGTTTCGAGAACGGCATCAGTACCGTCCGATTCGACCGATCTGGCAACACATCGCATCAAGGAGCTCATCATGTCGCGACAGCAACAGGCACAGGAACTGCAAAAGCAATGGGAAACCGATCCGCGCTGGAAGGGTATCAAGCGCAGCTACACGGCTGAGGACGTGGTTCGCCTGCGCGGCTCGATCGTCGTCGAGCACACGCTGGCCAAGCGCGGCGCGGAAAAGCTGTGGAGCCTCATCAACGAAGAGCCGTTCGTCAACGCACTCGGCGCGCTGACCGGCAATCAGGCGATGCAGCAGGTGAAGGCCGGCCTCAAGGCAATCTATCTGTCCGGCTGGCAGGTGGCCGGCGACGCGAACGTCGCGGGCGAAATGTACCCGGACCAGTCGCTGTACCCGGCGAACTCGGTGCCGCTCGTCGTCAAGCGCATCAACAACACGCTGACGCGTGCCGACCAGATCCAGTGGTCCGAAGGCAAGAACCCGGGCGACGAGGGCTACGTCGACTTCTTCGCGCCGATCGTTGCCGATGCGGAAGCCGGCTTCGGCGGCGTGCTGAACGCGTTCGAACTGATGAAGGCGATGATCGAGGCAGGCGCATCGGGCGTCCACTTCGAGGACCAGCTCGCGTCGGTGAAGAAGTGCGGCCACATGGGCGGCAAGGTGCTCGTGCCGACGCGCGAAGCGGTCGCGAAACTGTCGGCGGCGCGTCTGGCGGCCGACGTGATGGGCACGCCGACCGTGCTGGTCGCGCGGACCGACGCCGAAGCGGCGGACCTGATCACATCCGACATCGACGACAACGACAAGCCGTTCCTCACGGGCGAGCGCACGGTCGAAGGCTTCTTCCGGACGAAGCCGGGCATCGGGCAGGCGATCTCGCGCGGCCTCGCCTATGCGCCGTACGCCGATCTCGTCTGGTGCGAAACGGGCAAGCCGGATCTGGAGTACGCGAAGAAATTCGCCGAAGCGATCCACAAGCAGTTCCCGGGCAAGATGCTGTCGTACAACTGTTCGCCGTCGTTCAACTGGAAGAAGAACCTCGATGACGCGACGATCGCGAAGTTCCAGAAAGAGCTCGGCGCGATGGGCTACAAGTTCCAGTTCATCACGCTGGCCGGCTTCCATGCGCTGAACTACTCGATGTTCAACCTCGCGCACGGCTATGCCCGCACGCAGATGAGCGCGTTCGTCGAACTGCAGCAGGCCGAGTTCGCGGCGGCGGACAAGGGCTTCACGGCCGTCAAGCATCAGCGCGAAGTCGGCACCGGCTACTTCGACGCGGTCACGCAGACGGTCGAGCGCGAAGCCTCGACGACCGCGCTGCACGGCTCGACCGAAGACGAACAGTTCTTCGACGGCAAGAAGGTCGCGTAACACGCGAAAGCAAGCGTCACGCCGATGCCCGCCTGTCCTGCGACGGCGCGGCATCGGCGGCATGGAACAACAATCAGGGAGGAGACGGCTGGCGCGCGTGACCCGTGCGACCCGCCGCGCGGCCTGTGGCCGCCAGCAACGATGCGCGCCGGCTTCGTCCGGCGCGCCTTTTTTCAGCGGCGCTGCCGTGCCGCCGCCCGCGCGGCCCTACACGGCGCCGCGGCTACCGATAGACGATCACCGGAATTTTCGTATGGGTCAGCACGCGCTGCGTTTCGCTGCCGATCAGCAGACTGCCGAGCCCGCGGCGTCCGTGCGACGCCATGAAGATCACGTCGCAGCCACCGCGTTCGGCTGCCTCGATGATGCCGAGATACGGCGACGGATGCACGCTGGTCCAGCTGTCGCAGACGACGCCGGCCGCCTTCGCGGCCGCCTGCACGTCGTCCAGGTGCGCGCGCGCCTCGCGCTCGCTACGCGCCCGGAAATCGGCGGGCGGTTCGATGATCACTTCGGAAAACGGCGAGTATGGATACTGCGGCAGGCACGCATAGGCCGTGACCTGCGCGCCGACCGCGCGCGCCAGGTCGATCGCGCCGTCGATCGCCTTCTGCGACAGCTCGGAGCCGTCGGTTGGAACGAGGATGTGCCGGAACATCGCGCCCTCCTGCGTCAGATGCACCGCGCGCGCCGCGACCCCATGCGGGCCGACCCCGGCGCGTCGCGCATGCCAGTTTCGATTGTAGTGCGCGAAACCGGGCGACCGGCGCTGGCAGCGGGTTCGCCCTCATATCGGAAACGCGCGGGCGGGCGCGCCCTACTCGCCCCAATACCCGGGCCGCTCGTACGTATGTTTCAGATAATCGAGAAACAGGCGCACGCGCAGCGGCAAGTGGCGGCGCTGCGGAAATACCGCGTGGATGCCGATCGGCGGCGCCGCGAACGCATCGAGCACGCTGACGAGGCGCCCGGCTGCGATGTCGTCGCCGACTTCCCACCACGAGCGCCATGCCAGGCCATACCCGGCGAGGCACCACTCGTGCAGCACCGCGCCGTCCGAGCATTCCATCGTGCCGTTTACGCGAATCGACACGACCTTGTCGTCCTCCTGGAACGCCCAGCCGCGCTGCTGGTTCGCGTTCGCGGCAAGCGCGAGGCAGTTGTGGCGCGCGAGTTCGGCGAGCGTGGCCGGCGTGCCGCGCCGCGCGAGATACGCGGGAGACGCGACGCACACGCGCCGGTTCTCGCCGAGCTTCAGCGACACCAGCGACGAATCGGGCAGCTCGCCGAGCCGCACCGCGCAATCGAATCCTTCGTTGACGAGATCGACCATCCGGTCGGACAGGTCGAGCGTGACCGACACGTCCGGATGCGCGCCGCTGAATTCGGGCACGAGCGGCGCGACGTGGCGCCGGCCGAAGCCGGCCGGCGCGGAAATGCGCAAGTGGCCGCTCGCCTTCACGCCGCCGGCAGACACGCTCGCCTCCGCGTTCTGCATGTCGTTGATGATCCGCTGGCAATCCTCGAGGAAGGCCGAACCCTCGAAGGTCAGCGTGAGCTTGCGCGTCGTGCGCACCAGCAGCTTGACGCCGAGCCGCTCCTCGAGCGCATCGAGGCGGCGTCCGATGATCGCCGGCGCGACGCCTTCCGCGTGCGCGGCCGCCGACAGGCTGCCCTTCGCCGCGACCGCGGCGAACGTTTCGATCTGTTTGAACCGGTCCATGACTCGCCAGGGCGGCGCTCCCGCCCTCCAAATAGCTTGAGCGGTCAAGATTATGTATATGAAAGTAAAAGATCAAGTGATGATTAGCGTCTTTTTTAGCACCTGTTATCACGAATAGAATCGATCCGACCTCTGAAACTGGAGCGCAAGGCTATGTCGGCCACAACGACACTCTCCTCTCCCGACGCAATCCTCTTCGACGCATTCGGCACGTTGTTCGACGTGCATGCGGTCGTGGCCGCGGCAGAGCAGATGTTTCCCGGTCACGGGGAGCGGTTGTCGCAGCTGTGGCGACGCAAGCAAATCGAATACTCGCAGTTGCGCACGCTCGCCGATCCGTCCGGCGCCCGCTATCGGCCGTTCCGCGACATCACGCTGGACGCGCTGCGGTTCGCCGCGCGCCTGCTCGGCCTCGCGCTGAACAGCGCGGCCGAAAAGCGGCTGATGGACGAATACGCGTGCCTGTCCACCTATCCCGACACGGTGCCCGCGCTGCGCAAGCTGCGCGCGCTCGAACCGCGCCCGCCGCTCGCGATCCTGTCGAACGGCAACCCGGAGATGCTCGACATCGCGATCAAGAGCGCCGGCATGACCGGCCTGTTCGATCGTGTGCTGTCGGCCGACGCGGTGCGCGCGTACAAGCCGAGCCCGGTCGCGTACGCGCTCGGCACCGCCGCGTTCGGCGCGAATCCGCGCGACATCGTGTTCGTGTCGTCGAACGCCTGGGACGTCGCGGGCGCCGCCTGGTTCGGCTACACGACGTTCTGGCTCAACCGCACGGGCGCGCCCGCCGAGGAACTCGGCGCGCCGCCCGACGGCACCGGCAGCGGCATGGCCGACCTGCTCGCATTCCTCGCCACCCCGGCTCCGTCCGGCAGACCCGCGAACCGCGCGCGCCCCGGCCCGGGCGCATGACGTTCGCGGCGCTGCCGCCTTCCCCCTTCACCGAAACCGCAACTGACCGACCAAGGAGATGAGACTCATGAGCACCCCGATCACGCTGCCGCAAGGCATGGCGATCACCGGCGAAATCAAGCCGGGTTACGAAGCGATCCTGACGCCTGAAGCGCTCGCACTCGTCGCGGCGCTGCACCGCGCGTTCGAGCCGCGCCGCCAGGCGCTGCTGCAGGCCCGCGTCGAGCGCACCAAGCGCCTCGACGCCGGCGAACGCCCCGATTTCCTGGCCGATACGAAGGCGATCCGCGAAGGCGACTGGAAAGTCGCGTCGCTGCCGGCCGACCTGCAATGCCGCCGCGTCGAGATCACCGGCCCCGTCGAGCGCAAGATGATCATCAACGCGCTGAACTCCGGCGCCGATTCGTACATGACGGACTTCGAGGATTCGAACGCGCCGAACTGGACGAACCAGATCGACGGCCAGATCAACCTGAAGGACGCCGTGCGCCGCACGATTTCGCTCGAGCAGAACGGCAAGTCGTACCGGCTGAACGACAAGGTCGCGACGCTGATCGTGCGTCCGCGCGGCTGGCACCTCGACGAGAAGCACGTGACGGTCGACGGCCAGCGCGTGTCCGGCGGCATCTTCGATTTCGCGCTGTTCCTGTTCCACAACGCGAAGGAACTGATCGCGCGCGGCTCGGGACCGTACTTCTACCTGCCGAAGATGGAAAGCCATCTCGAGGCGCGCCTGTGGAACGACATCTTCGTCGCCGCACAGGAGGCAGTCGGCGTGCCGCGCGGCACGATCCGCGCGACGGTGCTGATCGAGACGATCCTCGCGGCATTCGAGATGGACGAGATCCTGTACGAACTGCGCGAACACAGCTCGGGCCTGAACGCCGGCCGCTGGGACTACATCTTCTCGGCGATCAAGAAGTTCAAGAACGACCGCGACTTCTGCCTGGCCGACCGTTCGAAGATCACGATGACGGTGCCGTTCATGCGCGCATACGCGCTGCTGCTGCTGAAGACCTGTCACAAGCGCAACGCACCGGCGATCGGCGGGATGAGCGCGCTGATTCCGATCAAGAACGATCCGGAAGCGAACGACAAGGCGATGGGCGGCGTGCGGTCGGACAAGCAGCGCGACGCGACCGACGGCTACGACGGCGGCTGGGTCGCGCACCCGGGCCTCGTGCCGATCGCGATGGAAGAATTCGTCAAGGTGCTCGGCGACAAGCCGAACCAGATCGCGAAGCAGCGCGACGACGTCCAGATCGAAGGGAAGAACCTGCTCGACTTCCAGCCCGAAGCACCGATCACCGAAGCCGGCCTGCGCAACAACATCAACGTCGGCATCCATTATCTCGGCGCCTGGCTCGACGGCAACGGCTGCGTGCCGATCCACAACCTGATGGAAGACGCGGCGACCGCCGAGATTTCCCGCTCGCAGGTGTGGCAGTGGATCCGCTCGCCGAAGGGCGTGCTCGACGACGGCCGCAAGGTCACCGCCGAGCTCGTACGCGAATTCGCGAAGGTCGAACTCGAGAACGTGAAGCGTTCGGTCGGCGGCAACACGCAGACGTACGAGCGTGCCGCGGCGATCTTCGAACAGATGTCGACGTCGGAAGGCTTCACCGAATTCCTGACGCTGCCGCTGTACGAGGAAATCTGACGACGCGGACGGGGTCGACCTGCTCGCCCCGTCCTGCCCGCCGGTCGCGCGACGTGCGACACGGCGGCATGAAAAAAGCGCCCCGCGGGGCGCTTTTTCCTTTTGCCGTGCAGCCGTTCGCCGCGCGGACGCTCAGGCGGCTTCCCGCTCGCGCCGGTGCTGAACCCAGTCGCCCGACGCAATGCGCGGACGGTCGGCTGCCGCATGCGCTGCGACCGGATAGTAGACGCACGCATACGTCCGGCCGCCGAGCTCGACGGTCACCGGCTCCTGCCGGAACAGCGTGTCGACGCCCGGATAGACGCGCTCGATCTCGTCGAGCACGGGCACCAGTTGTTCGTCGATCTCGTAGACGTCGCCCCATACGAGCGACTGGCCGGCCGGCCCGGCGACCATGCCCGGATACGTGCCGAAATCGTACAGTTCGCCCGGCAGCGCGGCCGCACCGAGCAGCGTCGGCGCGGCGATCCCGTGCCGCGCGGCCGCATGGCCGATGTCGTTGGCTTCTCCCGCTCTCAACGTGCCGTAGACGAATACGTAGCGCATTGTGGTTCTCCTCTTTGATTCAGGTGTTGCCGGGCCGTCGCGGCCGCGCCGCGGGCGCCGGCGTCGCCGGGGCGCCGCTCTCACGTGGACGCGCCCGCATCGATAGACCGCGCCGGCGGCCCGATGGTTCTTTCGGCACGACGCGGCGCGCTGGCCCTGAACCCGGCTGTGTGGGCCGGAACGCGTGCGGCCCCATACAAAGTTCATTTGAACGGTGCATTATCGGCCGAAAAACCGCCGCATGCGCCTGCGCGGCGCCTTCTAAAATAACGGCATCGCCGCCGCGCCGACCGAATCGTCCATGAATCCGCCTGCCCAAGCCGACGCATCGAATCCCTACGACGTCATCGACATCCCGCCCGAGTTTGCGCCGACCCGCGTCCACCCGATGCGCGTCCGGGCGCGGCAGGTGGATGCCGGCCGCCGGATCCCGCTGCACACGCACGCGTGGGCGCAGCTTGCGTATGCGTCGCGCGGCGTGCTGCGCGTCGCGACGACCGGAACGACCTGGATGGTGCCGCCCTCCCGCGCGATCTGGGTGCCGCCGCACGTCACGCACGAGGTCGTGATCGTCGAGGAAGCGTACTTGCGCACGCTGTACATCGACGAGTCGGTCGTGCCGGATGGGCTCGACGCGTGCCGCGTCGTCGAGGTGACGGGCTTGCTGCGCGAACTGATCGTCGCACTCGACGCGCGCGACCTGAGCGGCGAGCGCGAACGGCTGCTGTGCGGGCTGGTGCTCGACGAATTGAGCCGCGCCGAACCGCTGCCGCTCGCGGTGCCGATGCCCGACGAGAAACGGCTGCGCTTGCTGTGCGAGTCGGTGCTCGCACAACCCGCGCACGCGGAATCGCTCGAACACTGGGCGAGTGAGGTCGGCGCCAGCACGCGCACGATTTCGCGGCTGTTCAAGCAGGAACTGGGCGTGAGTTTTTCGCAGTGGCGGCAGCAGGCGCTGCTCGCGCGCGCGATTCCGCTGTTGAACCAGGGGCGTCCGCTATCGCATATCGCGCGCGAACTCGGCTACCAGAGCCAGAGCGCGTTTTCGGCGATGTTCCGGCGCGCGTTCGGCGAAAGTCCACGCGCATTCATGCTGCGAGGCTACGAGCATCGCGGCGCGGAAGACGACATCGCCACCAGCGACATCCCCGACGATGACGCGATCGGCACCGCACGCTGACGTCGCCATGTTGCCTGCGGCATTGTGCCGTTACGCGTTCAGACCGCGCGCACCATATGGCGGATCGATCCGAGCTGTGCCAGCCTCGGCCCGGTAACGCGGTACCCCATGCGCTGGTAGAGCTTCGCGGCCGGATTGTCGACGAACACGCGCAGCTGCAGTTCGTGCAGCCCGCGGGCGCGCGCCCAGCGATGCGACATGTCGAGCAGGTAGGTGCCTGCACCCTGCCCGCGATGGCCCGCTGCGATCTGCACGTCGCGGATGTGCAGCGAATCGCCCTCCTCGGTCACGCGCAGCACGCCGATGCGTTCGCCGTCGGCTTCCAGGATGAAGTTTTCGGATTCGCGCCAGCTTGCATAGAACAGATCGCTGCGCCAGACGAGCCCATGGCGCTTGTAATAGCCGCCCATGTTGCCGTGCGTGAGCGCCTCGGCAAAGGGAAAATCGCCAGGCTCCGCTGGCCGGAGCTGATACAGCAATCGCAGGTCGGTCGGATCGAGCATCGCGCGGGGGTCAAGTACGCATCCCGCCACGATAGCGCAGTCGCGGGTGGATGCAATCGCGAATTTCTCGTAGCGACACGCGGATCGGCAATGCAAACGAAAAAGCCCGCGCAAGGCGGGCTTCTTCATTTTTGGCGGAGCGGACGGGACTCGCCTACATCCCGCAGGCCGCGGCTGCGCGTACACGCGCAGCCCTTCGAGTCCCGCCGGAAGCCGCGCAGGCGGCTTCCTCCACTCCGCAGTCAAACGCCCGCAAGCGGGCGCGATCAACGATGCAAATGAAAAAGCCCGCGCAAGGCGGGCTTCTTCATTTTTTGGCGGAGCGGACGGGACTCGAACCCGCGACCCCCGGCGTGACAGGCCGGTATTCTAACCGACTGAACTACCGCTCCAGTCTTGCTTCTTGCCTGGCAGGCGTCGGTTACTTCCTGCAAGCTGCGACACTTCTACTACGAAACGACGCCGAAATCTGGCGTCCCCTAGGGGATTCGAACCCCTGTACTCACCGTGAAAGGGTGATGTCCTAGGCCT
>NZ_LOTA01000033.1:0-60305 GCF_001521935.1 Burkholderia sp. RF7-non_BP4 | reverse complement strand
CGCGCCCAGAAGCCTTCGTAATCCTGCTCGGCTTCGGCGGCCAGCGCGCGGTAGACCGGCATGCCGGAAATGGTCGCGCGCTCGCGCGTGTCGGCCGTCGGTTCGAAGATTCGGCGCTCGTGCAGGATCGATACGAGGGCAGTCAAGATGGTCTCCATGGAAAGCGTTGGGTGTCGCATGACCGTTGAAACGCAACTTGCATGCCAATTGCGTGGGTCTTCGGCCGGAAAGGCGGGTGTGCACGGTGGCGCGCGGTTCCCGATAATTGATCTGCATTGCAGAGCAATGAAAGACGGAACGATCGGCGTTCTTGTCAGCGTGAACGTTGCGTCGAAATGCAGCAGGGTGTGTTGCAGGCGTCAACACGACGCACGACGCGCGACGCGCGGCGTGCGCGCCGTGGGACTGAGGCCGCGCTATGGGATGAACGACCGCAGCACGTCGAGCGCGTCGGACGTACGAAGGCGCGTGAGCGCCGACGCCTCGATCTGCCGCACGCGTTCGGCGGACAGGTTCATCTGCCGGCCAATGTCGCGGAGCGAACAGCCTTCGTCCGCGTGCAGCCCGTAGCGCAGCCGAAGCACCATCGCCTCGCGCGGCGGCAGCCGGTCGATCGCGGCAGCGATCGTGTTGCGCAACTGGGTGGCGCCGGCTGCGTCCTCGGGCGACGGCGACGACAGATCCGGCGCGACGTCGGCGAACGTCATGTCGCCTTCCGGCGAAACCGGCAGGTCCGCCGACACCGGTTCCTTCACGATCGCCATCAGATCGCGCACCTTGTCGACCGGCTCGCCCATGTGGACGGCCAGTTCGGCAGGCGTCGCGGCCGTGCCCGCGCGTTGCCGATGCTCACGTGCGAGCCGCGTCAGCTTGTTCAGCGCGTCGACCGTATGCGTCGGCACGCGGATCGTGCGGCCGAGGTCGGCGAGCGCATGCGTGATCGCCTGCCGGATCCACTAGGTCGCGTAGGTCGAGAATCGGAAGCCGCGCCGGTAGTCGTAGCGCTCGATGGCCTTCAACAGGCCGATGTTGCCTTCCTGGATCAGGTCCGCGAACGGCAGCCCGCGATCGGGATAGCGCTTCGCGATCGACACGACGAGCCGCAGGTTCGCGTCGAACAAGCCCGCTTTCGCCGGCTGCATCGCGCGTTCGATCGCGCCGAGCCGGGCGTCGAGCGACGCGGTCGCGCCGGGCGGCAGTTCCGACGACGGGGCATCGCGCACGATCGCGACGCGTGCGTCGACGAATTCGGCCGCGCGTCGCGTCAGTGTCGGCGCGCAGGCCGGATGCGCGGCAATGCACGACGCGAGCCAGCCGGCGTGATCGTCGTGGTCCGTCTGCGCGAACGAGGGCGGGACGCCCACGTCGGCCAACAATCGTGTCAGCCGGCCGCGCAGCGCGCGGTGCCGGCGCGCGCGGCTGCGTAACGGTTCGCTCATTCGTTCGAGTGTGCGAGCGGACAGACACAGCGTGCCGAGCAGCGCGGCGGCGTCGCGTACGTGCATGCGATACGCGGCAGACGCGGTGCCACCCGAGGCCAGCGCGGCACGAATGCCGTCCGCGAATGCGTCGATGCGGGCGAGCCGTGCCAGTACCGCGTCGCGCCAGGCCGAATCCTCCGATGGCGCCTCGTCGTCGCGCCCGGGCTCGCCGACGGCGGCAGGCGAGGCGCCTGCATCGGCGCTATTGGACGGTCGAGCGTCGCGCGTGGCGTCGGCGAGGAAGATCACATAGGTCGATGCGGCGGCTCGGCATTCGACGATCTCGGTACGAATCGACACGAGCGCGTCGAGCGCATCGGGATCCCCGCACAGCACCGCGACCGACGCCGCGCGGCCGCGCTCGATGCGCTGCGCATATGCGAATTCCTCATCGCGGGTGAGGAGCGGCGTCGTGCCCATCTCGCGCAGGTACAGCCGGGACCGGATCGGTCGTGCGCGGCGCGAGCAGGTCGGCGGCGGCGAGCGTGCCGGCGCCGTCGACCCACGCACGGGCGGGCGGCGCCGGCCGGAAGTAGCGGTCGAGCGTCCAGCCGCTCGCGGCATCGGCGCTGTCTGACACCGCGATGCCGAGTTCGGCGAGCACGGCGGCGGCCGCATCGATGCGGCTCTCGCTCGCATCGTCGTCGGGCAGCGCGTCGATGATGTCGCCGCGCGTGACGAAGCCGCGCGACAGGCCGGTCGCGATCAGCGCGTGCAGATGCGCGACCGCGTGCGGCGGCGCGCCGTCGTCGCTGCCGGCCGCCGGCGCCGGTGCGTGTCGCACCGGCAGCCCGTCGCGCGACGCGTCACGCGCGCTTCGCATACACGTTGCACCAGCCGTCCGCCGCGACCAGCTTGCCGGCGAACATCGGACACGTGCCGGCGGTGTCCGCCGCTTCACCCTTGTAGAAGCGGCAATTTGCACAGCGCTGGCCGGCCTGGTATTTCGGGAACTGCGCGGCGTCCACGCTGGACGCATGCGCGCGATAGCCGAGCGTCTTCGCGGCGGGGTCGTTCTCGTCGACGAGGGGCGGCGCCGCGCATGCGGTGCGTGCGGCGGCGAGCGTCGCGCACAGGCCGATGGCGTTGATGATGAAGGTTCTGCGGGAGGTCGGGTACGTCACGGTCGTTTCCTGTTGAAGATGAAATCGTGGGGAAGGGCGCGGCCCGCATCGCGTGGCGAAGCCGCTTGCCCTGTGTTACTGGCTCGCGTCCTTGTGCGCGGCGGGCCCGGCGACGAGCGGCGCGGTCGACGCGTGAGCGGTATCGGCCGTCAACTTGTTCTTGCTGGCGGCATAGCCGTTCGACGCGAGCAGGAAGGCCATCAGGTCCGCGTATTCTTCGTCCTTCAACTTGCCCGGCTGGTCCGCCGGCATGTTGGTCGCCATGTAGCCGAACACGCCGCCGATCGTCAGGTGCGAATGCGACAGCGGCGCGAACGATGGGCCGCTCAACGCGGGCGCGGTGTTGCCTTCGAGATCGGCGCCGTGGCACTTGGCGCACGCATTGCCGTAGATTTCCTTGCCGTGGGCGACCTGGGCCGCGTCGAAGGACGGCGCGGCGTCACCGGTGCTCGCGCCGACGCGGATGAAGCCGCCGCCGGCCGGCGCGTTGCGCGCGCGCAGCAGGCTACCGGGCACGCGGCCTGCGCTCGCCGTCGCGCCGTCGAGGAAACGAGACGGCATGCGCGACTCGTGCGCCTCGAGCGCGCTGCCGGGCAGCGTCCACTTGCGGGTCAATGCGGCGAGCCGGCCGTTGTTCTTCATTTGCGTGAGTGCCGCGTCGATACGTTGCTGCAACTCGGCCGAGCGCGGCGCGAATGCAAACGTGAGCTGCCATTCTGCATACGGCGACGACGTCGCGCCGATGCGGAACGCCTGTTTCGGATGGGCGGCCTGATACGCGACGACTGCCGGATACCAGACGATCGCGCGATGCGCGCGGCCGCGCGCGACCGCGTCGACCGTTTGCTCGGACGTGTTCTCGAGATCGAAGCGCGCGTTCTTCTGCTGAACTGCGATCAATTGCGCGGGGCTCGCGTAGGTCGCCGCAACGATTTCGCGGCCGGTGGCCGGCGCGCCGGCATCGCGGCGCGTGACGCTTACGTAGCCCGAGCGCAGGTAGCCCTGCGAGAACAGCAGTTTCGTATCGGATGCGTCGGCGATGGCCGAGCGCGGAAAACCGGCGAGCACGTCGCAGTCGTGTTCGAGGATGCCGGCGAGCTCATGCGCGGACACGCCGTCGTCGTCGTTGCCGCCCGCGTCATGCCCGGAGAAGCTCGCGGCGATGCCGGCCGTGCGGAACACGTCGCGAGCGACGGCCTTGTCGAGCGCGGCCGTCGGCGTGCCCGGCAGCGAGCAGACGCGCACCGCCGTCGCGGCCGTGGAGAGCGCCGGTGTCAGCGCCGTGCCTGCCGCGAGCGCACAGGCCACGGCGAGGCGGGAAAGTCGGATGTTCATGATCGTACGCTCGGTTGAACAGGCGAAAGGGAGGGGCGCCCGCGCCGGCGGCGCGGACGCAAAACGGTTGGCCGGGTGTCGATCAGCCGCGGTCGAGGGCGAACACGTACAGCGTGCCGCCGCGCGGCACGTCGTCCGCCGCCTTGGCCATCGGGCCGCCCCAGATCGGATTCGCGCCGCCGTAGCCGGCGAGTACCGCTACGTACTCCTTGCCGTCGACTTCAAAGACGGATGGCTGCGCGATGATCCCGCTCGCGAGCTTCGGGCTCTCCCACAGCACCTTGCCGGTGGCGACGTCGAACGCGTACAGGTGGCCGTCGAGCGAGCCGCTGAACGCGAGGCCGCTCGCGGTCGTCGCGACGCCGCCGTTCCACGGCAGCTTGCTCCAGTGGCTCCATACCTTCTTGCCGGTGTTCACGTCGATCGCCTGGAGTTCGCCGTAGCCTTCGCTGCCCGGCTCGGGCTTGATCTCGAAGCCTTCGCCGAGATACGGCAGCCCTTCCATGTAGTTGACCGACTTGCCCGACAAGCTCATGCACGCATGCAGTGCCGGCACGATCGCGAGATGGCGCACGGGGTCGTACGACACCGACCACCAGTTCTTGCCGCCGAGGAAGCTCGGGCACGTGTCGATCGTCGTGCCGACCTTCGGATACTTCGCGGGATCCTGGATCGGCGCGCCGTCTTCCGTGTAGCCGGTCACCGACGTCGCCTTCACGAACGGCTCCGCATAGATCAGCTTGCCGGTGTCGCGATCGATCGCATGGAAGTAGCCGTTGCGGTCCGCGTGGATGATCGCGTCGTGCTCCTTGCCTTTGTACTTGATCGTCGCAAGCACGGGGGTGTTGACGCCGTCATAGTCCCAGGTGTCGTGCTTCGTGTACTGGTAGTGCCACTTGAGGTCGCCGTTCTTCGGATCCAGTGCGAGCAGCGAATCGGAGTACAGGTTGTCGCCCGGGCGCAGGTCGGCAAGCCACGGCCCCGGGTTGCCGACGCCCCAGTACAGCGTGCGCGTCGCCGCGTCGTAGGTGCCGGTCAGCCAGGCCGGTGCGCCGCCGTGCGCCTGCATGCCGTCGGGCCAGGTGTCAGCGTGCTTCTCGCCCTGGCCGGGAATGGTGAAGCGTTTCCACAGCAGCGTGCCGTCGTTCGGGCTGAGCGCCGCGATGAAGCCGCGTGCGCCGTATTCGCCGCCCGAGCTGCCGACGACGATCGCGCCGTCGAGCGCGAGCGGCGCGAGCGAGAACGCATAACCGAGCCCCGGCTCGAACATCTGCTTCTTCCACACGAGCGCGCCGGTCTGTGCATCCAGCGCGGCCACCTCGCCGCTCAGCATCGCGACGTAGACGTTCTTGCCGTACAGCGCGACGCCGCGGTTCACGACGTCGCAGCAGGCCGTCTTGAATGATTCGGCGCCGAGTTTCGGTTCGTATTTCCACAATTGCGTGCCGGTGGCCGCGTCGAACGCGTACACGTTGTCCTTCGGCGTGGTCACGAACAGGTAGCGGCCGTTGACGATCGGCGTGGCTTCGAAGCCCTGCTTCAGCTCGGCCGGAAACTTGTAGCTCCACGCTTGCGTGAGCTGCTTCACGTTCGACGCGTCGATCTGCTTGAGCGGCGAATGCGCCTGGCCGTTGTACGTGCGGTAGTAGGTGAGCCAGCCCGGATCGCGTTGCGCATCCGTGAGCCGCTGGTACGTGACGGCCGGATAATCCGCGGCAGCGTCCACCAGGCCGGGATTCAGGGCGATCGCGGCCGCCGCCGCGATTCCGATCGTTGCCAGTCGGCTCGTCGAAGCCGAGAGTTTTTTCATGGTTGTCTCCAGAGTCATTGTGGTCGCACCGCGGCCAACACATGGCCGGGCCGGCAGGGTGGGGATCCGGGGCCAGTGCGCAGCCAATCACGCAAATCGCATGCCATTGAGGCGCGCGCCCTGTCGCGCAAGGCGGAGCGGCCGATCGTGCGCGCCGCGACGACGTGCGCGGCGTGGCGCGGATGATCCGCGTGTGTTGCGTTCGGGGACAGCCGCGGGTCGAGTGTTGCGAAACATGACAGTGCGGTGCGCGGCCGCAGGCGTCGCCTCGTTGATCCAAATTGACACAGGCGCAACAGGGGTGGCACGAACTGCAACAGGTGCGCGGTTGCGTAGCGATGCGTGGCGGCTTCGATCGGCGGCCGGCCGGGTGTTGTGCGGATCGGCATGCTTCTTGCCGTTCGACACGGGAATGATTCCGCGCAACGAGAGACCGCCATGCATGTCCCGATTTCGTCCGATGCTGCTCGCGGGTGCGAGCGCCGCCGCGTGGTCGCGCTCGCATACGGCGTCGCGCCCGCCGGCCCGTACGCGGCGACGATGGAGATGCCGCAGGCCGCGCGAGCCCGCGAACCGTTGCCAGCCGTCGCGATAACGGTATTCGCCGTTCATGCGGTCATCGTGGTCGCCCTCTGGCACGCATGGGTATCCGATGGACGCCCGACGCTGCCGCGCGCACTCGCCGTCGAGGTGGACGCGAGCGAATTCGCGCGGGCGGCAGAGCCGGGTGTGCATCGTCGGGGGGATGCCGCGACGCAGGTTCCTCACGCGGCTATGCCGTCGCATTCGAGCCGACAAACAGCCGTGCATCGAGAGGCTCGGCCGAGTGTGGCCGCAACGCGTCAGGCCGATCATGCAGGTCCTTCGCACAAGCCAGCCGCCGCCATCGCGGCGGCGCAGCCGGACAGTGAACGTGGGCGAACCGTGCCGGGGCAGGAATCGGCTCAGCCTGCCGCTGAAAATGCAGCGGCGGATACCGCGACGGATGCCGCGCATGCGATGCCGGGCGCGCGGTCGTCTACCGAACCCAAACCAGAACCCGTCACCGCACCGCGCTTCGCGGCGGCGTACCTGCGCAACCCGGCGCCCGACTATCCGGACGTCGCACAGCGGCGCGGCTGGGAAGGCACCACGTTCCTGAACGTGCATGTGCTCGCGAACGGCCGGCCCGATCAGGTGCGGCTGTCGGCGAGCAGCGGACACGACGCGCTCGACGACGCGGCCGTCGCGGCGGTCATGGACTGGCGTTTCGTGCCGGCGAAGCGCGGCACGGAATCGATCGACGGCTGGGTCAGGGTGCCGGTCGTGTTCAAACTCGGAAACTAAGGAATCCGTCATGTCAGATTACATTCACTACGCGGTCGCGGGCGCGTTTGCACTCCTCGCGATGCTGTCGGCGATCACCTGGACGCTGATCGTCGTCAAGGCGACGCTGTATGCACGCGTCGCGCTCGCCAACCGCCGTTTTGCCGCGCGCCGCGGCGATCGCCCGGCGCTGTCGATGCCGACGGACGACGATGCGGCCGCCAGCCTGAACGCGCATCTGCAAGGTGCCGTGTGCATCGCATTGCGCGATCTCGACGCACCCGAGCCGCACGCACCTGCGGCGCTGGTCGCGTGGGATCGCCGCGATCTGCTCGAACGCACGGTCGCACGCGAGATCCGGCGCGCGCAGCGGTCGCTCGAGCGCGGGCTTACCGTGCTCGCATCGATCGCGAACGTCGCGCCGTTCGTCGGGCTGTTCGGCACCGTGTTCGGCATCGTCCATACGTTGCAGTCGATGACGGCGTCGGCCACGAACGGCATCGATGCGATCGCGGGGCCGATCGGCCAGGCGCTGGTCGCGACCGGCATCGGCATCGGCGTCGCGATTCCGGCCGTGCTGGCGTACAACCTGTTCCTGCGGCGGGTCAAGACCGTGACGGCCGGGCTCGACGAGTTCGGGCAGGACCTGATCGCGCTGGCCGAGCAGCGGCGGTTCAGGATCGACGCGCCGGTGCATGCCGCGCTTCCGGCCGCGAGCAACGCAAGCGCCGTGCGTCGGGCGGCCGTATGAGGACGGATAACCGCGAAGCCGACGCGGGCGAACCGCTCGGCGAGATCAACGTGACGCCGCTCGTCGACGTCGTCCTCGTGTTGCTGGTGATCTTCATGGTCGCCGCCCCGCTGATGACGCATGCGATCCGCATCGACCTGCCGAAGACGGCCGCCCCGGCGCGCGACATGCGTGCATCGACCGTCACCGTGACCGTCGACGCGCACGGCGCGGTCCGTATCGACGGTGCGCAGGTCAAGGCAGCCGAGGTCGAAGCCGTGCTGGCACGCCGCGTCGCGCGCGACCCGTGGACGAGCGTCAGCCTGCACGCGGACCGCAACGAGTCGTTCGGCACCGTGGCCGGTGTCATCGCGTCGATCGGGCGCGCGCGTGTCGCGCATGTGGCGATCGCGACGTCGGACGGCGATGCCGGTACGGCACGGTGAGGTGATCGACGTCAGCCGAGTCGCCACCGACATATCGGTACGGACAACGATATAACGACGATCAGACAAGAAAAGAGGAGACGTGGAGATGAAGGAAACGGATGGGGCGAAGCGCCGCTTCGTCGCCCGGCGCGCGGGCGTCACGCTGTGCTTCGGCGGCATGCTTGGCGGCTGGCTGACGTCGGCGTCGGCGCAGGTCGAACCGGCAGGCAATGTCGATGCGCCGACGCTCGCGCCGATCGTCGTCGTCGGCACGACGCCGCTGCTCGGGATCGGCACGCCGCTGTCGCGCGTGCCGGCCAACGTCCAGACGATTCGCGGCGAGGACATCGCGCGTCAGCACGGCAGCGTACTGACCGACTACTTCGAGAAGAACGTGTCGAGCGTCGATATCAACGAGGCGCAGGGCAATCCATACCAGACCGACGTGAACTACCGCGGCTTCACGGCATCGCCGGTCGTCGGCACGCCGCAGGGGCTGTCGGTGTTCGTCGACGGCGTGCGCGTGAACGAGCCGTTCGGCGACGTCGTGAACTGGGATCTCATCCCGCAGGCGGCGATCGACACGATGCAGTTGATTCCCGGCTCGAATCCGACCTACGGGCTCAACACGCTCGGCGGCGCGCTCGCGATCACGACGAAGAACGGCAAGACGAGCCCGGGCGGTACCGCACAGGTGTCGGTCGGCTCGTGGGGCCGCAAGACCGCGCAGATCGAGCAGGGCGGGCGCATCGGCGGCAACCTCGATTACTACGTGACGGGCAACGTTGCGAACGACAACGGCTGGGCCGATCACAATGCGAGCCGCGTGCGGCAGGGATTCGGCAAGCTGCGCTACACCGACGCCGATACGGCGCTGTCGATCTCGGCCGGCGGCGCGGACAATGCGCTGCAAGGCTCGCAGACGATTCCGCGCTCGTTTCTCGACAATCGCGCGCAGGCCTACACCTATCCAGACCTGAATCGCAACAGCGCCGCGTACGTCACCGTGTCGGGCGACCATTCTTTCGGCGATCACGTGCAGCTCAGCGGCAACGCCTATTACCGGCATTACCGCAACACCAACACCAGCAGCAACGTGAACGACGATTTCGGCAGCATCGACGGCAGCGGCGCCACCGACACCGTGCAGGCGACCAACGACCGCTCGGTGATCACGACCGACAGCTACGGCGCGAACCTGCAGCTGACGCTGCTCGGCAAGCTCGCGGGCCTGGACAACCAGTTCGTCGTGGGCGCGTCCGCCGATCTCGCTAACTCGGGCTTCGAGCAGTCGTCGCAGGATGCGATGTTTACGGATACGCGTGCGACGGTCGGCATCGGCGACTTCACCCGGAAGACGCACGCGAAGACGCGCAACGCCAGCTACGGCGTCTACTTCGACGACACGCTGGCGCTGACGCGGCAATGGTCGCTGACGCTGGCCGGCCGCTTCAACTGGTCGCGCGCGGCGATCGAGGACGCGAGCGGCCTGCAGCCGTTGCTCACCGCGCGTCATACGTTCTCGCGGTTCAATCCGGCCGTCGGCGTGACGTGGAATCCGGTGCCCGGCTTCACCGCATATGCGACGTACAACGAAGGAATGCGCTCGCCGACCGCGATCGAGCTCGCATGCGCCGATCCGGCCGCGCCGTGTTCCTTGCCGAACGACTTTCTCGCCGACCCGGCGCTGAAGCCGGTGATCGCGAAGACGATCGAGTTGGGCGCGCGCGGCCGAAGCGGTGAGGCGACGACGTGGAGCGCGGCCGTCTACAGCACGACGCTCGACGACGACATCCAGTTCGTCAGCAGCAACGGGGGCGCGAGCACGCTCGGCTATTTCCAGAACGTCGGCAAGACGCGCCGGCAAGGCTTCGAGCTGGCGGGCCATACGCGGCTGGGGCCGGTCGGGATCGGTGTCAGCTACAGCTATGTCGACGCCACCTACCGCTCGACGTGGACCGAAAGCAGCGCGAGCAATTCGAGCGCCAATGCGCAAGGCAACATCGTCGTTCGCTCCGGCGACCGCATTCCCGGGATTCCGTCGAGCACCGTGAAGCTGAGGCTCGACTATGCGGCGACGCCGAAGTGGAACGTCGGCACCAACATCACGTATCGCAGCGGGGTGTTCGCGCGCGGCGACGAGAACAACCAGGACGTGAACGGGAAAGTGCCCGGCTATGTCCTGATCGACCTCGACACGACGTGGCAGGTGACGAAGCGCCTGCAGCTGTTCGCGTCGATCACCAACCTGCTCGACAAGCGCTACGCGAGCTTCGGGATGCTCGGCCGGAATTTCTTCAACGGTCCGAATCATTCGTTCGACGGGCTCAACGCCGTCAACGAGCAGTTCGTCGGACCGGGCGCGCCGCGCGGCGCGTGGGTGGGCGCGCGCTATGCGTGGGACTGAACGGGCGGCTCGGCGTGTTGCGGTGCGTCCGCTGCCGTGACGGCGAGCATCTGGCGAACCGCGCGAGCGACGCTACGCGCAAGGGCGTCGTCGCTCATGAGATGCCCGGCCGGCACGCGCTCGACGACGGCCGCCGGCACCGCGCGCGCGAGCCGATCGACGTTGTCGACCGGGCACACGCGGTCGCGCGTGCCGTGCACGGCATGCAGCGGCACGCCGGCCTGCGCGGCCCGCCGCGCCAGCGCCAGCAACCGGCGCTCGCCGAGCCAGCAGTCGCGTTGCAGGTAGTGCGCCTGGATCCGGTATTTGTCGATCAGCCGGTCGATGGCGGGTTGCGTCGGCCGCGCGCCGCGCGCCGGCCGCCCGGTCAGGACCGCATCCTCATACGCGTTCCATGCGAGCGCGACTGCACGCTGCCGCGCCGCACCGGCGCCCGGCTGGAGACGCCGCGCGCAGCAGGCGATCAGGCGATCGGCGCGCGCTGTGCCGGCGGCGGCAGTCAGGCGCTGCCAGGCCCGTGGCGCCCGTGCGCGCGTGCCGACGAACAGGCCGCGCACTTCGCGAGACGACGTCAGAAACAACCCGCGCAGCACGACGCCCGTCACGCGCGACGGATGCCGTCCCGCGTAGGCGAGCGCGAGCGCCGCGCCCCACGAACCGCCGACGACGCACCAGCGCGCGATGCCGAGCCGTGCACGCAGCGCGTCGAGATCGCCGATCAGACGCATCGTGTTGTTGTGACGCAGGCCGCCGCGCGGCGTCGATGCGCCCGCGCCGCGCTGGTCAACCAGCACGACGCGCATGCGTGCCAGGTCGAACAGGCCGAGCACCGCCGGTCGGCTCCCGCTGCCGGGGCCGCCGTGCAGCACGACGACCGGATCGCCGTGCGGGTTGCCGAATTCGGTCCACGCGATCCGGCATGCGTCGCGGGACAGGGCAGGTCGGGGCAGTCGCTGCGTCATGTCGTGTCGCAAAGAGGATGACGGGTCAACGCCGTAACGGGTGGATCCGGGAGAACCCGACAACAGGCCGGGGCTTGACTCACGTCAAAGCCAGAATCGCGCCAGCGACCACGATCGGGATCGATCGGGTAGCGGCGGCCGGCGGAATCGCGATATTGCGTCCCGGCGCGTCGCCTGCACCGCATGCAATCGACGTTGCTTTCATTTTGATTTCGGTGGGCGTCGAGCGATGATGCACGGCGCCCGACGCCAGCGCTGCCGACAGCGTGGCCCGAAGTTTGCTTGATCCAGCACAAAGTCCGGCACCGACCGGAAGGATCCCCGGAGGAGACAATGCGCGATGACGTTCATCCGACGGCCAACGCACGGGCTACGCATGCGCCCGGCTGGCCGACGCCGACGATCCAGAAGTCCCATGAGCGGTCCGAGACGTTCGGCCTGCAGGCGTCTGCACGTCCCGACTACGACCTGCTGTCCGGCGCCGCGCTGGCGCTCAAGCGCGAGCAGAACCGCGTGCTGTGCGTGCATGCGATGCCCGTGATGGAGACGCTGCACGAGCAGATCGTCAATACGCAGAGCATGATCGTGCTGACCGATGCGGAAGGGCTGATCCTGCATTCGATCGGCGACGACGACTTTTTGCGGCGCGCCGAACGGGTCGCGCTGCGCCCCGGCGCGAACTGGGCGGAGAGCCGGCAGGGCACCAACGCGATCGGCACCGCGCTCGCCGAGCTGTGCCCGATGGTCGTGCACGGCGACCAGCACTTCCTGGCCGCGAATCATTTCCTGACCTGCTCGAGCGTGCCGATCCTCGACCCGTACGGCGACGCGATCGGCGTGCTCGACGTGACGGGCGATCATCGCAGCTATCACCAGCACACGATGGCGCTCGCGAAGATGTCGGTGCAGATGATCGAGAACCACCTGTTCACGACGACGTTCCAGGAAACGCTGCAGGTGTCGTTTCACGGCCGCCCCGAATTCCTCGGAACGTTGATGGAAGGGATCGTCGCGTTCACCGCGGACGGCCGCTTCCTGTCGGCGAATCGCAGCGCGCAGTTCCAGCTCGGGATGCCGCTCGCCGCGCTGCGCGCACATACGCTCGCGTCGCTGTTCGACGTGACGAGCGCGCAGCTGATCGACCGGATGCGCGCGAGCACCGAGCAGCACGTGTCGTTGAACCTCGGCAACGGCGCGGTGGTCTGCGCGCGCGTGCAGTTCCGGCGCGCATTGCGGGCCGAGGGCAGCCGGCCCGCCGAAGTGCACGACGGCGCCGCGTCGGCCGCGCGGCCGCCAGCCGCGCAGGGCGCGGCGAGCCTGTCGCGGCTGAGCTATCTCGACACCGGCGATCCGCAGGTGGCGGCGGTGATCGCGAAGGTCTGCAAGGTCATCGGCAAGGACATTCCGGTGCTGATCACCGGCGAGACGGGCACCGGCAAGGAGTTGCTCGCGCAGGCGATCCACAACGACTCGCCCCGCCGCGACGGGCCGTTCGTCGCGGTCAACTGCGCGTCGATACCGGAGACGCTGATCGAATCCGAGCTGTTCGGCTACGAGGAGGGCGCGTTTACCGGCGCGCGCCGCAAGGGCGCGACCGGCAAGCTGCTGCAGGCCAACGGCGGCACGCTGTTTCTCGACGAAATCGGCGACATGCCGTATCCGCTGCAGGTGCGGCTGCTGCGCGTGCTGCAGGAGCGCGTCGTCAACCCGCTCGGCTCGACGAAGGCGATCGGCGTCGACATCGCGATCATCTGCGCGACGCACCGCGACCTGCGCGACATGATCGCGCAGAACCGCTTTCGCGAAGACCTGTACTACCGGCTCAACGGCCTCGTCGTGCGCCTGCCGCCGCTGCGCGACCGCACGGACCTCGCGGTGGTCGTCCAGAAGATGCTGCAACGGGAGACGTTGTCGGGGCCCGGGCGCCGGCCGTTGAGCGTCGCGCCCGACGTGATGGCGCTGTTCGAGCGCTGCGCGTGGCCGGGCAACTTCCGGCAGCTCGCGAACCTGCTGCGCACGGCGGCCGCGATGGTCGACGACGACTGCGAGATTCGCTGCGAGCATTTGCCGGACGATTTCTTCGACGACGTGCGGTGCGACGGCGGCCCGGCGGCGCAGGAGACCTGTGCGCCTGCGCCGCTCGCATCGGAAGCGCCGGCGTTCGCGACCACGGCCTGCGATGCGCGGCTGCAGGACGTGGCCGCCTCCGCGATCGCGGCCGCGCTCGCGCGTCACGGCGGCAACGTGTCGGCCGCCGCACGCGCGCTCGGCGTATCGCGCAACACGATCTACCGCAAGATGCCGCCCGCCGGACCGGATGCGCTGGAGCGGGACGAACCGTGACGCAAGCCGCGACTGTCACACCGGTGTGTCAGGTTGCAACACCCGGTGTTCAAGGATTCAACACTTGCTCAACCGGCCGTGCGTCACATGAGCCGTCGCCAGACGGTTTCTGAAATCTTTACGTTTGCAAATCGTAAAAATGACGGTGCCGTGACCACCCGGTGGCTGCCGCATGCTTTCGCACGCCGCTGCGCGACGCAAGTCCCGCCCCGGCACGCTCCTTGCTGAATGGGTATCGGCCGCTCGATCGATGCGGTTTTTTCGACTCACCCACTCAACAAGGAGACACATCATGCAATGGACCACCCCGGCCTATACCGACCTGCGTTTCGGTTTCGAAATCACGATGTACATCGCCAACCGTTGATCGACGCGCGCTGTGCCGCCCGCATCGACGGACACGATGCGGGCGGCACCGGGAGCATACGCAGATGAAGATCAAGATACTCGGCTCGGGCGCCGGCGGCGGACTGCCGCAATGGAACTGCAACTGCGGCAACTGCCGTCGCGCGCGGGCCGGCACCGACGGCATCGTGCCGCGCACGCAATCGTCGATCGCCGTCAGCGGCGACGGCGTCGACTGGGTGCTGGTGAATGCGTCGCCGGACATCCTCGCGCAGCTGCGCGCCGCCCCCGACCTGCAGCCGGCTCGCGCGATCCGCGACAGCGCGATCGTCGCCGTCGTGCTGTGCGACGCGCAGATCGATCATGTGACGGGCCTGCTGATGCTGCGCGAACGCACGTCGCCGCTGCCGCTGTATGCGAGCGCGCCGGTGCTCGACGACCTGTCGACCGGGCTGCCGCTCGTGCCGCTGCTCGGCCACTATTGCGGCGTCGACGTTCACACGATCGCACCGGGCGAACCGTTCGCGATACCGGGCGCCGGCGGCATCCGCTTCACCGCCGTGCCGGTCGACAGCAAGCCGCCGCCTTATTCGCCGCGCCGGGAGGCGAGCGTGCCGGGCGACAACATCGCACTCCTGATCGAGGATACGACGAGCGGCCGACAGGCGTTCTATGCGCCGGGGCTCGCCGACGTCGACGACGGCGTGCGCGCCGCGATGCGCGACGCCGACCTCGTGCTGGTGGACGGCACGTTCTGGACCGGCACGGAGATGATCGACCTCGGCCTGTCGTCGAAGCACGCGGCCGACATGGGGCATCTCGAGCAGTGCGGCGACGCGGCGCGGCCGGGCATGATCGACCGCCTTCGGCTGTTGCCGACGCACACGCGCAAGGTCCTCACGCACATCAACAACACGAATCCGATTCTCGACCCCGGTTCCGCGCAGCGCGCGCAATTGCGCGAGCACGGCATCGAGGTCGCCCACGACGGCATGCAATTCGAGGTCTGACCATGAACGCACCGATTCCCGCCGCGGCGCTGCACGCGACGCCCTGGAGTGCGCAGGAGTTCGAGGCGCGCCTGCGCGCGCTCGAATCGCGCTATCACATCCACCATCCATTCAACCGCCGCCTGAATAGCGGCGCGTGTTCACCGGCGCAGATTCGCGGCTGGGTCGCGAACCGCTTCTACTATCAGATCAGCATTCCGCTGAAGGACGCGGCGATCCTGTCCAATTGCCCGGATCGCGACACGCGCCGGCTGTGGGTCGAGCGGATTCTCGACCACGACGGTCACGGCGGCCAGGAAGGCGGGATCGAGGCATGGGCGCGGCTCGGCGAGGCGGTCGGCATCGAGCGCGCGGAGTTGTGGTCGCTCGAGCATGTGCTGCCCGGCGTGCGGTTCGCGGTCGACGCCTACGTCAATTTCGCGCGGCGCGCGCCGTGGCAGGAGGCCGTGTGCTCGTCGCTGACCGAGATGTTCGCGCCGCAGATCCACCTCGACCGGCTCGCGGGCTGGCCGTCCCACTATCCGTGGATCGAGGCGGCCGGGCTGCAGTATTTCCGCAGCCGCGTGCCGCTCGCGCAGCGCGACGTCGAACACGGGCTCGCGGTGACGCTGAACCATTTCACGACACCGGACGCGCAACGGCGCGCGCTCGACATCCTGTCGTTCAAGCTGGATGTGCTGTGGTCGATTCTCGATGCGATTGAAAAGGCGTATCCCGCATGAACTCCAACGACGCCGTCAGCGGCGTGCCGCTGCGCCCCTCGCTGAGGGGCATGTACCGCCTGCAATGGGAGGCGGCCCAGGATGCGTACGTGCTCCTGTATCCGGAAGGCATGGTCCGGCTCAACCCGAGCGCGGGCGAGATCCTCGCGCGCTGCGACGGCACGCGCGAGCTCGACGACATCATCGACGAACTCGAGCGGCTGTTCAGCACGTCGGACCTTGCGTCGGACGTCTATCGCTTCCTCGATCATGCGCGACTGCGCGGCTGGCTCGACTGACTCGACTGACATGGACATGACCCCACCCCCGAACCGGCCGTCCGCGCCGCTTTGGCTGCTTGCCGAGCTCACATACCGCTGTCCGCTGCACTGCGCGTTCTGCTACAACCCCGTCGATTTCGCGACGCACGGCGCGGAGCTCGATACCGACGCATGGCGCACGGTGATCAGCGACGCGCGCGCGCTCGGCGCCGCGCAGATCGGCTTTTCCGGCGGCGAACCGCTGCAGCGCGGCGACCTGGAGGTGCTGGTCGAGCATGCGCGGTCGCTGGGTTTCTATACCAACCTGATCACGTCGGGCGTGGGCCTGAATGCCACGCGCATCGACCGGCTCAAGGCGGTCGGGCTCGATCATATCCAGCTGTCGCTGCAGGATTCGACGCGCGAGCTGAACGACTTCCTGACCAGCACGCGCACCTTCGACCTCAAGCGCGGCGTCGGGCGGCTGATCAAGTCGCACGGCTATCCGATGGTGCTGAACTGCGTGCTGCATCGGTACAACCTGCCGCACGTCGGCCAGATCATCGAGATGGCGCTCGACCTCGGCGCGGATTTTCTCGAACTCGCGAATACGCAGTACTACGGCTGGGCGATGCTGAATCGCGACCAGCTGATGCCGACCGCCGAACAACTGCGCGAAGCGGAGGAAACGGTCAACCGCTACCGCAAGCTCGTCGGCGAACGGTGCAAGATCCTGTTCGTCGTGCCCGACTACTTCGAGCAGCGGCCGAAGGCCTGCATGAACGGCTGGGGCTCGGTGTTCCTCGGCGTCGCACCGGACGGCACCGCGCTGCCGTGCCATGCCGCGCGCGGATTGCCCGGTCTCGTGCTGCCGAACGTGCGTGACCGGTCGCTGAAGGACATCTGGTACGAAAGCGACGCGTTCAACGCGTTTCGCGGTGACGGCTGGATGCGCGACCCGTGCCGCACCTGTGACGAGCGCCATGCGGATCATGGCGGGTGCCGATGCCAGGCGTACATGCTGGCCGCCGATCCGGCGCAGGCCGATCCGGTCTGCGCGAAGTCTCCGCATCACGGCCGGGTCGAGCAGGCCGTGCAGTTCGCGCGACGGGCAGGGCGACAGGACGAGCGTCCGCTGATCTTTCGCAGTGCTGCGAATTCTGTCGGGCGATGAGCGGCGCGAGCCGCTGCATCGGGCACGTCACTTTCTTGACTTCCTCGACGATCAACGCACCGCCTGTTCGAGCAACGCCGCGAACGCGGCCTCGTCCACGCGCAGCCCTCGCGGCGAGCGGCGTACCTCCAGCGCCGCGAGCATCCCGGCCTCGAACGCATCGAGCACCGCCGGGTGGATGTAGCAGCGCCGGCATACGGCCGGCGTGTTGCGCAATATGTCGGCGACGGCCCGCACCGTCTCGACGATCTGCTTGCGCGCCTGCGTGACGTCCTCATGCGGGATGCGCCGCAGCAACGCCAGCGCCTGAACGCTGCCCGCCCAGGTCCGGTAATCCTTCGCGGTGAACTCCGCGCCCGCCGCCTCGCGCAGATAATCGTTCACGTCGGACGAGCCGATCGAATGACGTGCGCCGTCGTCGTCCACATACTGGAACAACTCGTGCCCGGGCAACTCCGCGCAGCGCCGCACGATCCGGCCGACGCGCGGATCTTCCACGGTCACGTCATGCTCGATGCCGCTCTTGCCCGTGAAGCGCAGGCGAACCTGTCCCGGCCGGATCGTCACGTGGCGCTTGCGCAGTGTGGTGAGCCCGTACGACGCGTTCTCGCGTGCGTATTCGGCGTTGCCGATCCGCGCGAGCGTCGTGTCGAGCAGCCGGACGATCGTCGCGACGATCTTGTCGCGCGGCATCCCGGGCAGTGCCAGATCACGCGCGACGCGCGTGCGGATGCGCGGCAGTGCGCGGGCGAAGGCCGCCATCCGCGCGTACTTGTTCGCGTCGCGCGTCTCGCGCCACTGCGGGTGATAGCGATACTGCTTGCGCCCGCGCGCATCTCGCCCGGTCGCCTGCAAGTGGCCGCGCGGGTCCATGCAGATCCAGACGTCGGTATACGCCGGCGGAATCGCGAGCGCATCGATGCGGGCGATTTCGTCGGCGTCGCGGATCCGGACGCCGTCCTGCGTGTAGTACGCGAAGCCGTGACGCAACCGCCGGCGCGTGTAGCCGGGATGCCGGTCGTCGACATGGCGCAGCGGCGCGGCCGAACGATCGCCGGTTTCGGTGCCGGAGCCGCGCCGGGACGCGCGCTTCTTCATGGCGCGAGGCGCCAGCGGACGAGCGTTTCCATGTGCGGCGTTCGGGGGTTCACGCACGGCGGGCATCGTCGTTCTCCTTGTTGTCGGAGCGGCCGTCGCGGGGCGCGAACGGCGCTTGCAAGGGCGACAGCAAGATCCGTGCGCCGCCGCCGGATACGCCGCCCCATCGACGTCGAAGCGGTCGGGGCAGGCAAAGATAAGCGCTAGGTGTTTATACGTATGCCGATATCGATATCGCTTCAATCCAATATTTCATTGGAAGGTTATCGGACTTGTTTCTAGACTGATCCGGGGCGTACATACCGGGCCGACCGCACGCGCCGGCCGGCACCGCCCGAACCGCGTCCGCGCCACGCAGAACCACAACAGCACGGCACCGCGCCAGGCCGGGCCGCGACATACAACGACATCATCGGAGACGGACCATGACATTCATCAGGAAGCTGACGGCCGGTGCGCTCGTCGCCGCGGCGACGGTATTCGCGTCGGGCGCGCACGCGCAGCAAAAGCCGATCACGCTCGGGTTCTCGCAGGTCGGCGCGGAAAGCGCGTGGCGCACCGCGAACACCGTGTCGGTGAAGAGCGCGGCGAAAGATGCCGGCATCAACCTGAAATTCTCGGACGCGCAGCAGAAGCAGGAGAACCAGATCCGCGCGATCCGTTCGTTCATCGCGCAGAAGGTCGACGTGATCGCGTTCTCGCCGGTCGTCGAGTCGGGCTGGGAGCCGGTGCTGACCGAAGCGAAGGCGGCCCATATTCCGGTGATCCTGACCGATCGCGGCGTCGACGTGAAGGATCCGTCGCTGTACGTGACGATGATCGGTTCCGACTTCCTCGAGGAAGGGCGGCGCGCCGGCCACTGGATGGAAGAGCGCTTCAAGAACGACGCGGGCCCGATCAACATCGTCGAGCTGCAGGGCACGGTCGGCTCCGCACCGGCCAACGACCGCCGCGCGGGCCTGCTCGAAGTGATCAAGAACAATCCGAAGTTCAAGGTGATCGCGTCGCAAAGCGGCGACTTCACGCTCGCCGGCGGCAAGCAGGTGATGGAAGCGTTCGCGAAGACGTACGGCAAGCAGATCAACGTCGTCTACGCGCACAACGACGACATGGCGCTCGGCGCGATCCAGGCGATGGAAGAGGCCGGCATCAAGCCCGGCAAGGACGTGAGCGTCGTGTCGTTCGACGCGACCAAGGGCGGCTTCCAGGCGATGGTGGCCGGCAAGATCAACGTCGACGTCGAATGCAGCCCGCTGCTCGGCCCGCAGCTGATGACCGCGGTGAAGGACGTGGTCGCCGGCAAGCAGTTGCCGAAGCGCATCGTCACGAACGAGACGGTGTTCCCGATGAGCGTCGCGGCGCAGGTGCTGCCGACCCGCAAGTACTGAGTCCCGGCGGACGCGGGCGGCGGCGCGGCTGCCGCCGTCCGTCGTCCGCCTCGAATCGAGGGCGATCCATGACGAATCCGCCGGTGGTCGAGATGATCGGCATCGACAAGGCGTTCCCGGGCGTGAACGCGCTGCAGCGCGTGAACTTCCGGTTGTTTCCGGGCGAAATTCATGCACTGATGGGCCAGAACGGCGCGGGCAAGTCGACGCTGATCAACGTGCTGACCGGCGTGCATGCGCACGACGCGGGCGAGATTCGCGTCGGCGACGCGCCGGTGCGGTTCGCCGCGCCGCGCGAGGCCGAGGCGGCCGGGATCCAGACGCTGTACCAGGAAGTGAACCTGTGCGCGAACCTGTCGGTCGCCGAGAACATCTTCGCGGGCCGGCAGCCGATGCGGCGCGGCGCGATCGACTGGAAGACGATCCATGCGCGGGCGCGCGATGCGCTCGCCGAGCTCGACCTGTCGCTCGACGTCACGCGTTCGCTCGACGCGTATCCGATCGCGGTGCAGCAGATGGTCGCGATCGCGCGGGCCGTGTCGGTCGATGCGCGCGTGCTGATTCTCGACGAACCGACGTCGAGCCTCGACGACGGCGAGGTCGCGCGGCTCTTCGACGTGCTGCGCCGACTGAAGGCGTCGGGGATGGCGATCCTGTTCGTCACGCACTTTCTCGAACAGACCTATGCGGTGTCCGACCGGATCACCGTGATGCGCAACGGCGAGCGCGAGGGCGAGTATCTCGCGCGCGACCTGCCGGTCGACATGCTCGTCGCGAAGATGACCGGCCGCGAACCGATGTCCGGCACGCTGCAAGCGGGCGCGGCGGCGGTGCAGCGCGACGCCGACGCGGCCGCGCCGTTCCTGTCGATGCAGCAGGCCGGCCGGCGCGGGATGATGAGCCCGCTCGATCTCGACGTGCGGCCCGGCGAAATCGTCGGGCTGGCCGGGCTGCTCGGCTCGGGGCGCACGGAAACCGCGCGGCTCGCGTTCGCGGCCGAGCGCACCGACACCGGCGCGATCGAGATCGACGGCACGCGCAAGCGGCTCGCGTCGCCACACGATGCCGTTCGCAACGGGATCGCGTATTGCCCGGAGGATCGCAAGAAGGAGGGGATCGTCGCGGCGTTGTCGATCCGCGAGAACATCGTCCTCGCGCTGCAGGCTCGGCGCGGCTGGTGGCGGCTGATCAGCCGCGCGCGCCAGCGCGAACTCGCGGAGACGTACATCGCGCGGCTCGGCATCAAGGCGCGCGACGCGGAGCAACCGATCGGGCTGCTGTCCGGCGGCAACCAGCAGAAGGTGCTGCTAGCGCGCTGGCTCGCGACGGAGCCGAAGCTGCTGATCCTCGACGAGCCGACGCGCGGCATCGACGTCGCCGCGAAATTCGACATCATGGAGCGCGTGCTCGCGCTGTGCGCGCAGGGGCTCGCGATCCTGTTCATCTCGTCGGAGATCAGCGAAGTGGTGCGCGTGAGCCACCGGATCGCGGTGCTGCGCGATCGCCGCAAGGTCGCCGAACTGACCGGTGCCGAGGCGTCGGAGGAACACGTGTATCAACTGATCGCGGGAGGCCGGTCATGATCCGGTTACGCACGTTGCTTCGCCATCCGCTCGTGTGGCCGGTGCTGACGCTCGCGCTGCTGTTCGCGCTCGACGTCGCGTATCGGCCGGGCTTCCTGTCGATCGCGGTGCTCGACGGCCACTTGTTCGGCGCGCCGATCGACATCCTGAATCGCGCGGCACCGCTCGTGATCGTGTCGCTCGGCATGACGCTCGTGATCGCGACGCGCGGGATCGACATCTCGGTCGGCGCGATCGTCGCGATCGCCGGCGCGGCCGCGGCGATCGTGCTCGACGGCGATCCGACGCGGGTCGGCACGGCGCTGGCCGCCGCGCTCGGCGTCGGGTTGCTCGCGGGCGCATGGAACGGCGTGCTCGTCGCGTTCGTCGGGATGCAGCCGATCATCGCGACGCTGATCCTGATGGTCGCCGGACGCGGCATCGCGCAGTTGCTGACCGGCGGACAGATCATCCCGATCGGCGCGCCGGGCTACCTCGAACTCGGCGGCGGCTATCTCGCGGCCGTGCCGTGCTCGGTCTGGATCGCGATCGCGACGATCGCGGCGACCGCGCTGCTGGTGAACCGCACGGCGCTCGGCCTGTTCATCCGCGCGATCGGCGTGAATCCGGTCGCGACGCGGCTCGTCGGGCTGCGCGCGGGGGCGGTCGTGTTCGGCGTCTATCTGTTCTCGGGCGTGATGTCGGCGCTCGCCGGCATCCTCGCCAGTTCGAACGTGCGCAGTGCCGACGGCAACAACGCGGGGCTGCTGCTCGAACTCGACGCGATCCTCGCGGTGACGCTCGGCGGCACGTCGCTGCTCGGCGGCCGCTTCAGCCTCGCGGGCTCCGTGCTTGGCGCGCTGATCATCCAGACGCTCACCTACACGACTTATTCGATCGGCGTGCCGCCGGAGGCGACGCTCGTCGTGAAGGCGCTCGTCGTGATCGTCGTGACGCTGATCCAGTCGGACGCGGCGCGCGCGCTGGTGATCCAGCATGCGTCGCGGCTGCTGTCTTCCACCCGTTCGCGCACCACCACCGGAGCCACGCCGCGATGAACCGATTCTTCGCACGGTTTACCGACCCGCGCACGCTGCCGATCGTCGTGACGATCGTGCTGTTCGTCGCATTGTTCAGTTTCGGGTCCGTGATGTACACGGGCTTCTTCTCGATGCAGGTGCTGACCGGGCTGCTCGTCGACAACGCATTCCTGCTGATCGTCGCGATCGGGATGACGTTCGTGATCGTGTCGGGCGGCATCGACCTGTCGGTCGGCTCTGTCGTTGCATTGACAACGATCTTCTGCGCGGTCGGCGCCGAACGATTGCACTGGCCCGTCTGGGCGATCGTCCCGCTCGTGCTCGTGTTCGGCGCGCTGTACGGCGCGGCGATGGGCGCGTTGATTCATTACTTCCGGTTGCAGCCGTTCATCGTCACGCTCGCCGGGATGTTTCTCGCGCGCGGCGCATGCTTCCTGATCACGACGCAGTCGATCACGATCAACGAGCCGACCTTCCATGCGCTCGCGGGCATCAGCGTGCCGGTCGGCGGCGGGACGCTGAGCGCGGGCGCGCTGATCGCGCTCGCGACGCTGGCCGCCGCGATCTACGTCGCGCATTTCACGCGCTTCGGCCGCAACGTGTATGCGGTAGGCGGCAACGAGCGATCGGCGCTGCTGATGGGGTTGCCGGTCGCGCGCACGAAGGTCGGCGTGTATGCGCTGAGCGGCTTCTGTTCGGCGCTCGGCGGCGTGGTGTTCACGCTGTACGTGCTGTCCGGCTACGGGCTGCAGGCGCAGGGGATGGAGCTCGACGCGATCGCCGCGACCGTGATCGGCGGCACGCTGCTCACGGGCGGGGTGGGGTATGTGATCGGGTCGGTGTTCGGCGTCGGTATTCTCGGCACGATCCAGGTGCTGATCACGTTCGACGGCACGCTGAGTTCGTGGTGGACGCGGATCGTGATCGGCGCGCTGCTGTGCGTGTTCTGTCTGCTGCAGCGGGTCATCGAGCGGCACGCGGCGCGGCGGCGTAGCGGTGGGACCGGGCTCGATCCGAAGCGGCGGAAGCGCGATGCCGCGCAGGTGACGCCCGCCGCGCCGCGTGACGATGCGGCGCTCGGTTCGACGATGCGCAGGTTGTTGCGTCTGCAACGTTCGGCGTGATGCCGGCGCGCCTTTGGCGGGCTTCTTCGTTGGCCGGCATCGCTTGCTGCGTCGCCGTTGGTGGCTGTCAACGGCGCATCGGCGCGGCCGCCAGCCGCGTTTGACCGATTCGCGAATGCGCATTGCGCAACCGCGACGCGAGCGTTGCAGTCACGCCGGCCCGGCCATGTCGGGTTCCACGTCGAACGACGCATCCGCGATGCCCGTGTGCTTCAGCGACTCGGCGAGTCGTTCGATCGCCGGCAGATCCAGCGCGTCCAGGCGCTCGCGCATCGCCTGCATGAACGCGGCATGCCGTGGTGCATGCGCGTGGTGCCCGAGCCATTCCTCGATATCGGTGAGGCGGCCTTCGCTCGCGAGCACGGCCAGCTCGTCGAGCGCGTCGGCAGGCGGACAGCGCATCGCGTGTGCATCCGGCACGGGCCCGGTTGGATCGGCGGATTCGGCGGCGCGTACGAGCGCCGACGCCGGGATCATCGCGCGGCCGATCGCGGGCGCCACGATCTGGAACGTGAACGACGTGCCGACCCCCGGCTGGCTCGATACGGCCAGCTCGCCGTGCATCGCGCCGACGATCCGCTGCGCGATGAACAGGCCGAGCCCGGTGCCGCCGTTCACCGCCTGCACCTGCTGGTATGCACGGAAGATGTCGGTGGTCTTGTCGATGTCGATGCCGATTCCGGTGTCGGCGACTTCGAACACGATCCGCCATGCATCGCCTTCCGGATACGCGCCGACCGACAGCGTGACCGTGCCGTCGCACGTGAACTTCGACGCGTTCGACAGCAGGTTGAGCAGCACTTGCTGCAGCCGAATGCCGTCGATCGACAGCTTGCGCGGCAACGGCGTCAGCGGCCGGTAGACGAACCGGTTGTCCTGCTGGGAACACAGCGCGACCGCATAGTCGCCGATGTCGTTCAGCAGGCCGGGCAGGTCGGTCGCGTGCGGCGAAATGCCGAGCGGCTGCAACTCCGCCTTCGTGTATTGCAGCAATTCGTCGATCAGCGTGAGCTGGTAGCGGATGCTGCGGTCGATCGAGCGGATCAGCCGCGCCTGGCTGCGCGTCGCGCCTTGCAGCAGCAGCTTCGCGTAGCCGTTGATCGTCGACAGCGGCGCGCGCAGGTCGTGGCTCACGTAGCCGAGCGTCTCGATCTTCTGCTGCATGTGCATGCGAACCTGTTGCAGCGCGTCGTTGAGCGCGACCGTGCGCTTCGCGACTTCGTCGCGCAGACGATCCTGTTCGGTGAGCTGCCAATGCTCGAGGCGCTTGCGTGCTTCGGTGCGCTGACGGCCCACGTGGTTGATCCACGCGGCCAGCACGAGCAGGTGCGTGGCGAGACCGATGATCGCGATGACGGGGTTCGGGTAGATGTCGGACTTGAGCCAGAACAGCCAGGCCGGGATTGCGTCCTTGCCGTCGAGAATGCGGATCACCATGTTGAAGCTCGCGAACGCGATCGCGATCAGCATCACGCGGCCCGTCGGCGTCCGGCGAATCGCGAGCGTCAGCGCGAGGGTGAGGTTCACGATCGCCAGCACGGTGTTCAGCCGCAGGCAGAACCACGTAAACGTGAGGAGGTCGCCGCATGCGGCCCCGGCGATGCCCGCGCACTCGAGCGCGATGAATCCCGCGTAGATCGCGCGGAACGGGATGCGTGCCTTCTCGCGACGGGCGACCGTCAGGATGAACGCGATGAAGCACACGACCGACAGGTAGACGAAGATCACCTCGCCGCGCGCCGACCATTCGCGCGCGGCGGGCCACAAATACAGCGCGGTGTAGCCGCGGTAGGTTGCCTCGAACAGCGTCGTGTTCAATGCGAGCATCGCCAGCACGACGAACATGCCGCTGCGCGAGAAGAAGCCGATCAGCAGCGCACACCACACGAGCGCGAGCAGCCCGCCGAGAAAGCCGAAGTTCCACATGGTCGCGTGCAGCTCGTGGGCCTGCCATGCGTCGCGCGTGAAGGCGCGCGGCGCGAGCCGCAGTTCCTTGCGCGACGTGATGCGGATCAGGACCGGCAACCGTTCGCCCGGGCGCAGCGTCGCATCGAGCACCGGATACCGGGACGCCGGCCGGCTCATGCCGTTTTCGTCGGCCGGGAAGCGGCCGGCGAGCGTCCACGTGCCGCCGTGCCCGACGTAGAAATCGGCGCGGTCGACGCGTGCGTCGCGGATCGCCAGCACCAGCGGCTGTTCGACGCGGTCGCGGTTGACCAGCGTCGCGCCGACCCACCACGCGGAGCGTGAGAATTCGATGTTGAACGACGGTCGCGCCGCCGCGGCAGCACGACGTTGAGGCTCGGCGAGCCGTGCGGCGGCCTGGTCGACGGACAACTGCGTGCCCGGATCCTCGAGCAACGAGACCGCGTCCAACTGTGCGGGGTTTTCCGTCGCGGCGGCCCGGTGTGTCGCGCAGGCGAGCACCAGTGCCGTCAGCAGCAGCACCATCGCGTGCCAGCCCGAGGTTCGACGCCTATGCATCGCGCGGGCAGTCATGCGACGGCGGCGGAACATCGACCGTCGGCCGCTGACGCCGCCAGTCCGACGGCGTGATGCCGAACCGTTCGCGAAACGCAGTCGCGAAATTGCCCGGCGTCGAGAAGCCGATCTCCTCGGCGATGTCGCCGATGCCCATCGACGTCTCGGCGAGAAAGTGCTTCGCGGCGCGAAGCCGCGTGTCGCGCAGGTATTCGAATACGGTCTGGCCGAGATGATCGCGGAACACGCGTGACAGCCGTTTTTCGTGCGTGCCGACCTGTCTCGCGAGTTCGTCGAGCCCGGGCGGGTTGCGCAGCTCGCGCAGCAGGATGTCGCTTGCCGCGCGCACCAGCGCGGCGTCGGGGTGGTCGGGCAGCTTGGGCAGATGCGCGAACGGCTGGCTGCGTCGCGCCCGTTTCAGATGATTGCGGATCCGTGCAATGACCTCGACCGGTTCGAACGGCTTCACGATGTAGTCGAGCGCACCGGTTTCGAGCCCCGCGATGCGATCCTGGAGATCGCTCGCGGCAGTCAGGATGATGACGGGAATGTTCTGCGTCGACGGCGTCGAGGCCAGCAGCCGGCACGCGGCGAAGCCGTCCATGCGCGGCATCCGCACGTCCATCAGGATCAGGTCGGGCGCGATCGCCTGCGCACGGTGATAGGCCTGCAGACCATCGAACGCGACGCTGATCCGGCAGCGCGCGGAACGCAGGATCTCCGTCAGGAGCCGCAGGTCGTTCGGTCGGTCATCTACGACGAGAATGTGTGCGCCAACGAGATCCGGCGTGACGCGGAGCGACGCCGGACTGGACGAGCGGGATGACATGGTTGCGAACGCGAAGGGAGGGTAGGCCGGGGTCGGAATCGATGCATCTATATGCACGATTGTTGCGAAAAATTATATGCCGACAACAAAGTCGTCGGTGAGGATTCCGTGCGGTCCGTGGGGGCATGTCTGACATGGCCGAGCGGGCGCATGGCCGCTCCGAACGGTTCGGCGAAAAAGGGAGCGGAAAAACTTTCCGGATTGCCGATCGAATATCGGTTTTTATTTCCGTGTGATTCCTTATAAAAATGGCGTGGCCCGAATAATGATTTTGAACGAATTATGTCGTTGCCATGCCCGAATTCGGTGCTGGTCGATTTCATCAATTCATTGCCTCGTAATGGAAATCTTATCGATGGCGGGTTGAAATTACTTTCATATTTAAATTTTCAGCCCGGCGGGCTTGTATGAATGTAAATATCGTCCGCTCTGGAAAAGCATTTTTCCGCCCGGGAAAAGGTTTGGTCTGACGAACCCCGGCACACTAGGCTGGAGGCGGATGAAATCGGTTCTGGATGACCAGCGAATTCACCGCAAACGTTTTGCCGTCGCCGACTTTTTCGGGGCGCAATATTCAATGTGACATTGCATGCTGTCAATCTCATATTCCGGGATTGCAGCGGTGTGACGGAAACCGGCACGAGGGTAATAAAAACTTCATCATTCTTCGAATGTACCGATGTAACAAGGTGCATCGGTGAATGCAGAAGTCGATGCGAGTTTGACACATCAGGCAGCAAGAAATCGTCAAAGAAAGTCAGTCGATAAATGGAATGAAGGGGTCATCCGGCCAGTCGGCGGTATTTCCGGAAATCCGGAATGTCCGGCGGTGGCCTGGATGTAAAAAGGGGTGAGCAGGTACGCGTCGATCGCCGGGCAGTTCGATCCTTCGAACGGCGGTCGCGCGATACCGCTGTCGATCAGACGGGCACGAGAAGACATGAACATCAAAGGCATGGCAGATCAACGCACCGGTTCGCTCGAACCGGTGTCGGCTGTCAGCGTTCGCGATCCTGCGGCGCATGCGTCAACCCACGGGGCCGCACGGCGGCATCCGCCTCCCGAATGAACCAGGGCGGCCGGTCTGCAGGTCAGGCCGGCCGCTTCCATCCGGCGTCTGAACGACGCCTCCTCATGAGATTCGACGTCGCCGCGGGTCCGGCGCGACGGTGTCCGCACGCGTTCGTTTCGCGGGCGCGGGGCGCGTCGCGCCGTCGCCTGGCCCAGCGATGTCGGTGTCCGTGAGTCGATAACCCGCGATCGTCGCCGCGCCGCGTGTCCGATTGGCACGAGCGGTGTGCGGTCGTGCGATCGCGACAGCGGTCGCGAGTGTCGTGCGGGGCCATTCGCAATCAAGTTAGTCGTACGAAGTGAAGCAATGGAGCGGTGCGAGGCGACGGGCGCGCGTGCATGGATGCGCGCTTCGTTTGCCGTCGCGTTCGCTGTCGCGTGATTCAGCACACGAAAACCGAGGGAAAACGAGATGAACAAGTCGTTCAAGTCGATCTGGAACGAAGCACTGGGGGCGTGGGTCGCGGCGTCCGAGCTCGATCGCGCGCGAGGCAAGCGCGTGGTGTCGTCGAGACGTGCGGATGCGCATGCGGCACCGGACGCTGGCGCTGGCACGACAGTGCTGGCGGGGCTGTCGCCGCGGCGAATTGCGACGGTGGTCGCGGCCGCGTATCTCGGCTTGTTCCAGGCGGGCGCCCACGCGCAGTATTCGGCGGGGGGCGGCTCCGCGACCGGCGGCGCGAGTTCGATCGCCGTCGGTAACGGTTCGGTCGCCACGCAGGTGAATTCCACCGCGTTCGGCAACCTGTCCACGGCGACGGGCGTTTCTGCCACGGCGATCGGCCCGGGCGCGCACGCCATTGCCGACGGTTCGACATCCGTCGGCATCAATTCTCAGGCAACCGGCGTCAACAGCGTGGCGATGGGCGTGCAGGCGATCGGCTCCGGCAACTATTCGGTCGCGATCGGCAACCTGTCGAGCTCGACCCAAAGCGGCTCGGTGGCGATCGGCAGCGGTGCGTCGGCGATCGGCGTGTCCGCGATCGGGCTCGGGAACAATGCGACGGCCTCCGGTCAATACGCGGCCGCGCTCGGCCTCGGATCGGTCGCGTCGGGGGCGCAAGCCGTCGCGCTCGGTTTTTCGTCAAACGCCACGAATACGGGCTCCGTCTCGCTCGGCAATCAGTCGACGAGTTCGGGCGCGGCCGGCGTAGCCGTGGGCAGCGGCTCGCTCGCTTCCGGCAATTCGGCCGTGGCCATGGGCGTGAACAGCGGCGCGAAGGGCACGTCGTCGATCGCCATCGGCTGGGGCGGCACGGCAGGCGTGCCGGGGTCGGGCGCGCAATCGCTCGGCACCAGTTCGATCGCGATGGGCTCGAATACCTCGGCGGGCGCCGACAATGCGCTGGCGTTCGGCCTGAACGCGAATGCGTCGGGCCTCAGCTCGATCGCGATGGGCGTGCAGTCGACCGCGACGCAGCAGTTCGGCGTCGCGCTCGGCAATCTCGCGCTCGCGACGGGCATATCGGGCACCGCGCTGGGCGCCGGCGCGACGGCGTCTGCCGTGAATGCGACGGCGATCGGTATCAACAGCGTGGCGGCGGCGGGTGCCACGGTCGCAATCGGCGCCAGCAACTCCGTCGCGGCGGCGGCGGGCGCGGGCTCGATCGCCGGCGGGAACAACTCGCAGGTCCTGAGCGGCACCGGCGCCGTCGCGCTCGGCGAAGGTCAGACCGTGAGCGGCAACGGCGCGGTCGCCATCGGCGATCCGAGCACCGCGATCGGCACCGGCGCGGTGACGATGGGCTCGAACAACACCGCGAACGGCAACGGCGCGGTGGCGATCGGCAATTCGAACAACGCGCAGGGCGTCGGCTCCATCGCGCTCGGCAATACGTCGACGGCGGCAGCGGCGGGCGCAGTGGCGTTCGGCGCGTCGGCCGTGGCGAACAACGCCAACGATGTCGCGCTCGGTTCCGGCTCGGTGACAGCCGCGCCGAATCCGACGGCGTCCGCGACGATCGGCGGCGTCACGTACAGCTTCAACGGCGTCAATCCGACCAGCGTCGTCAGCGTCGGCGCGGCGGGCAGCGAGCGCCAGATCACCAACGTCGCGGCCGGGCGCATCAGTTCGTCGAGCACGGACGCGATCAACGGGTCGCAGCTCGATGCGACGAACCTGGCGGTGACGTCGCTGTCGACGTCGACGCTGTCGAGCATCACGTCCTTGTCGACCTCCACGTCGACGGGCTTGTCGTCGGCGAACAGCGCGATCACGTCGTTGTCCACGTCGACCTCGACCGGGATCAGTTCGCTTTCCACGGGCCTGAGCTCGACGAACAGTTCCGTCGCGTCCCTGTCGACCTCCACGTCGACGGGCATCAGCTCGCTGTCGACCGGCCTGAGTTCGACCAACAGTACGATCACGTCGCTGTCGACGTCGACCTCGACCGTCGCCGGTTCACTGTCCACCGGCTTGAGTTCGACGAACAGCAATCTGACCTCGCTGTCGACTGCCACGTCCACGAGCATCGGATCACTGTCGACGGGCCTGAGCTCGACGAACAGCACGATCACGTCGCTGTCGACCTCGACGTCGACCACCATCGGCTCGCTGTCGACCGGCCTGTCGAGCACGAACAGCAACCTGACGTCGCTGTCGACCGCCACGTCGACGAGCATCGGGTCACTGTCGACGGGCTTGAGCTCCATCGTGAACAACAACACCAACCTCGGCAACAGCACGGCCGGCGCGATCGGCGGCGGGGCCACCTACGATCCGACGACCGGCACGATCTCGGCGCCGTCGTACGTGACGTACAACAGCGACGGCTCGACGACGATCAACAACAACGTCGGCTCCGCGGTCGACAACATCAACGCGCACGGCATCAAGTACTTCCACGCGAACTCGACCGCGCCGGACAGCCAGGCGCTCGGCGTCGACAGCGTGGCGATCGGGCCGAACGCCATTTCTCGGGTCGACGGCAGCATCGCACTCGGCTCGGGTTCGGTGGCCGACCGCGCGACGGTGCCGGCGTCCGGGACCATCCGCAACGGCACCGCGTCGATCCCGTTCAACACGACGGACCAGACGCTGCTCGGCGCGGTGTCGGTCGGCGACGCGACCAGCAGGACGTATCGCCAGATCACCAACGTCGCGGACGGCACGGGCCAGCAAGACGCGGTCACGGTGCGGCAGCTTGCCGGCGCATTGCAGTCGTTCGCGGTCACGGGCCAGAAATACTTCCACGCGAATTCGACGGCGGCGGATTCGCTGGCCGTCGGCGCGGAATCGGTCGCGGTGGGGCCGACGACGGTCGTCAACGGCGACAACGGCGTCGGCATCGGCAACGGCGCGATCGTCGATGCGACCGCGCCGGGCGGGATCGCGATCGGGCAGGCGGCGAGTTCCGCGCAGGCCGACGCGATCGCACTCGGCAGCGGTGCGACGGCGACCGGCGCGCAGTCCGTCGCGCAGGGCGCGAATGCGGCGGCGGTCAGCGTGGGCAGCGTCGCGCTCGGTTCCGGTGCGCGCAGCACCGCGACCGACGCCCTCGCGCTCGGCGCCGGCGCGTCGGCGACGTTCGCCAACAGCGTGGCGCTGGGCGCCGGTTCGCTGACGACAGTCGGCGCGCTGACGAACTACGTTGCATACGGCCTGAGCAGCCCGCAGTCGTCGGCCGGCGAAGTGAACGTCGGCAACCGGCAGATCACGGGGCTCGCCGCCGGCAAGAACGGCACGGACGCGGTGAACGTGTCGCAGCTCGACTCGGTCGCGAACCAGCTGACGACGCTCATCGACAAGCGCACGACCAATCTCGGCGGTTCCTACACGTCGAACCCGTCCGGCGGCAACGTGCCGCCGGGGCCGTCAGGCTCGAACTCGTCGGCCGGCGGCTCGGGCGCGGTGGCTTCCGGTTCGAACAGCACGGCCGTCGGCAACGGGTCGACGGCGTCCGGCAGCGGCTCGACCGCGCTCGGCGTCGGGGCGACTTCGTCGGGCAGCAATTCGGCGGCGGTCGGCGCGGGCAGCAACGACGGCGGCCGCTCGAACGTCGTCGCGGTCGGCTCGGCGGATTCGGCGCGGCAAGTCGTCAACGTCGCGGCGGGCACGCAGGGCACCGACGCGGTGAACGTGAACCAGCTGAATGCGGTATCGAACCAGTTCACGCAATCGCTGAACACGGTCAACAACCAGCTCACGCAGATGCAGCAGCAGATCCAGCAGACCGATTCGATGGCGCGCGAGGGGATCGCCGCGACCGCTGCGATGGCGTCGATCCCGCACATGGACCGCGATTCGAACTTCGCGATGGGTGTCGGCACGGCGTCGTTCCAGGGCCAGAAGGCCATGGCGGTCGGCGTGCAGGCCCGCATCACGGAGAACCTGAAGGCGACGCTGAACGGCGGTTTCGCCGGCAGCCAGCGCGTCGTCGGCGCGGGCATGCTGTATCAGTGGAAGTGATCGCGCGCGGCGGTTCGTTCCGGCACGCGTTGCCGGGGCGGACCGCGCCGAGCGCAAACGCATGCGCATGCGGCCGCGCCATCGCGCCGCATGCGCCGTGCCCAACGCATTTTCGGAGTCCTCAAGTGAAAAACATCCATCTTGCCTTGCTGGCGTCCGTCGTGTCCCTCGCAGCCTGTTCGAGCGCGTCGGGGCCGACGTACAACGCATACGAACTGCAGTCGCGAAACGGTATCCGGACGTTCCAGGTCGACTGCCACGGCATCCTGTCGACCGCGAAGACCTGCATGAAGGTCGCAACGCGCATGTGCGGCAACGAGCCCGTGCGCCTGGTCGATTCCACGACGCCGTTCCGCGACGGCGCCGATCCGCACTCGATCGCGTTCCAGTGCGGCGCGGCGCCCGCGCCGGCCGCCGCGGCCGTTGCGCCGGCACCTGCTCCGGTCGAGAAAGTGAGCCTCACCGGCGATGCGTACTTCGCGACCGACTCCGCGGTGCTCTCGCCGGCCGCGCGTGCGGAGCTCGACACGTTGCTGAACCGGCAAGGCGACAGGCATTTCTCGCGTGTCGAAGTGGACGGCTATACCGATGCGACCGGCCCGGAGGCGCACAACCAGGCGCTGTCGAAGCGCCGCGCCGATGCGGTCGCCGCGTATTTGCGAGAGCGCGGGCTGAAGGCGGATTCGTTTGAAGCGACCGGTCACGGCGAAGCCGATCCGGCCGCCTCGAACGATACGGCCGAGGGACGGGCGCGCAATCGCCGGGTGGAAATCTCGTTGCAGCGGTAAGGCGCGGCACGCGGGTTGCCGCGGGCGTGGCCGTCGAAACCGGATGGCTCGCTCGCGGCAGCGGCGCTCGTCGCGGAAACGGGCCGAGGAGGCAGGAACTGCCGCCGAATCGAGCACATACAATGGAGGCGTCCGTCGGCACGCGCTTCGCCATCGCTTCGGTGGCGAGCAAACCGCTCCACCCGCGACCCTCCAAGGCCACCATGGAAATCAAATGGATCGAGGATTTCCTCGCGCTCGCGCAATATCAAAGCTTTTCCCGCGCGGCTGAATTCCGCAACGTCACGCAATCGGGCTTCAGCCGCCGCATCCAGTCGCTCGAGCAATGGATCGGCGCCGAACTGATCGACCGCAGCAGCTTTCCGCCGGTGCTGACGCCGGCGGGGCGCCTGTTTCGCGAAACGGCCGAGGACGTGCTCAGCCGCCTTTACGACACGCGCGCCATCATCCGCACGGAGCAGCGGATCGGCGGCAAGAGCCTGCAGATCGCCGCGGGCCACACGATCGCGCTGAGTTTCCTGCCGACCTGGCTCAAGGCGCTCGCCCCGCATTTCGGCGAAGTGCGGGCGCGCGTCATTCCGACCAATGTCCACGACTCGATCCTGATGCTCGTCAACGGCAACTGCGAGTTGATGTTCGCGTACCACCATCCCGAGCTTCCGCTCCATCTCGATCCGGCGAAGTACGAGCACCTGACCGTCGGCATCGACACGTTGATGCCGGCGTGCCGGCCGAACCGGCGATCGGCGCCGGCGTTCCGGCTTCCCGGCACGAGGCAGAATCCGCTGCCGCTGATTTCCTATACGGAAACCAGCTATTTCGGCCGGTGCCTCGCGCTGCTGCTCGGCCGTGCGCCGGACGCGCCGGCCTTGCAGCTGCATTACGAATCCGACATGGCCGAGGTACTGAAGAAGCTCGTGATGGAGGGCGAGGGCGTCGCGTGGCTGCCCCGCAGCGCGATCGCCGCCGAACTGGCGGCCGGCGACCTCGTGCCGGCAGGCCCGGCGGTGTGGAACCTGGAAATCGAACTGCGCGTGTATCGCGACGTGTCCAATCGCAGCGAATTCCTCGACACGCTCTGGCAGCACCTGCGCGCGGCGCCTTCCCGTCTCGGCTGAGCAGGGTTTTCCCGCCTTATGCGGGGCTCGCATACGGCCATGTTGCACCAGCATCACGGTTTTTCCGGCCGTCCCTACCATTCGTTCCAACGGCACATGTGACGCGTGATCCGCGTCGCACGGCCTTCTTCGCAGCGCTCGCCGCATTCCCACGGCCGGGTGCCATCCAAGGACGAATGGACATGAAAAATCGCCTTACCTTCAGCATCGCAGTCGGCATGATCCTCGGTGTCGTCGCCGGCTATGCGTGTCACGCCAATATCGCGGACCCGGCCACGCTCAAGACGATCGCCGGCTATTTCTCGATCGTCACCGACATCTTCCTGCGCCTGATCAAGATGATCATCGCGCCGCTGGTGTTCGTGACGCTCGTGTCCGGCCTCGCCGGCATGGACAGCGGCGAAGACGTCGGCCGCATCGGCCTGCGCTCGATCGGGTGGTTCGTCTGCGCGTCGCTGATTTCG
The DNA here is from genome assembly GCF_001521935.1 of Burkholderia sp. RF7-non_BP4. Taxonomy (NCBI): domain Bacteria; kingdom Pseudomonadati; phylum Pseudomonadota; class Betaproteobacteria; order Burkholderiales; family Burkholderiaceae; genus Burkholderia; species Burkholderia sp. RF7-non_BP4. The sequence goes on along the minus strand of NZ_LOTA01000033.1, from coordinate 25,519 downwards.
TTGAGCCTCGGCCTCGTCATGGCCAATGCGCTGCAGCCTGGCGCCGGCCTGAACCTCACGGCGGGCGCGGGCGAGGTCGGCACCGGGCTGAACACCGCCGCACTGAACGCCCGGGACGTGATCACGCATGCGTTCCCGACCAGCCTGCTCGACGCGATGGCGCGCAACGACATCCTGCAGATCCTGGTGTTCTCGGTCTTCCTCGGCATCGCGCTGAGTGCGCTGAAGCACGACAAGCGGGTCGGCGTCGTGATCCGGTCGATCGACGGGATGGTGCCGGTGATGCTGCGCCTGACGAACTACGTGATGCGCGCGGCGCCGCTCGGCGTGTTCGGCGCGATCGCGTCGTCGGTCGCGCTGCGCGGGCTCGATGTGATCTACACGTATGGGAAGCTGATCGGCGCGTTCTATCTCGGCCTGCTCGTCCTGTGGGCGATCCTGATCGGCGTCGGCTACGCGTTTCTCGGACGGCGCGTCGGGTGCCTGCTGAAGGCCGTGCGCGAACCCGCGCTGATCGCGTTCTCGACCGCCAGCAGCGAGGCCGCCTATCCGCGCCTGACCGAGCAGCTCGAACGGTTCGGCGTCGACAAGAAGGTGGTGGGCTTCACGCTGCCGCTCGGTTATGCGTTCAACCTCGACGGCTCGATGATGTATCAGGCGTTTGCCGCCATCTTCATCGCGCAGGCGTTCGGCGTGCACATGCCGCTGTCGGAGCAGGTGTTCATGTTGCTGGTGCTGATGTTGAGCAGCAAGGGGATGGCGAGCGTGCCGCGCGGCTCGGTGGTCGTGGTCGCGGCGGTCGCGCCGATGTTCCATCTGCCGGTGGCCGGCGTCGCGATGGTTCTCGCGATCGACCAGATCCTCGACATGGGCCGCACGATGACGAACGTGATCGGCAACAGCGTCGCGACGGCGGTGATCGCGAAGTGGGAGAGCCGGCGGTCCGCGAAATCGCAGGACGCCGTATTCGAGCAGCCGGAGCTGAACGCATGATGCACGCGGATATCGTGAATGCACGGCGGAAATTCGGCGTCGTCGGCGGTCTCGGGCCGCTGGGGAGCGCCGACGTGTTCTTCAAGATGGTGAAGGCGACGCCTGCATCGTCCGACGAGGAGCACGCCGAAATGATTTTCGAGCAATACCCGTTCAAGGGCTCGGGATCGGGCAGCGCGGCGACGATCGAACGCAAGCTGTACGTGTTCGACATGATCCGTGCGTTCGAGAAGCGCGGCGTGACGACGGTCGTGCTGCCGTGCTTTCTGAGCCACACGTTCATCGACGAGCTGAAGGCGAATACGCGCCTGCCGATCGTGGATATCGTCGAGGCCGTGCGCAGCCACGTGCGGCGCAAGTATCCCGACGCGACGCGCATCGGCGTGCTGGCGTCCGACTACGTGCGGGACAAGCGACTCTTCGACGCGTATTTCCCGTCGCCTCGGTTCGAAATCGTCCATCCGCGGATGCACGACGGAATCGACCTCGTGACCGAAGCCATCTACGGCGCCGACGGCATCAAGCGCGGCAACCTTCGCGGCCGGCCGGTCGAGCTGCTGCGCCGCGCGTGCGCGGACCTTGCCGATCAGGGCGTGCAGGTCATCGTCCCCGGCCTGACCGAGATCGCGCTGGTCGCGGATGAAATCGGCCCGCAGCGCGTGCCGCTCGTGGATTCGAACCTGGCGTATGCGCAGTACGCGGTGACCGGGCAGCCGGGGGCGCGCGCGGCGACGTTCAAGATCGGCGTGGTCGGCGGCGTCGGGCCGGCCGCGACGGTCGATTTCCTGGACAAGATCGTGCGCAATACGCCGGCGGCGCGCGATCAGGAGCACGTCAAGCTGCTGGTCGAACAGAATCCGCAGATTCCCGATCGCACCGAGAACCTGGTGGGCACCGGCGCGGACCCGACGATCTCGTTGTATGCGACCTGCAAGAAGCTCGAGGACGGCGATGCCGACCTCATCGCGATTCCGTGCAACACCGCGCATGCATTCGTCGAGCGGATTCAGCCGTACCTCGGCATTCCGATCGTCAACATGTTGACGGTCACGGTTGCTCACCTGCGCGACACGTATCCGGCGCTGAAGGAGGTCGGTGTGCTCGCGACGACCGGCACGATCGAAAGCGGTGTCTACGAGAAGGCGCTGGCGTCGCAAGGACTCCGGCAAGTCGCGCCGAAGCCCGCGTTGCAGGCGCGCGTGATGGAAGCGATTTACGGGAGGCAGGGCGTCAAGGCCGGCTTCACGACCGGGCAGTGCCAGGACGATATCGGCGCCGCCATCGAGGCGCTGATGGCCGAGGGCGTGCGCGTGATCGTGCTCGGCTGCACGGAATTGCCGATCCTGCTTCCGGGCGGTGAATATGTCGCGCGGAACGGGCATCGGGCGACGCTCGTCGACCCGACCGACGTGCTCGCCCGCACGTGCGTCGCCCATGCGACGGCGGGTGGCGGCTGAAGCGCATCGAGCCCGTGGCCGACGCCGACGGATCGTGTTGCCCCGCCTGCTCGTGGAAAACTGTATGAATATACAGTATAGTATCCGGCGAACTCGAGCGGCGCGGGCATGACCCGTGCGGCACGTGCGCCGCGCCTGCGGGCATCCGCCGCAGCGTTCCGGCACCGTGAATTCCGGCTAACTTACTCAGACGGGCAGGCAAATTGTCATCCAGCAATCTGATCCGCATTCGCGGAGCACGTCAGCACAACCTCAAGAACCTCGATCTCGACCTGCGCACGGGCGAAATGACGGTCGTTACCGGGCCGTCGGGCTCCGGCAAGTCGAGCCTCGTGTTCGACACGCTGTACGCGGAAGGCCAGCGGCGCTACGTCGAGACGTTCAGCGCGTATGCGCGGCAGTTCCTCGACCGGATGGACCGCCCGCAGGTCGAGCGCGTCGACGGCGTGCCGCCCGCGATCGCGATCGACCAGACCAATCCGGTCCGCAGTTCGCGCTCGACCGTCGGCACGATGACGGAGCTCAACGATCACCTGAAGCTGCTGTACGCGCGCGCGGCCGAGCTGTTCGACCGCCAGACCGCGCGGCAGGTGCGGCACGACACGCCCGAGACGATCTACGCGGAACTCGTCGAGCGCACGCGCGCCGACGATCCGCGCGTCGTCGTCACGTTCCCGGTCGAGCTGCCGGAAAGCGCGTCCGAGGACGAAGTCGCGCAGTGGCTGTCCGCGAGCGGCTACACGCGCGTGCAGGCGCAGCGCGAAGTCGCGTCGCCCACGGGCCCGCGCAAGCTGCTCGATGTGGTGGCCGACCGTTTCCGCGTGCAGCAGGCCGACAAGGTGCGCGTGGTCGAGGCGATCGAGGCGTCGCTGAAGCGCGGCGGCGGCCGCGTGAACGTCTACGTGCTCGCGCCGGAAGCGGAGAACGCGCTTGCCGCGACCGTCGAGCCGCAGGTGTGGCGTTTCTCCACCGGGCTGCACGACCCCGACAGCGACCTGCGCTACGCGGAGCCGCAAGCGGCGCTGTTCTCGTTCAACTCGGCATACGGCGCATGCGAGACCTGCCGCGGCTTCGGCCGCGTGATCGGCGTCGATCTCGGCCTGGTGATTCCCGACGCGCGCAAGACGCTGCGCGGCGGCGCGATCAAGCCGATGCAGACGCCCGCATGGAAGGAGTGCCAGGACGACCTGATGCGCTACGCGGCGAAGGCGGACATCCGCCGCGATACGCCGTGGTCCGACCTGACCGACGCCGAGCGCGACTGGGTGATCAACGGCTCGCCGGACTGGAACGGCAAGTGGCAGAGCCAGTGGTACGGCGTGAAACGCTTCTTCGGCTATCTCGAATCGAAAGCGTACAAGATGCATATCCGCGTGCTGCTGTCGAAGTACCGCAGCTACACGCCGTGCGAGGTCTGCGGCGGCGCGCGCCTGAAGACCGAATCGCTGCAGTGGCGGCTCGGCTCGAAGGCGAACGCCGATACCGTGCTCGCGCCCGCGAATCGCTTCATGCCGCGCGGCGTCGACTGGACGCGCGCGCAGCTCGAGGGGCTGCCGGGCCTGACGGTGCACGACCTGATGCTGCTGCCGATCGAGCGCATTCGCCGTTTTTTCGACGAGATCACGCTGCCGAGCGCGCTGCTCGACGATGCCTTGAAGCTGCTGCTCGCCGAGGTGCGCACGCGCCTGAAATACCTGTGCGACGTGGGGCTCGGCTACCTGACGCTCGACCGGCAAAGCCGCACGCTGTCGGGCGGCGAGGTGCAGCGGATCAACCTGACCACGGCGCTCGGCACGTCGCTGACCAAAACGCTGTTCGTGCTCGACGAGCCGAGCATCGGCCTGCATCCGCGCGACCTCACGCGGATCGTCGAGGCGATGCAGCGGCTGCGCGACGCGGGCAATACGCTGGTGGTCGTCGAGCACGATCCGTCGGTGATGCTCGCGGCCGACCGGCTGATCGACATGGGTCCGGGCCCCGGCGAGCGCGGCGGCACGATCGTCTACGACGGCACGCCGGGCGACATCCGTTCCGCGCACACGCTGACGGGCGAGTATCTCGGCGGCCGCAAGCACGTCGCGCATGCGTCGAACTGGGCGCGCCGCCCGGTGGACGCGAACACGCCGCGCATCGTGCTCGAAGGCGCGACCGAGCACAACCTGCGCGACGTGACGGTCGAGATTCCGCTGCAGCGGCTCGTGTGCGTGACGGGCGTGTCGGGTTCCGGCAAGTCGACGCTGCTGCAGGACGTGCTCTATCCGGCGATGGCGCGCCACCACGGCAAGGCGACCGAGTCGCCGGGCGCGTTCCGCAATCTCACGGGTGCCGACCAGGTCGGCGACGTCGTGTTCGTCGATCAATCGCCGATCGGCAAGACCACGCGTTCGAACCCGGCCAGCTACGTCGGCGCGTTCGACGAGATCCGCAAGCTGTTCGCGAAGGCGCCGCTCGCGCTGCAGCGCGGCTACGGCGCCGGCACGTTCAGCTTCAACTCGGGCGACGGCCGTTGCCCGACCTGCGGCGGCTCGGGCTTCGAGCACATCGAGATGCAGTTCCTGAGCGACGTCTATCTGCGCTGCCCGGATTGCGACGGCAGCCGCTACCGCGCCGAGATTCTCGAAGTGCGCATCGAGCGCGACGGCCGCGCGCTGAACATCGCCGACGTGCTCGACCTGACCGTCAGCGAAGCGGCGGCGTTCTTCGCGACCGATGCCGAGGTGCTGCGCGTGCTGCAGCCGATCGTCGACGTCGGCCTCGAATACGTGAAGCTCGGCCAGCCGGTGCCGACGCTGTCCGGCGGCGAAGCGCAGCGGCTGAAGCTGGCCGGCTTCCTCGCCGAATCGGCGGCCGCCGCGGGCGGGCGCCGGGTCGCGAGCGAGGAGGCGCGCATCGCGCGTGCGAAGCTGTTCATGTTCGACGAACCGACGACCGGGCTGCACTTCGACGACATCGCGAAGCTGATGCAGGCGTTCGGCAAGCTGCTCGCGGCCGGCCATTCGCTGATCGTGATCGAGCACAACCTCGACGTGATCCGCGCGGCCGACTGGCTGATCGATCTCGGCCCGGAGGGCGGCGACGGTGGCGGCCTCGTGCTGTGCGCGGGCACGCCCGCCGACGTGAAGGCATGCGCGCAATCGCATACCGGCGTCGCGCTGCTGCAGTACGACCGCGCGATGGACGGCGAAACCGCGCTCGCCGACGAAGGCGTGCCGCTGCAGGCCGTGCTGAACGCCGCCCGCGAGCGGCGCGCGATCGAGGGCGAGGACGTCGTGCGGATCGTCAATGCGCGCGAGCACAACCTGAAGGCGCTCGACGTCGACATCCCGCACGGCAAGTTCAACGTGATCACCGGCGTGTCGGGTTCCGGCAAGTCGACGCTCGCATTCGACATCCTGTTCCACGAAGGCCAGCGCCGCTACCTCGAATCGCTGAACGCGTATGCGCGCTCGATCGTGCAGCCGGCCGGGCGGCCGGAGGTCGATGCCGTGTACGGCATTCCGCCGACGGTGGCGATCGAGCAGCGGCTGTCGCGCGGCGGCCGCAAGAGCACGGTCGCGACCACGTCCGAAGTCTGGCACTTCCTGCGGCTGCTGTACGTGAAGCTCGGCCTGCAGCATTGCATCCACGACGGCACGCCCGTCACGTCGCAAACCGTCGAATCGATCGCCGCGCAGTTGCTGCGCGACCATCGCGGCGAGCACGTCGGGCTGCTCGCGCCGCTCGTCGTCAACCGCAAGGGCGTGTATACCGATCTCGCGAAGTGGGCGAAGGCGCGCGGCAGCACGCATCTGCGCGTGGACGGCGAGTTCGTGACGGTCGATCCGTGGCCGAAGCTCGACCGCTTCCGCGAGCACACGATCGAATTGCCGGTGGCCGACATCGTCGTGTCGCCGGACAACGAGGCCGAGTTGCGGCGCGTGCTCGACGAGACGCTCGAGCTCGGCAAGGGCGTGATGCACCTGCTCGCGCCGCTCGACGGGCTGCACCACGCGATGCAGAACGACCGCTCGACCGCGCGCGTCGGCGAAATCAAGGTGCTGTCGGTCAAGCGCGCGTGCCCGGTGTGCGGCACGAGCTATCCGGAACTCGATCCGCGGATGTTCTCGTACAACAGCAAGCACGGCTGGTGCACGACCTGCGTCGGCACGGGCGTCACGCTCACGCGCGAACAGCGCGCCGCGTACGACGACACGGTGCTCGCCGGGGACGATCGCGGCCGCGAGCAGACTCTGCCGTCGGACGAGCAGGAACCGGAAGGCGTCGGCAACGAGCCGTGCCCGGATTGCAGCGGCACGCGCCTGAACCCGTCCGCGCGCGCTGTCACGTTCGATGCGCATCCGATCGTCGAGGTCGCGCAGTGGACGGTGTCCGATACACGCCGCTGGATCGACGCGCTGGAGCTGACGGGGCGCGACGCGCAGATCGCGCGCGACATCGTCAGCGAGATCGGCAGCCGCCTCGCGTTTCTCGAGGAAGTCGGGCTCGGCTACCTGAGCCTCGATCGCGCGGCGCCGAGCCTGTCGGGCGGCGAAGCGCAGCGCATCCGGCTTGCGGCGCAGCTCGGCAGCAACCTGCAAGGCGTGTGCTACGTGCTCGACGAGCCGACAATCGGCCTGCATCCGCGCGACAACCAGATCCTGCTGGATGCACTGCGCAAGCTCGGCGACAAGGGCAACACGCTCGTCGTCGTCGAGCATGACGAGGACACGATTCGCCGCGCCGATCACATCATCGACGTGGGCCCGGGCGCCGGCAAGCGCGGCGGCACGCTGGTCGCCGAGGGCGCGGTCGCCGATCTGGCCGCGCGGCCCGACTCGGTGACGGGGCGCCTGCTCGCGCATCCGATGACGCACCCGCTGCAACCGCGCCGTGCGGTGAGCCTGCCGGGCAAGCAGGGCGCGCCGGCAGTGCCGGAGGGCTGGCTGACCGTGCACGGCGCGACGCTGCACAACCTGCGCGACGTCACCGTCGGCATCCCGCTCGCGCGGCTTGTCGCGGTGACGGGCGTCAGCGGTTCGGGCAAGTCGACGCTCGCGCGCGACGTGCTGATGACGAACCTGCTCGATGCGGTGGGCCGCTCGGTGCTGTCGTCGCCGGCCACGCGGCGCGCGCGCAAGGCCGCGCAACAGGATGCGCCGGCCGCGAACCGCCGCTCGAGCGTGCTCGCGCGCAGCGCGCCGCGGCCGTCGCTGAACGTCACGCATGCGTGGCAGGGCTGCGAGTCGCTGAGCGGCTGGGAACGGATCGACCGCGTGCTCGAAGTCGACCAGACGCCGATCGGCAAGACGCCGCGCTCGTGCCCGGCCACCTACATCGGCGTGTGGGACACGATCCGCAAGCTGTTCGCTGATACGCTCGAAGCGCGTGCGCGCGGCTACACGGCGTCGCGTTTCTCGTTCAACACCGGCGACGGGCGGTGCCCGGCCTGCGAAGGGCAAGGCGTGCGCACGATCGGAATGAGCTTCCTGCCCGACGTGAAGGTGCCGTGCGACGTGTGCCACGGGCAGCGCTTCAATCCGGAGACGCTCGCGGTCACGTGGCGCGGCCGGAACATCGGCGACGTGCTGACGATGGAAATCGACGAAGCCGTGGAGTTCTTCGCGCCGATTTCCAACATCGCGCATCCGCTGCAGCTGATGAAGGACGTCGGCCTCGGCTACCTGACGCTCGGCCAGCCGTCGCCGACGCTGTCCGGCGGCGAGGCGCAGCGCATCAAGCTCGTCACCGAGCTCACGAAGGTGCGCGACGACATCACGCGGCGCGGCCAGAAGGCGCCGCATACGCTCTACGTGCTCGACGAGCCGACGGTCGGTCTGCATATGGCCGACGTCGCGAAGCTGATCCGCGTGCTGCACCGGCTGGTCGACGGCGGGCACAGCGTGGTCGTGATCGAGCACGACCTCGACGTGATCGCGGAAGCCGACTGGATCATCGATCTCGGCCCGGAAGGCGGCGTGGGCGGCGGCACGATCGTCGCGGCGGCGCCGCCCGAAGGGCTCGCGCAGGTGAGGGCGAGCCATACCGGGCACGCTCTGAAGCCCGTGCTGGCGCGAACGGCGACGGAAGACGGCAACGCGGCGCGGCAGGGAGAAGCGCGGGTCGGTTGAACGCGGTGCTTCATGTGAACGGCCCCGGTGTCAGGTCAGACACCGGGGCCGCTTTTACATGCGTCCGTGCGGTCAGCCGCGCAATCTCATTCGCCCTTGACGCCGATCGTCTCGATGATGGTCTCCAGTTGCGGGCTCATCGGCAGGTTGAGACTCATGCCCGACGGAAGCGGGCGCAGGAACCAGCGCTTGTACTGTCGCGTGATCTCGCCGTCGACGGCCAGCTCCTCGAACGTGCTTTTCACGACCTGCGCGAGCTGCGGATCGTCCTTGCGGAACATGATTCCGTACGGGTCGTATGACAGGAAATCGCCAACCACGTCGTACTTGCCGCCCTTGCCCGCATTCTCGGCAATCAGGCCGTACAGCAGCACGTCGTCCGTCGCGAACGCGTCGGCTTGACCGTTCGCGACGAGCGCGAAGCCCTGCGCATGGTCCGGCACCACCTGCAGCTGGATCCCGAGCCTGAACCGCGCGTCCAGATCGCGCAGCGCCTTCTCGTTGGTCGTGCCGGCCGTCACTGCGACCTTCTTGCCCGCGAGATCGCGGAACGAGCGGATCGGCGAGCCTCGCTTCACCATCACCTTCGTGCCGGCCACGAAGATGATCGGCGAGAACGCCACGCGCTTCTGGCGCTCCAGGTTGCTCGTCGTGGAGCCGCATTCCAGATCGACCGTGCCGTTGACCACCGCGTCGATGCGGTTGTCGGACGTGACCGGCACCCAGCGGATCGTCAGGCTCTTGTTGACCGCATCCTCGATCGACGACACGAGCGCCTTGCAGAGCTCGATCGAATAACCGATCGGCTGGTTGCGCGCATTCAGGTACGAGAACGGGATCGACGCGTCGCGATAGCCGATCGCGATCGTGCCGCTGCTGCGTACCTTCGCGAGCGTGCCGGTCAGTTGGGCCGGCGCGAACGGCTCGACGCGCGGCGCCGTGGACGGGGCATCTTCCGCGCGCGCGGTGGCGCCCGCGGCAAGCAGGCCTGCGAGCGCGAGCGCACGCCAGAATCGCTGCATCTTCATCGCCGGGCCTCCGTCAGACATCCGCCGGATGCGCGATCGTCCCTTCCTGCTCCGCGTCGATGCGCGCCAGGTTGGCCTCGGCTTCCGCCTCCGACATGAGCTGGCCTTCCCACTTCGCGACCACGGCGCTGGCGATCGAATTGCCGACCGCGTTGGTGGCCGAGCGGCCCATGTCGAGGAACGTGTCGACACCGAGGATCAGCAGCAGCCCGGCTTCCGGAAGACCGAACTGGTGCAGCGTGGCGGCGATCACGACGAGCGACGCGCGCGGCACGCCGGCCATCCCCTTCGAGGTCAGCATCAGGACCAGCAGCATCGTGATCTGCGTGCCGAGCGACAGGTGGATGTTGTACGCCTGCGCGATGAACAGCGCCGCGAAGGTGCAGTACATCATCGAGCCGTCGAGATTGAACGAATAGCCCATCGGCATCACGAAGCTCGAAATTCTGCGCCGGACGCCGAACCGGTCGAGTGCATCGAGGATCTTCGGATACGCGGCTTCCGAGCTGGCCGTCGCGAACGACAGCATGAACGCTTCCCGGATCAGCACCAGCAGCTTGAATACGCGGCGGCCGAGGAACAGCAGACCCGCGCAGACGAGCAAGGTCCAGAGCAGGAACAGGCTCACGTAGAAATCGCCCATGAACACCGCGAACTTCAGCAACACCGACAGCCCGTTGACCGCGACGGTCGCGGCCATCGCCGCCAGCACCGCGAGCGGCGCGAGCTTCATCACGTAGCCGGTGATCTTGAGCATCACGTGCGACAGTTGGTCGATTGCGGCCACGAGGATCTTGCCGCGCTCGCCGAGCGCGGCGAGTGCCACGCCGAAGAACATCGAGAACACGACGATCTGCAGGATCTCGTTGTTGCTCATCGCCTCGGCGAACGACCTCGGCACCATGTGGCCGACGAAATCCTTGAGCGTGAACTTGGACGTCGCGAGATTCGCCGATGCGCCGATGTCCGGCAGCGGCAGGCCGAGGTTGTCGCCGGGCCGCAGCAGGTTCGCCATGAACAGCCCGAGCAGCAGCGAGATCAGCGACGCGGTGACGAACCAGCCGATGGATTTCGCGAACACGCGCCCGACCGATGCCGCGTCGCCCATGTGCGCGATGCCGACGACCAGCGTGGAGAAGACGAGCGGCCCGATCACCATCTTGATCAGGCGCAGGAACACGTCGGAGATCAGCGAGATGTATCCGGCGATCTCGGTGGTGGCCTTTTTGTCAGGAAAGCTCGTGAAGATCATGTAGCCGATCAGGATGCCTGCCACCATCGCGATCAGGATCCAGATGGCTGCAGCGTTCTTTTTCTGCATCGTGAGCCTCCCATGCACCGGTTCCGCAACCGGGGATGGAAGGACAATACAGGACGCGAACGGCGATGAACAGTGCAACCGGGGGCGGGTTTGCGCTAGCACGGTGTCGCGACCGATTGCCCGGCGACGATTGCACCGGTGGCGCCGCGGTGCACGGGGCCGGCGCAACCCTGCATCCGATTTGTGCGGAGCAGCACACGGCTTGTCCGATGGCCTGTGAATCCCGACGGCGGTTTCGCGGTGGGCGACGCGCTTCGCGCCGGCTTCCGGCTTCGGAAAAGGGCCGCGCGTCCCTCGAATCGCTGCGTGGGTGAATGCTGTCACTCATGCAGCGCACAACATTCGGAAGCCGGCAGGCGCAATGAAGAGGAGTGGCCGTGGGGGGACTTCTTCCCGGCGCTCAAAAGTGCGCGGCGCAATAGGTTCGGGCTATGACCGGCAGAGTTGATCGATAGTTGTCGCGTGACGGGTTTCCGCGTGTAATGGCCTCCGAAACCGGATGATGCCAACGACTCGACGGAGGAGCCGCCCGTGAAGATCGCAGCAGCAGTGAAACGAGCGGTCGATGACGACGTGAAGGTCCGCGTAAGGTCGGACAACACGGGCGTCGACATCGCGGCGAGAGAAGCGGTGCGCGTGAATGCCCGGTCATACCTGTTCGTGCCGGGAAACAAGCCCGAATGGTTCGACAAGGCGCTCGCGAGCGGCGCCGATGCGGTCATCATCGATCTCGAGGATGCGGTCGAGCCGAAAGCCAAAGAGGCCGCGCGCGAGGCGATAGCACAGTGGGTTTCGCCCGGGCATCCGGTGCTCGTTCGAATCAACGCACGAAACACGCCGTGGTTCGAGACGGATGCCGCGCTCGGCGCGTTGAACGGGGTGGCCGGAATCGTGCTGCCGAAGGCCCAGCGTGCGGACGACGTGTGCGCTGCCGTTGCGCTTGCGCGCCGGCGTGTGCCGGTCTATCCGCTGATCGAAAGCGCGCGTGGCATGTGGAATGCGCTTGAGGTCGCCAAGGCTCCGCATGTAGAACGATTGTTGTTCGGCACGCTCGATTTCATCGTGGACATGGGGATGTCGGATGATGGCGTTTCGCTCAATCACTTTCGCTCGCAGCTGACGTTGATTTCGCGCGTCGCCGGGATCGAATCGCCGGTTGACGGCGTGACGCCGGATATTCACGACGGGGAACGGATCGAGCGCGACGCGTTAAACGGAAAGCAACTGGGATTCGGCGGAAAGCTATGCATTCATCCGAGGCAGATCGGGTTCGTGCACACGTGCTTTCGACCGAGTGCGGATGAGGTGCGCTGGGCGCGCCGCGTGCTCGACGCGATGTGCGATGCGAACGGCGGCGTGGTGACGGTCGACGGGAAGATGGTCGATCGGCCCGTGTTGTTGCGAGCGACACGCATTGCGGAGCAGGCCGCGTCCGTCAGCTCGGCAGCGGAGGGGGCGGGCCGTGCATGACAAAGCGCGATCTTGCCGGCATCGGGACGAGATGCGAGTCGTTCCCGGTGACATCGCACACGTTCATCGCCTGTCCACCGAAGCAGGTTCGTTCATCAGCTCGACAACCCGGTCGATGAACGATCCTGTTGTGAAAATTCGGAGACGTTGCTCATGAGCGACGTCGGCCTTCGCATGTGCGAGCACGGCGTTTCCAAACCACGCGGCAATCGCGCTCACCTGCTTGATTCGATTCGGTGACCGCTCGCCTGCAGAAATGGAAAGCCTGCAAAGCAAAGTTGGCTCGCGAGGCCGATCGCGCCGGGCACAGACCAAAAGCCGGCAAAGTACTCGAGCACGGTCCTTTTGAACAGCAGCCAGCCAGTGCACACCTCCGCAAACGTCAATATGGCCAGCGCGATCGCGCCCATCAGCAACGCCTCGTTGGTATCTGTCAGCATGTCGTATTTTTTCGCACTCCAGCGCGACAGGTACCAACTCGCGGCAAGCATGAATGGCGCTTCGAGCGATACCGCTGCCGTCTCTCCCAGGAGCCGCACCAGCAGCAGGACACGAATCGTTCCGAAGGCGAAGCCGATCACAAAAACGGTCAATGCATAAGCGCAGCCCGCTTTGGCGCAGGTTGCCCATCTGGGGCTACGATGCAAGCGCCGCGTCACGGAGTTTCACGTGTTGGATAGGGAGGGGCACTAGCACGTGAAAAGATCGGTGTGCCCGAAGCCCTGCGAGTAATCGAGCACCGAAATGACTGTCGGAATCACGCGAAATATCCGGACTTCGTCAGGAGACGGCATCGGCATCGGCGGCGTCTGCATCTCCGGATACTTCAGCGGAAGCATGCGCAAGACCTTCTCTGCTTCGGCACGATCGGTCACGGGTTGTGCGTGCGCCGCCATCGACAAGCCGGTAATCGCCATCAGATCTGACGTGTCGTGATCGATCGTGAGCGATACGCGGTCGTCGCGGGCCAGATTGGCCGCCTTCTGGCTTTCCAGGCCGCAAAGAAAGTAAAGCGTCAGTCCCTGGCTCACGTAGCCGACGGTGGTCGCCTGTGGCCAGCCGTCCGGCCGCAGCGTGGCGATCGTCATGATCCGATGCTGGTCCAGCAATGACAGGATCTTTTGCTTGATCTGCTCGTCCATGGATCACCTTCCCGTTCGTGAAATCCTATCCTGTACCACCGTGTCATCCGGCGCTTGATGCAAATCAAATGCCGAAGATGACGACTTCGAGACGCACGGTGCGCAAAAGCGAGCGGCCCGCCTACACGGCCCGCTTCGCGGGACTCGACTCAAGCCGACCGCAATTGACTGAAATCAACAGCGCCGGCATTTGCCTGACATAGGTTGAGGCACGGGGGATTGGGACTCGCGCTCCAAAGGGGGCATTGCGAATTTTCCGTTGCCCGCTGCAACGTACGGGAATCTGGCATGAACAGGCGAACTTTTTTCGTCGGCGCCGGCGGCGCCTTGTTGCTGGCCGGCGGCACGACAGCGTGGATGTCGTCCGTGGGATCGATGGCCGACTACCACGCCTATGCAAAGCGCCTGCGTGCCGATCTGACAATGCCGCCGAACCTTGGCGGGCTCATCCGCCATGCGACTCTTGCCGCCAACAGCCACAATACGCAGCCCTGGTGGTTTCATGTCGGCGACGGGTTCATCGACATTCTGCCGGATATTTCCCGCCGCACACCCGCTGTCGATCCGGACGATCATCATCTGTTCGTGAGCCTTGGATGCGCGGCGGAAAACCTCGCCATCTCGGCGGCGGCAACCGGCTGGCCGGGCGAGGTGCAGATGGCGCCCGGCGGAGACGGCGCGCGTTATGCATTCATACACGGATCGACGAGGGCGAGTTCGCTCCATGCTGCAATTGCCAAACGACAGTCGACGCGCGCGGAATATGACAGCCATCCCGTTCCTGTCGCCGATCTCGCATTCCTCGAGCAGGCTGCCGCCACGCCCGGCGTTCACTTGACCCTCATCACTGACCGAATGAGGATCGACAAGGTCAGAGATCTGGTTGTCGCGGCCAACGACGTTCAAATGGCGGATTCGGCTTTCATGAGCGAACTGGAGCGATGGATCCGATTCAACCCACGCAGCGCCATGTCGTCGGGCGACGGCCTGTTCTCCGCTGCGAGCGGGAATCCCGTGCTGCCGAGCGCACTCGGCCGCTTCGCGTTCGAACGGTTCTTCAACGCCCGAACCGAGCGCGACAAATATGCACGCCAAATCGATTCGTCAGCGGGCATCGCCGTGTTTGTCGGCGATCGGGAAGACAACGAGCATTGGATCAGGGTCGGTCGGGCCTGTCAGCGCTTCGCGCTGACGGCGACAAATCTTGGAATCAAGGTCGCCTTCGTCAATCAGCCCGTCGAGGTCGCGCGCTTTCGTCCGCTTCTGGCAGGCGTCGTCGGCGATACTGGCCGGCGCCGGCCGGATATCGTCATGCGCTTCGGCTATGGACCGACCTTGCCGTTCTCGCCCCGCCGTCGCGTGGAGGCGGTGCTGGTTTGATGCCGCGGTATTGCCGCGCTGTTGGCGTCGTGGAGCACGATGTGAGGAAGTGACTGTTTGACCTGGACAGTTGCCGTTAGCGTGGAACGCCGATCGCGATCGGGCATCGCCCGACGTTCGACAATGTTCATGAAATCTTTCGCTCGGTATCAGAATTAGTAATCGTAGTGTCCGACAAATTTGGCGCGCTCCACTGCTCACTAAACTGCCCCTCATCGGACGCCAGACACCCCAACGTCGTCGTTGTTCCGCATCCCGTCGGGACGGCCATCGAATAGTCCGATCAGAGCAACCGCGTCATCGCCCGATGCGGCCCCAGCTTTTACACTTTTCATTCGGAGTCCGTTGTGAGAGACGCGTGTGAGCAAATGAGCAAGTACAGAAAGGTGGTTCGCCGACTTTTTGCAATCGGTTGGATCGTTAGCGGGTCAGCGATGGCCCAGACCCCGCTGCAACCCCCAACGCAAATATCGCTTCCGCATGTCGCGGTGCTTGCGACAGGCGGCACCATCGCTGGAACCGCCGCCAGCGAAACGCAAAGCACGGGTTACAAGTCCGGCGTGCTCACGGCCGATGCACTGCTGAGGTCGGTTCCGTCGCTCGGGAAGGTGGCGCAGGTATCGGGAGAACAGATATCGAACGTTGGAAGCGAAAACATCACCAATGAAATTCTTCTCAAACTTGCCAAGCGTGTGAACCAACTCCTGGCTCAGCCCGACATTGCGGGTGTCGTCATCACGCACGGAACGGATACGCTCGAGGAAACCGCCTATTTTCTCAACCTCGTGGTGAAAAGCGAGAAGCCCGTGGTGCTGACGGGCTCCATGCGCCCGTCGACCGCAATCAGCGCGGACGGCCCGAGCAACATCCTCCAGGCAGTCACGATTGCGGCATCCCCAGCGGCACGCGGACGAGGCGTAATGGTTGTCCTCAACGACCGCATTGGCTCGGCCCGGTATATCACCAAAACCAACGCCAACACTCTCGATACGTTCAAGAGCCCAGACGACGGCTATCTCGGTACCTTGATCGACAATGTGCCGCACTTCGAAACCACCGTGGCCAAGCTGCAGACCACCCGGACGCCGTTTGACGTGTCGAAACTGGACTCGCTTCCCGAAGTCGACATCGTTTACGGTTACCAGAATGACGGTGGGTATATGTATGACGCTGCAGTGGCGCACGGCGCGCGCGGTATTGTGGTCGCCGGCGTCGGTGCCGGCAGTGAATCCCTGCTCACACTTCCGTCGATCAGGAAGGCCGTTGACAAGGGCGTTATCGTTGTCCGTTCATCGAGAACCGGAAGTGGCTATATCCCCGAAGACCCTGCGTATATTGGTCTGCTCGGCGATAACCTGAACCCACAAAAAGCCCGAATCCTCTTGATGCTCGCGCTCACGGTGACGAACAAGCCGGAGCGTGTACAGGAGATGCTTCACCAGTTTTGAGCGTTCGAGGGCGCGGCGAGGCCGTCGCATCGCCGCGCCCGTTTTCACCCCTGCTGACAGAGAGTATTAGTATTACTGATACTGTGCAGACACATGCTGTTTTCTTGAAATCGCCGCTCTACACTGGTCTCCAAGGTGCATCGATATGGACACCACATTAGACAGGAGACGATTGTGAGCAAACAGGTACTACTCGAAGACTTGCCTCTGCGCCCATTTCACGTCGGGGTTGCATTCAGTGGAACGGGTGGCCAATTCAGCGACGGCTTCGTGCTCGGCATTGTCGGCATCGCGGTCAGCATGGCAGTCGTGCCGCTGCATCTCGATGCGCTATGGATGGGGCTGCTCGGCGCGGCATCGCTTGCAGGCCTGTTTTTCGGCAGCATGCTGGCTGGCCCCATCGCGGACAAGTATGGCCGTCGGACGATTTTCGCGTATGACATGCTGCTCTTCGCAGTCGTCTCGGCGGCGCAGTATTTCGTGACGTCGCCCTCGCAGTTGCTCGTTTTGCGCCTGTTGCTCGGCCTCATCCTCGGCGCCGACTACGTGGTCAGCAAGTCCCTGGTGACCGAATACTCTCCACGCCGCTATCGTGGCCGTCTGCTCAGCGTGCTTGCGGCAGCGTGGGCGGCGGGCTATGTCGGTGCATATCTGGCTGGCTTCGCCATGCGCGATATCGGGCCCGATGCCTGGCGGTTCATGCTCGCTGCCAGCGGCATTCCGGCGCTGCTGATTCTTCCGTTCCGCCTGATCGTTCCCGAATCACCGATGTGGCTGATGAAGCGCGGCCGCGGTGACGAAGCGCTGGCCATCGTTCATCGCAGATTCGGTCCTGAAGTCGCGCTTGCGACGACGTCGGCCGGACCGCAGCGACAAATGGGGGCGTGGTCGCAGTTGTACTCGCCCCGCTGGCGCAAGAACACGTTGGTTGGCTGCGTCTTCTACACCTGCCAGGTCATTCCGTACTTTGCGTTGGGCACCTTCGCCCCCAAAGTCCTTGAAGCGCTGCATGTCAAAGACAAGTTCGTGGGCGGCCTCGTCTACAACGTCCTGCTCTTCGCCGGTGCCGTGATCGGCCTGCTGTTGATCGATCGCATATCCCGTCGCACGTTCCTCATCGGAACCTTTTACCTGGCCGCGCTCGCCCTGGCCGTGCTGACATACGGCAGTTTCGGGCCCATCGGCACGATGCTCGTCTTCGGTCTCTTCGCGTGCGTTCTCTCGGCAGCAGCGAACCTTGAATTCGTCTATCCGCCCGAACTCTTCCCGACGCACCTGCGCGCGTCGGGCGTTGGCCTTGCGGTCGCTTCGAGCCGCTTTGGTTCGGCCGTCAGTACGTTCCTGTTGCCAATCGCCGTTCAGCAGGTCGGCATTCGCACAGCGCTAGGCGTTTGTGTCGCGGTACTGCTCTTCGGCGGTGTGTTCTGCCACTTCATGGCACCCGAAACTGGCACGGAGAACCTCTCCGACGTGAAGTCCGACAGTGTCGCCGAGGACCAGGTAAACGCTGCCGGGCACCATGATGCATCGTTCGTCACATCGGCGTCGGGCGGCAGGGAGACGCGCCTTTGATGACTTCGGAAGGCGATGGCGACGAGATGCGAGAACATATGCCGAGACGCCCACATTAGGACACGCCATGCCGTCGAACAAACCCATTGACATGCATGCTGTACAAGTCTTCGTCGCTGTCGCGGAAGAGGGCAGCATGTCCGCCGCCGCAACCAGGATGGGCATATCCCAGTCGGGCGTGTCGCAAATCATCCGACAGCTCGAAGACGAACTGGGCGTCGTGCTGGTCAACCGGACGACGCGACCGATGGCGCTGACGCCCTTTGGCATTGCACTCAGAAATCGGGGAGCCGTGCTGAGCGAAGAGATCGCCAATCTCAAGGCGCAAGTGGTCGAAGCAGGTAGCGGCATCAAACCTGATTTGCGCATCGGACTGGTCGATTCGTTTGCGTCCACGTGCGGCTCGGTTTTCACGAAAAAGCTGCTGGGAAAGGTGTCGCAGTTGTCGATTCGTACGGGCCTGAGTCCTCAGCAGGGAGAAGCCCTCCTGCGCAGGGATCTCGACCTGATCGTCACGAGCGACCCGCTGATGGATGCCAATGACGTCGTCCGATATCGACTGTTCTCGGAGCGGTACCTCGTGATAACGCCGAAAAATATCAGCATGCCCGTGAAGACCATCGACGACTTGCGCACGCTGGTTAACAGCTTGCCCATCGTCAGGTTCAACCGAACGTCTCAGGTGGGCATGCAGATCGAACGGTACCTCCGTCGCATCGAAATACGCGTGCCGAACAGGCTCGAACTGGACAACGCCGACGCCTTGACATCGATGGTGGCGGAAGGAATCGGCTGGGCCATTACGTCGCCGATGTGTCTGCTTCAGGGCGTGACGCACGCCGGCAATGTGGCCACGCACGTCGTGGACAACCTGGGTCTTGAGCGCTCGCTGTACCTCGTCGCGCGCCGGGGCGAATACAACGCTTTCTTCGACGACGCTTGCGATACGGCGCGCGAAGTGATCGAAACATCGTTCTTGCCGAGGCTGGCAGCGCTCGGCCGGGGCATTGAAAAACTCATCACTGTTGGTGGAAGGAAACCACATGAACAAGATTGCTCAGGGCGAACATCGAATTGAACGTGATTATGTCGGCGAGGTCTCCATTCCAGGAGACAAACTGTACGGCGTGAATACGGTTCGCGGGGTCGACAACCTCACCGTTTCGCCCTTGACCATCGCCCACTATCCTGCGTTTCGGGATGCTTTTGCGCAGGTCAAGTGGGCCGCGGCATTGGCCAATCGCGACAACGAGGTCATAACCAACGCTCAGTGCGATGCCATCGTTGCGGCGTGCAAGGAAATCATCGAGGGGAAATTCGACTCCTCATTCGTGGTCGATCTGATGGAAGGATCGGGCGGCACATCGACCAACATGAACTTCAACGAGGTCATCGCAAATCGCGCCCAGCAAATCCTGGGGCACGCTGCAGGGTCTTACGAAGTCACTCATCCGAATGACCATGTCAATCGCTCCCAATCGACGAACGATGCGTATCCTGCTTCCTTGAAGATCGCCACGTTCGCGATGCTCGGGCCACTCATCAACGAAGTCACGCAACTTGCGGCTCTTTTCAACGGAAAGGCCTCGGAGTTCGCCGACATTCTGCACCTCGGCCGGACATGCCTGCAGGATGCCCAGCCGATGCGTCTTGGTCAGCTTTTTGGCGGCTACGCGTCTCTCACTGAGCGTCT
Organism: Burkholderia sp. RF7-non_BP4; assembly: GCF_001521935.1. Classification (NCBI taxonomy): domain Bacteria; kingdom Pseudomonadati; phylum Pseudomonadota; class Betaproteobacteria; order Burkholderiales; family Burkholderiaceae; genus Burkholderia; species Burkholderia sp. RF7-non_BP4. The sequence goes on along the minus strand of NZ_LOTA01000033.1, from coordinate 5,908 downwards.
GGCGGGAGAACTTGTCGCGGTGCGCGACAAGCTTCGTACGCTTCCGCTCGGCGGCACGGCAATCGGGACGGGCTTCGGCGCTCCGGCGGGCTACCGCGCGGCCGTGTACTCGCATCTCCAGGCCGTCACCGGCGTCAATTATCAGGCGCCGGAAAATCCGTTCGACGCCATGCAGAACATGGACGTGTTCTCGCGCGTTTCTGCCGAACTTCGAACCTGCGCCGTGTCGCTTGCAAAGATCGCTTCCGATCTGACTGTCTTGTCGTCAGGTCCGGTCGGCGGGCTCGCGGAACTGATGTTGCCGGAGGCACAGGCGGGTTCTTCCATCATGCCGGGCAAGATCAATCCGGTCTTGCCGATGGCGATGGTCCAGCTGAGTTTTGCGGTCGTCGGAAACGACGTCGCCGTCGCTCAAGCGGTTCAGTACGGCGAACTGGAAATCAATCACTTCGAGCCTGTGGTTGCTTCGCGCGTGTTCGACAGTATCGCCCTGCTCACCAATGGTATTCGGCGTTTTGGCGAAAAGTGCGTGAAGGGCATCGCGGCAGACGTAGCGCGCAACGAGCAGCATCTGATGGAATCGATGGCGGTCGCAACAGCACTCGTTCCGAAGCTCGGCTATGCCCGTGTGAGCAAGCTCGCGCGCCAATCCGTAGCCGAAGGTCGCTCTTTGGTCGAAATTCTGGAGGAGTCCGGATTGCTGTCAGCGGAGGAAACGATCGCGGCGATTCGCAAGGCGTCGCACCCCGTGTTCGACGCGTGACATGTAATGGGTGAGAGGGCGGGCCCTGGAACGCGTCCGGGGCGGGTCGCCACCTTGAGATCGGGACGAACGACAGATGCTGGGAAAAGATGGAGTCTTGAAGCTCCTGGAAGAAACGGGGATTCCGTTCTCGTGCGAGGAGCACAGCTCGGTGTCCAACATGATGGAGTCCGGAATGTTGGCGCTTTCCGTAACGGGGGCTCGCTGCAAGAACCTGCTTCTGCAGGACAAGAAAGGCCGCTGCTTCCTCGTCGTCACGACTGCAACGAAGTCGCTCGATCTGGCTGGTGTCGCCGAAACCATCGGTAGCAAACGTCTTTCGTTCGCGTCTGGTGACAAGCTCTTCGAGTTGCTCGGGATACGTACGGGCTCCTTGAGCCCACTCGCGCTCGTCAATGACGAGGCCAAGCGCGTACGACTTGTCATCGACGCTGAACTGGACGGCGAAGACATCTTTCTGTTTCATCCACTCGAGAACAATGCGAGCGTATCGCTCTCCAGAAGCGCTTTGGATACCTTTCTTCGCAGCATCGAACGCTCGGCGGACTGGCTACCTCTCGCTGCCAGAAAATCAGATTGAGGGCAAAAAGGGATCGTAGTCCGCTGGCGTGAGTCCAGAGGCTCGCCGCCGCAAGCGGCCGCGGCAGCATCACTGGCCGGGTTTCGGCCGTTCTCTGACGCTGGGGCATGCAACGGTCGCGAGCTGCGGTTGTCCATGCACGGCCTTCCCATGAAGCGTAGCCTGACCGGCGAGCCTCTTTCCGTTTGGGCCGGTGGGTTCGGAAAGTCAGCGGATCCGCTATCCGAAAACCCGAGCCCATACCGCCCGAAGGCGTCGCGCGCGATCTTCGAGCAGATATGAGGCCGCGAGCGTCAAGAGACCTGAAATTGCACCCGTCAAGATGTGCTCGACAAAGGGGATGCGGTAGTGACTCGTGTGTGAGTAGGCATCGCCCAACGTTGTCAGGACACCAACGATCAGCGCATTGCCGTATCGATGTGTGTAGAGTTTCGATGCGGGCGTGAAAGTCAAAAGTACAGCCAGGAGTCCGGTGAACAAACCTGTATGAAATGCAATGGACCAGTGGGCAAGGCTCGTGATATTTCCCCAGCTTCCCGGCATACAGGTCATGCACGCACTGGTCGGCTGCCAGAAACGCTGGATAAACAGTCTGACGCGGTGCTTCCACTCGATTGACATGATGCATTCCCGTTGACGTCATCGTCACGGCCGACGCCACCACACGCATTGTTCAAGCGGTTTCCAAACCCTCCTACGAGCTTGCCGCCCTCGTCACCGATGGGTTGGCCGTGCGTCGCAGAGGCCGAGCAATAACTTGGACATTGGGGGAATACTACTCCACGATTAGACGGCCGCTGTCCCCGCCGAGACCGGAATTCAACTTTCGAGTCTATCGGTGCGGGCTCGTCCGTGATGCGCATCGAACGATGTGCTTCCTCGCGACGTCGACGTCCGGCATCGACCCGGAGCGCTCCTCCGAGGTTACTTTTTAGTAGCGTCGTTTGTGTCGTCGGATTCCGGAGATTTGAGAATCGGATTGATAACGCTCACTACCTCTGCGGTCCCAACTATTCGGCTACCCTCAGCGACTTTTACGCACCGTCCTGACCAGAATGTGGCGGGATACACCTCAGGTGTGAGGAGCCAAACCTCCGCTAGACCTGTCTCGCCGGTGTTAATGCCATCTTCGTCCAGGAACTCATGGCGCGCTGAAGACCAATAGTCAGGCATGACGTAGTACGCCGGGTGGTAGCCGGAACGAACGTTCTTCGATGTACCGTCATCTCTAAGTACGGCCAAGTGAAAGTTGACTACAAGATCGGGGGGACGGTGAGGTCGCGTCATCGCTCGATTCCTGCATTGAGAAGTTGCTTGTACAGAAAAGAATTGTATTGCTTGTTAGTTAGTTCGATCCGAATGACGGCGACTGGCCGAATCCGTAAGCTCGAAGTTGGTGGCCAGTCGCCCGCGCTGGCACTGGCGCCGAACTCCCACTGCAGACCCTCAAGAGACGTAGAACCCGGCGCTATCTGTGCGACGGTGTTGAGCGGTACAACGGTCATCCCTCTATCTGCAGCGGCCACCACATTCCTAGCCGGGTGAGTAACTGCCAGAGCGGCGCCATCCACGGGGGCACTCGCTTAGTCGCATGCGATCGTTCGGTAAATTCCAAAATGCCTGCGTGAGCGACTCGGAGCCAGCAGAGTCGCCCCATTCTTGCTTCAGTTGATGGCCGCCCGCCAAAGGCGCGCAAGCTCATGAGCGGGACTGCGGGCATGTCCGTTGCCGGCTCTAACTCGGGCTCATCATCGCTCGACGACGAGCCCAGGATTTCCGCGATGGCTACTTTCCGAGCAAACACGCATTCAATCGCTCGAGTATCGACCAGCAAGGAATCGGCATCTTGACGACCTGGGTTGCATCGCCGCCCCGTTTCACCCACGAACTGGTGACAACCCGCGACGCCTTGCGATCGATCCTGTAGTCGGCCGTGTAGATATCGCCCAGCATGGCCACAAGCAGCGTCCCGTCCGCACACGGGTATAAATTGGCGACCTCGGGGCGATTGAACTGCGTGTCGAAATCGTGATAGATCCACGACGGACGGGCGATTTTGCCTCTTCGGCATTTGAGCATCGAGGCATGCGTCGCGCACGCGATGCCTCCCTTTCCGAATAGCCACACATAGTGAGCATCGACCTCGATCGCGTTGTAGCTCTTCCAGCCTTCTGGACCTTCAACGGTGGACTCCTCACTCTCTTCCGTCACGTACAACTGATTTTTGTTTCGAATCCCGCCATATGTGAGCACCGAGTTCGGTTTGGGCTGGTTGTCGCCGGTCAAGGCATCGCCGTCCGGGTCATCCGATAAAGCACTCGCGGGAGCATACACGGAGCGAATTTCCGCCAGGTCGGCCAGACCATGCCACCCGGTCACGCGGGTGGCCTTCCCGTCTTTCCCGATCGTGTAGTAATTCACATAGCGCGCATCGTTCATCTCCCTGTTCTCGATCGCAAGCGAAACGAGCGTCTTGGGGCGCGTGCTGCCTTCAACACCGAATGTGCCATCGTTGAACGCAAGTCCGCTGACGTCGAGGTACGTCTCCGGGTTCCTCCTATCCCGGAGATCGTCGCCGATCACGGGGCCGGTGTCGGACAGGTTGCCACTAACAGAATCGAGAAGAAAGTGCGAAACACGGGACGGACCTTTTTCTGTCGCCAGAAGTTCATATTGGGGGGTGAACGAGTCAATCTGGGCCTTGGGAGTATGGATGGAGAGGCTACCAAGCCAACCGGTGTTACTCTTATAGTCCCACGCGAAGGGGCCGGCTTTGCCATTACCCCGGGCGACATACAGTCCAAGACCGGTCCCGCGACGTCCGACGCGCAGGTAGAGTCCACGCTCACGCGCAACAGGCCGTACGGCTGTCAGGATATTGAGCATTTCCTTTTTATCCCCTTCCCACGAAATGGGAAGTGCTTTCACGAGTGCCCCAAGATAAAGCACGGCTTTATGGCACCGACGCCGGACCCCCTTGGAAAGAGGGCTTGTCGTGTTCTCCTCTTGGGTAGCGGCCAACACCGCCTCCAGTTTTTCTCGACTGATTATGCAACTGAGCATCGTGTTTGCTGTCAGCAATTCGATATAAGTCTGGCACCATACGCCGAGGACTTCAGGCCATCCTTCCTTGCTCTGATTCGACGGCTTCAGGAGATATGCCGCCACTTTCCAGTTCAAGAAAACCGGGGAGTCGAGTTTCGCCTGATCCCTCCCAAGTCCCCAACCGAGCGCGATCAACTCCGTCATGAAAGCGTCCGCTTCGGTCTCGTTCGTGAGGGGCATGCCCAGAATTTCGTCGATGCTTCTTTTCACGATCTTCCGACGCCGGTACTGGCATGTGCCGGCTGACAGCGACTTTTCGTCATATTTCGTTGCCAGCGTCAAACTCGTATCGCTGTCGATCTTCTCGATCTGGTAGGGTTTTGTCGGCGCGTCGGTATCGAATGTGAGCCACTGACCGACCTCGGCAGTCGTGCTGAACTTCGTACCGGTTCCGACGACATTTGCTGAACCTTTTGTCAGGGAAACCGTACCGGGGAGCGCGACTGCCGCCATCCACGTCTTCTCACCCGAGCATTTCCAACGCAACGACGATGCGTAGCTGCTGATACTGTGGCCGAAACCCTTGATCGACTCGATCTCCTCGTCGGTCTTGAGTTGATCCAGCATCTTTTGGATCTTGCTTTCAAGCGAGGGCTGCTGCGGCGCGAAGAAACTGAGAATCTGCGCCACAACCGAGAACAGTGCGCCGATAAGTACACCGACAGGCCCGCTCATTGCCGTCGCTGCGGTCAAAATCGGGAGTACGCTCGCGCAGATGCTCATCATCGACGCGGAGGCCGAAATATAGTCGCCCTTCTTGAACGCCTTGTTGGCTGCGTAAATGCCATTCACGAGAGCTGGGAGGTTCTTTGCGATGGAGTCGCTGAGATCTTTGTGCTGAGCGGAGGTTTTTCCCTTTTCCACCGCCAACTCATATTGCTTTTGGATTCCATCTATACTGCTTTTCAAGTTCGACTCGTCGACAGGGTCCATGCCATCCAGTTTTAATTGCAAGAGCAAATCGATTTGCGCTTTAATTTGTTTCTCTGCAGGCGTAGGCATGATTGGGTCCCCCGGCTTGAATGTTGGATGCAACAGTGGTGTTTCTGCTCATGGATCTCGGTCAGGCAGCGGCATTATTCACCGCATATGCATGATAGCCCGGAATCTTTTCGGAAAATAGTGAGCAATCCTTGTAAGCGAGTCGCCGTTCTGCCGCGACTGGCAACGCTGGCTTCCGAGCCAGGCGTATCAGTCGCACGCTTGACGATGGAACACGGCCTGAACGCGAAATTGCTATTCAAATTCGGGTTCACCCGATGTTCTGAGCCATCGCAGCGCGTGCTCTGACGTGGACCGCAAAATGGCTGACGAGTGGCCGCTCCCAAATGACATCTTGCCTTTCGAATGGCTCACTACCCGCCACGGTCGATGTCCGGAAGTGGCCGAGGCTGTGTAAAAACAGCAGCGTCGGGCATAGAGCACCGGCGTCAGGGGATTCGCGCGGCGCCACTGTGCTC
>NZ_LOTA01000032.1:0-1230 GCF_001521935.1 Burkholderia sp. RF7-non_BP4 | reverse complement strand
TGGTGGATTCAACCGGTCGATGCAACAGCTTGATGGAATCGTTCAGCCGGTGTATCGAAGTTTAGTGTCTTGCGTGGACGTTCGTTGAGCCGTCGGGCAATGGCGTTGAGCTTGGCTTGCGAGTAGGCAGAGAGGTCGGTTCCTTTTGGGAGGTACTGTCTCAGCAGCCCGTTCGTGTTTTCGTTCGTGCCGCGTTGCCAGGGATGCTGGGGATCGCAGAAGTAGACCTTGATGTCCGTCGCGACAGTGAAGCGCTTGTGGCCAGCCATCTCCGTGCCCCGATCCCACGTCAGCGATTTATACAATTCCTGCGGAAGCTTGCCGGCGTGTCTTATCAGAGCATTGACGACAGCTTCAGAGTCCTTGCTGGCAATCTTCACCAACATCACGAACCGGGTCTGGCGTTCGACGAGTGTTGCAATCTGACTGTTGGCGTTGCCGAACAGAAGATCGCCTTCCCAGTGCCCGGGTATTGCTCGATCCTCGGCCGTGCCCGGGCGTTCACTGATCGATATGGCATCGCGGATGTTCGTGCGGTCCTCGGTCTTCAGTGTGTGTTGACGCGATCGACGCATCGCCCGAGAACGGCGCAGGTGTTCCAGCAGTTCTCTTTTCAGCGCACCACGGGCCTGGATATAGAGGCTCCGATAGATAGTCTCGTGCGACACCTGATAGTCCTTGTTGACCGCATACACGTGCTTGAGCCAACCCGCAATCTGCTCCGGCGACCACTGCAATCGGAGCTTGCTTGCCACAACCTGGGCGAGTGTCCGATTCCTGACCAGCTTACATGTCTTTGGGCGCCGTGCGCGGTCCCAGGCGAGCGCGTCGGCCTGGATCGCCCGATAGTACTGCCTTCCGCCATTTCGCTGCACTTCGCGGCTGATAGTAGATGGCGCACGTCCTAACCGCGCCGCTATCGATCGAATCGACTGGCCGGCGACGACTGCGCGCGAGATTTCCTCGCGTTCGGCAAGCGTCAAGGCCAGCGTTGAACGGTGTCGAGGCGCTGGCTGTATTCCGCCAGTCCTGGCGAGAATCCCCTGAATAGAGGAATGGTAGCGATCGAACAGTTGGGCAATCTGATGAAGCGTGTCACCCTTGCGCCACCGCTCCCACATCAGTGCCTTTTGAGTCTCGGTGTAGTAGATCCTGCGCCGCTGTTTCATTTGCAACACCTCCACTGCTTACGCAGCGTCTAGTGTGTTGCATCGACCGGTTGAATCCACC